>CASDPE010000062.1 GCA_949282395.1 uncultured Bacillota bacterium | reverse complement strand
ATCGCCTGCTCGGGGAACGCCTGCACTTCCAGCCGCTTTGCGCGCGAGCGCACGGTGGGCAGCACGGCGTATTCGCTTGCCGACCCGAGCAGGAACACGACGTTCGCGGGCGGCTCTTCCAGCACTTTCAAAAGTTTGTTCTGCGCGGCGGGCAGCATTTCGTGCACGCGGCTGAGCACGAACACCTTCCGCGCCGCTTCGGCGGGCTTGACGTAGCATTCGCCGAGCATCGCCTTCACTTCCGCCACGCCGCACTTTTCGCCCTCGGCGGGGAAAAAGCGGCAGTCTTCAAACCTGTTTTCGGCAACAAGGCGCGAAACGCGCTCCGCCTCCCGCGGGGGCAGCCCGTCCGAAAGGATGCGCTGCGCGAGCAGGCGCAGGCACCCGCCGAGGCTGCCTGCATCGGGCAAAAGCAGCAGGTACGCGTGCGAAAGCCGCCCCTGGCGCAGGTCGCCCTCCGCCAGCTTATACGCTTTGGTCTGCCGGAAGATCTCCATCATGCGCGGGGGATCAGCCCCCTCTCCTCCAATAGCCGAACGATTTTTGCGCTCGTTTCAAACTTCGTGCCCGAACAATCCACCGCGACAAGCGCCGCGGGGAACTCCTCCAAAAGCTGTCTGTACCCCGCGTACACGCGCGCGTGAAACCCGTCTCCCGCGCACTCCATGCGGTCGTTTTCGTCCTTGCCGTGCTTGCGGTCGAACGCGAGCACGGGCGGGATGTCCAAAAACAGCGAAACGTCCGGCATAAAATGCGCCACGGCGTAACTGTTGATCTCTTCCAGAAATTTGCGGGGCAGCCCCCTGCCCGCGCCCTGATAGGCATACGACGAAAAAATGTAGCGGTCGCACAGCACGATCTCGCCGCGCGCCAGCGCGGGCGCAACGGTATCGGAGAGGTGCTGCACGCGCGCAGCGGCGTACAACAGCGCTTCGCATTCGTCCGTCATGGCGGTGAACTTGCCGTTCAGAATGACCTTGCGGATGGCTTCCGAGATCTCGCCGCCGCCCGGTTCGCGGGTGACGGTGTGCGGAACGCCGCGCTGCTGCAGCTGTTCGGACAAGAGGCGCATCTGCGTGGATTTGCCCGCGCCTTCACAGCCTTCGAACGCGATAAACCTGCCTTTCATGCGTGCCCCTTCCTGCCGATGTTCACGACGGTGACCTTCCCTTCCTGCATGCCGAAGGTGTGCTTTGCGGCGGCGAGCGCCTCCGCAGCCTGCTGCGTGAGCTGTTCGCCCGCCACGGCGACGGGGTAACAGGGCGGGGATATGCCCGCGTTGCGCGCGCAGACGCGCCCGACCGCCTGCAGCGGAGGAAGTTCTTCGCCTGGCATGCCGACGGCGGCAAGGTAGCTGAACTTGCGCTCGCCGGGGGCGGGCAGTTCGCCTGCGGCGGTATAGCTGCCGCGCAGGGACTTTGTGCGCGCCACGGCGCGCACGGCGCGCTCCATGCGCGCAATCTCCCGCGCCGTTGTGAGCGGGGAAAGATAGAACAGTACATAGCGCGCGTCGCAAAGCTCCGCGTACACACCGCGCCGTTCCAATGCCTCATACGCCGCCTGCGGAGAGATGCCCGCGCTGCCGAAGTCGACGGCGAGCGAAAGCGTTTTGCCGCCCTCGTAGCACAGCAGCCCGCGCTTGCCCAGCCGCGCCCGCACGAAGGCGAGCTCGCGCTTGACCGCGTCAATGAGCGCCGCGCCCCGTTCCGCCATGAATTTGACGCCGTATTCGACGGACGCCATCACCAAATAGGACGGGCTTGTGGTGCGGAACAGATCCAGCCCCTCCTCCGCAAAGCGGCGCAGCCGCTCGTCGGAAACGTTCAGCACCGCGCCCTGCGTGAGCACGGGCAGCGTTTTGTGCGCCCCGTCTACCCATGCGTGCGCATGCGCGCCCGCGTATTCCGAAGCGAGATCGGGGTCGAATTTCAGGTACGCGCCGTGCGCACCGTCTGCAAGCAGCAGCTTGCCGTAACGGTCGCACACCTTGCGCACGGCGGCAAGATCCGCCGTGTTCCCGTAGTAATCGGGCGAGGTGAGCAGCACCGCCGTGATGCGCGGCTCGCGCGCGAGCGCCGCCTCCACATCCGCGGGCCCCGGCGGCAGCAGCACGCCGTCGCGTTCGTTGTTCTGTAAAATATACGGCTCCACGCCCAACAGCGCGCACGCGTTGTACACGCTCTTGTGCGAGGAGCGCGCGATGGCGACTTTCCCGCCCAGCCTGCGCACGGCATACAGCAGGGCATACACGCCCGCCGTTGCGCCGTCCGTCAGGATGTAACTGTGTTCTGCGCCGAGCAGCGCGGCAATGTCTTCCTGCGCGCTCGCGATGATGCCGTTCGGGCTTTCAAGGCTGTCTGAAAACGAAAGCTCCGTAACGTCGAGCGCGGCGTCCCTGAACAGAGGGAAGCCCCGCCTGCTCGCCTTGTGCCCCGGCATGTGGAAGCGCGCGGGGCGGCTCTTTTTATAGGCGGCAAGCGCCTCGTAGATGTGCAGCTTCATGCCTCCGTTTCGCCTCCCGTATGATACGCCGCCCAGTCGCCGCCGTTGAACTCTTCCACAAAGTAGGCGAGCAGGGTGAACGGCTCGTAGCGCAGCTCTTCCTCGTTCGACGTGCCGTTGCGCACGACGCACAGGCTCAGCCCCTCGCGCGAACCCGTAACGGTGCCGCTGCCGCTCGCCGTATACGTGACGAGCACGTCCGTGATCTTTTCCAGCCCGCTGATGTCAAAGGAGTAGCTCCACACGAAACTCTCGCCCTCGCCGATGGAGCCGTTCCCGTCAAGATCGGCGGAAAAGGAGAGGGTGTTGACGCGGATCGCGCCGTTGGTTTTGACGGACTTCCACACTTTTACGAACGCGTCGCGCAGATCCAGAAGGCGGGTCTTTTCGTCTTCGATGCCCTGCTCCTTCTGCTTCTCCGTCTTGAACCGCTTGTCCCCCTTCATGCGCGAGCGGAACCCCGCTTCGGCAGCCTCTTCATCCAGCGCGGCGGACGTATCCAGGTCTGCCGCCCCCTTCGCCACGGCTGCCGAATACCCCGCACCGGGGAAATAGCCGTCCAGATAGGCGGCGCAGTCCGCAAAATAATTGGAGCCGACGGCGCCGTACTGCGGGTCGTTGAGCGGCTGCCCGTCGGTGCCCAGCCACATGCAGTTGCCGCGGTAGCCGTACAAAAACTCTTTCAGCCCCGAAAGGTCTTTGAGCGCGCCGTCTATGTTCTCGTCGGCGACGTCGCCCACGTCGGAGGCGACGATCACGTCGCCCTCGCCCGCGGCAAAGCGGGTGGAGAGGATCATGTCTTCATACCCCGTGCTCGTCACTTCATAGGTGTTGAGCTTCTGGATATCGTACGACAGGGCGCCGTCCGCCTTCAGCGTATCCAGCGAGCCGAGGCGCGTGGAATTGAAACGGACGTCGAAGAAGGTGTAAAAATCAAACGTCTGCCCCGCGGTAGGGCGGGTGGCGATGGTCGTGAACAGCACGAGCAGAAGGACGACCGCTAAAATGCAGGTGCCTGCGATCTTGATCCAATCGTACGAAAGCTGATGCCCGAGCCGTTTTTTTGTGATCCTTGCGTCCATTGTTCCTCGCTTGCCCTGCCCCGCCCGTAAGCGGAGAGAGCGCTTTTACTTAATATTGCGGATCTCGACCACGTAGTCGAACCCGTTGGGGGCGTGTACGGTGACTTTGTCTCCGCAGCGGGCGCCGACGAGCGCCTGCCCGATGGGCGAATCGATGGAAACGATGTTCTTGTCGGGATCCGCTTCGGTGCTGCCCATCACGGTGTACGTGATCTCTTCTTCCAGATCGTGATCGAACAGCGTGACCACGTTGCCAAAATGCACCTTGCTGTTATCGGTGCTCTCCTCCATGATCTTCGCGTTCTTGATCTTGTTTTCCAACTCGCGGATCTCGCTTTCGTTGATCATTTCTTCGTTCTTTGCCGCATCGTATTCGGCATTTTCGGAGAGGTCGCCGAAGCCGCGCGCCACTTTGATGCGCTCGGTGATCTCCCTCTTCTTCTCCGTCTGCAGGTAACGCAGGCGTTCCACCGCCTCGTCATACCCCTTTTGCGTCATGATAAATTCTTCCGCCATGATACCTACCTTCTCTCCTTCACGGTTGCCGCGCTGCGGCAGATTTTTTTGCTTTCGCATCCCTTACAACGTGCAAAAGAGTGATTCCGCAGCGTTCTGCGGAATCACTTCTTCCTGCCCATCTTCCAATATTATACCCGTTTGCGGCGGTTTTGTCAAGTTCCGCAACGGAATGCGGCATATTGCAGGCAAAAAAGTTTTGGCGCGCCCTGCGTCGGCTGCCTTTTTTGCCGCCCTCTTGACATCTCCCTCCGCACCGTTTATCTCCCTCCGCACCGTTTATAATATAGGAGCAGAACATGCGGGAGGGCAGCTCTATGGACGTACAGGAAAAAGACCGTGCGGAAGCACTCAAAAAATACAGGCGGATAAAGCTGGCGCTGAAAATCGTCGGTGTGGTCGTCGCCGCCGCAGGGCTCGGGCTTGCGGTCATGGGATTTGCCGACATGTTCCTTTCGACCGCGGATGGCGGGTCTCCCTCTCTGTTCTGGGGGCTGATCGCGGGGCTGCCCCTGCTCGGGATCGGCGGGATGCTGTGCCTTGCGGGGTTCCGGAGAGAGATCGTCCGCTATACCAAAGACGAAACCGTGCCCGTGCTGAACGAAGCGGGGCAGGAACTTACGCCCGCGGTCAGTGCGATCGCGGGGGCGGTGAAAAGCGCGGGGGAAGACCTTTGCCCGCACTGCGGCGAGCCGAACGAGAAGGACGCAAAGTTCTGCCGCCATTGCGGAAGCGCGTTTTTCGTGACCTGCCCGCACTGCGGCGAAACCGTAAAGGACGGGAAATTCTGTGACAAGTGCGGCGAGACCCTGCACTGACCGTTCCGATCCCCGAAGACCGCCGCGGGCGGCAACACAAAAAAACAGCGGAGGAACCGTGCTCCTCCGCTGTTTTTATTTTATCTGCACAATGTCTTTACATATTTTTCGATACGGGCGGCGGCTTCGCGCAGGTTGTTCACGCTTGTGGCGTACGAACAGCGCACGTGGTCTTTGCCCGCCGAACCGAAGGCGTCCCCCGGCACGACGGCAACTTTTTCCGCCCGCAGCAGCCCTTCGGCAAACGCCTCGCCGCAAAGCCCCGTCTTTTCCACAGAGGGATACACATAAAAGGCGCCGCGCGGCTCGAAGCAGGTCAGCCCGCAGCCGTTGAAAAAGTCCACCATGAACCTGCGGCGGCGGTCGTATTCGTCGCGCATGCTCTCTACAACGGCGAAGTTATCGGTGAACCCGTCTTTCAGCCCTTCCAGCGCGGCGTGCTGCGAGGCAGAGGGCGCGCACAAGAGGGTGTATTGGTGTATTTTGAGCATCGCCGCGTCCAGCTCTTCGGGCGCGCAGACGAAGCCGATGCGCCAGCCCGTCATGGCGAACGCCTTGGAGAACCCGTTGATGAGCACGGTGCGCTCCTTCATGCCGGGCAGCGACGCAACGGATACATGCCTGCCGCCGTACGTCAGCTCCGCATAGATCTCGTCTGAGATGACAAGCAGGTCGTGCCGCACGATGACGGGCACGATCGCCTCTAACTGCTCCTTCGTCATGATGCCGCCCGTCGGGTTGTTCGGGTACGGCAGCACGAGCGCCTTTGTTCTGGGCGTGATCGCCTTTTCCAGCGCGTCGGGCGTGAGGATAAAGCCGTTCTCCTGCCGGCAGGGAACGGGCACGGGCGTGCCGCCCGAAAGCTGCACGCAGGGCATGTACGATACGTAGCCGGGATCGGGCACCAGGATCTCGTCGCCCGCCTCGCAGACGGCGCGCATCACAAGGTCGATGCCCTCGCTTGCGCCCACGGTGATGATGATGTGCTCGGGGGAATATTCGACGCCGAACCGCTCCTTCACGTACCGCGCGACCGCCTCGCGCAGGGCGGGCAGCCCGCGGTTGCCCGTGTACTGCGTGTAGCCGCGGCGGACGCTGCGGATGGCTGCGTCACGGATGTTCCACGGCGTGATGAAATCCGGCTCGCCCACGCCGAGAGAGATCGCGTCCTTCATTTCGGAAACGATGTCGAAAAATTTGCGGATGCCGCTCGGTTTGAGGTGCTCCGCACGGGCGTTGACAAACTTTCTCATGCGTGCACCGATATGCGCGACCGCGCCTCGTCCTCTTTGTCCGCGATCGTTCCCTCTATTTTGTACTTTTTGAGAATAAAATGCGTTGCCGTAGAGAGCACGCAGTCGAGCGTGGAGAGCCGTTCGGAGACGAAGCGCGCAACGTCGCGCAGGCTTCTGCCTTCGATAAACACGGCAAGGTCGAACCCGCCGCTCATCAGGTAGCAGCTGGTCACCTCGTCAAAGCGGTAGATCTCTTCGGCGATGGCGTCGAACCCGCTGGACTTCTGCGGCGAGACCTTCACTTCGATCAGCGCCTGCACCAACTCGTCGTCCATGACTTCGCTGTTGAGGATGGCGGTGTATTTGACGATGACGCCGCGCCGCTCCATGTCTGCAATGACGGCGGCGACCTCTTTCTTGTCCTTCCCGAGCATGACCGCGACCTTTTCGGGCGCGATGCGGCAATCTTCCTGCAAAATTTTCAGGATATCCGTTTCGAGCTTGTTCATGGCGTTACTCCCCTTGCCCCGCGATGCCTGCGGGATACTGCTATTTTACCTTTCTTGCGCAAAGAAGTCAATTATATTTCCCTTTCCGCTTTACTTTCCGCCGAAAATTCGGTATACTTGCTTGTGCAGGGGCGCGGCAAAGCGCCCGAAGAAGGGGCGTTATGTTCAAGATCTGGGCAAAACTGATGAAGGAAGGGAAGATCGTGCGGCAGTTCGTGTACGAGGGGCAGGAAAAGCTGACCTACTCGCACATGCTCACGTACCTGTTCGATATCTGCCGCGAGCTGGACTGCCCCACACCCGTGCTGTTGAAGACGCACATCTTCAATTTTGCGAAGTTCAACCACGTGCGCTTCCTCCCCCGCGACTTCGTGGAACCCGTCGATTTCGACTATCTGCTGCTGGAAAATATAATTTTGTGAGTTCACGAAAAAAGTTTTGAAAGAGACAAAACTTTTTTCCGTGATTTGAGAGACAACCGGCGGGCACGCCCGCTCTGCGGGCTAACCGCCGTTTTTCTCTCTGCGGCGCGCGCCATATGCTCTCCATTATAAAAGCGCGCCGCATTCACTCTTTCCGAATTGAGCCGCAAGTTTGCGGCAAATTGAGGGCGCTTTCCGAAAAGCGCGGTTTTCGGACGCGCGATTTGATTATTAAAAACACTTTGTTTATAGAAAAAGACTTGCCTTTCAATGTATTTTCACAAGGCAAGTCTTTTATCTTAATATCTTTTTGTTCGTTTATAATCCTCTTCTCCCTCTACTATAATGTCGCCTTACTATTTTTGTTACTATCCTTACCGGTTTTAATTGTATTGTTACCTGCCCTACTTGCGGTCTTTGATTAAACTGGTGCGCGATTGTTTTCTGTATGATTTCTGTTACGGAAAGTACTTCTCCATTTATGGGGGCTCCGTATTCTTTCAAAAAATTCAAACAATGGATATGCTCGTCAGTTTTATAAAATGTTATCTGTTTCGGCTCCACTTTTCGCGTAAGAAGCAATATGCCATCTTCTTCTCTCTCTTGTGTTTCAATTAAATCTGTCGTTTTATATTCCAAATAAACCTTTACGTTTTCAGGCATTTTTATCGAAAATTCTCTCTTCGCCCTTTTCCAGCACAAGTCCTCTTCTCTGCAACGCATCGGGTCGATCGTATCATCAAATTCATTTTTTATTTTTCCTTCCGCATCAAAGACCCATACTATTTTATAACCGCATGCTGCATAAAACTTATTTCTTTCCGCGATTTCTTCTGCTGTTATAGGGCTATGCTGAAATTCGATCACCGTCCCGTTGATCAAAACATCGGCTCTGTGCTTGACTCCATTGTTTTCAACGACAACCTCTTGACACTCTTTTGGGAACCAATTTTGCCAAGTGCGGTGCCATTCGCTCATATCATAGCGCCATTTATCAGGGCAGCTTTCCCCCTTTTTATGCGCAAAATGCTGCGCCACCGCCAAGGATCCCTTCGCTTTAATTATTACCCCTCTCCCGCAAACCGGACAAAAGTATTCAACACCTTCTACTGCATTCTCAATTAATACCTTGTTTCCGTCTTTGTCTGCTGCGACAAACATTGTTCTTCCCCTTATCATTCGTTAATTTACAATATAATTTTGACATAAAATTTCAAAAAAGTCAATATCTCCCGCTTTTTCTTATTAAATTATTCTTGACAAACACACAAAAGCGTGGTATCCTTACGCGCGGTAGGTTTTCGGACAACACTACCTAAAAACAACCGAGGTAACTGAATCATGAAGAGGTTTTCCACCAAAATGCTCTGCCGCGCGGGGGTCATCGCCGCGCTGTACTGTGTGCTGACCTGGGCGCTCGGCCCCCTTTCGTACGGAACGCTGGGCTTTCAGATCCGCCTTGCCGAGGCGCTGACGCTGCTTGCCCTGTTCTATGTGGAGAGCATCCCCGCGCTGTATGTGGGCTGCCTGCTCGCGAACGTGTTTTCGGGCTACGGCGCGTGGGACATCGGGCTGGGGAGCCTGTGCACCCTGCTTGCCGCGATCGGCACGTTCGGCGTCGGAAAGCTGGTGCGCAATATGCCGCTCAAACTCATTTTCGGCGGGCTGTTCCCCGTGCTGGTGAACGCGTTCGGCGTGCCGTGCGTGATGATCTTAGCGGGCAGCACGGAGCTTGGGTATTGGGCGAATTTTGTATCGCTTTTGGTGACGCAGAGCGTTTGGGTGTACGGGTTGGGCATTCCCCTCGCGCTTTCCGTAAACGCCCTGATCAAAAAAGGCGTATCCGTATTGCAGCCCGTGCCGCTGTGGCAAAGGCATGCGGGCGGCGGAAACGAAGCCGCCGTGCAGCCGCAGCAAAAATAAACGACGAACGCGCCGCGCTCTTTTGAGCGCGGCGTTTTTTTGCGCAAAGTTCCTTGACTTTGCGCAAAAAGTGGAGTATAGTGTTGTTGCAAATGCAACAGGAGGCGAGGCAAAAATGGATCAAGTGACAACTTCTTTGTTCGACGGGGTTTCGTCCGAAGAGTACGACGAAAAAAGCGAAAGGCATAATCCGTTCGGAAATACGCGGGTATTATTCCCCCTCGTTCAAGGGCGAAGGACGTTCGGCATTAAGCAACATGAAACGGGACGCGGACGCGTACGACGGCGGGTATATCAGCCGTTGGCCGAAAACGGATTATACCAAAGGCGCGGCTTTGGTTGACGGCGGCTGTTTTGCGTGTTATTACAACGACCAGCGCAAAATGCTGAACAAAATCTACGGGAAACGCAACGTCGATACGTGGGATAATCAGAAGATACATAACACGTATAAACATTTGATCGGACGGGAATACGCGGCGATGTTGCGGGAAAAAGACAGGAGGAAATAAACTATGGCGAAACGCGTTCCTTTTAACAGTTGGGACAGAAAGTTATTTCCGATGACGAAAACGGATTATGTAAAAAGCGGAAGCCGCTGGGTCGCGGTGAATCAGGAAAAGAAAATGATTTC
>CASDPE010000061.1 GCA_949282395.1 uncultured Bacillota bacterium | reverse complement strand
GCGCGCCCGTGCCGCGCCCGTACGGCGAAAGTTCTTCCTTCAAACAGGAAGTGCTTGCGGCGCTGCTCGGGCAGGGGGCAGGGGCGCAGGGCTGAACGGAACGGATAAAACGGCGCGGCGGGAATATCCCGCCGCGTTTTGCGTTGTTTTGACAAAAAAGCCGAAAATCTGTTCATTTGACGAAAAATCCGCAATCGGCGCATATCGGATTGCATTTTTTTGCCATATGTGATATACTTGCCGCGAATACAGGCAGGGGGCGCACGTTTTGAAGACTCTCTTTGTATCCGACTTAGACGGTACCCTGCTGACGGCGGAGGAACGCATCTCCGCGTACAGCTTGCAAAACCTGAACCGTCTGATAGACGGCGAAGGGCTGTGTTTTACGTATGCCACCGCGCGTTCGCTCAATTCGGCGGCAAAGGCGCTTTGGGGGCTGCGGCAGAACCTGCCCGTCGTCCTGTACAACGGCGCCATCGTGATGGAGCCGTGGAGCAGGCGCATGCTGTACAACCTGCACTTTTCCAAAGAGCAGTTCGCCTGCATCCGCGCATGGCTGCGGGAAGAGGGCGTTTTCCCCATCGTCTATTCGTTTTCGGCGGAGGGGAAGGAGCGGCTTTCTTGGATCGCGGGGAAGGAGTCTGCCGGGGTCTTGCGGTATCTCGCCCGCAGAAAGGGCGATCTGCGCCTGCATCCCGTTCCCTCGTTTGACGAGCTTGCCGAAGACGATGTGTTCTATTTCAACTGCATTGACGCGGAGGAGCGGCTGCGCGGGCTGCATGCGCGCGTGCTGGCGCACGGCGGGTTCAAGTGCATTTACGAACGCGAAACGTACCAGAGCGATTATTGGTGCGAGGTCATGCCCGCCGGCACGTCTAAGGGCGAAGGCGCGCTCCGCATAAAGGAGCACCTCGGGGCGGAAAAGCTGGTCGCCTTCGGGGATGCGCCCAATGACAGGGAGCTGTTCCTGGCGGCGGACGAGTGCTACGCGGTAAAAAATGCGGACGAGGGTCTGAAAGCCATCGCTACGGGCGTTATCGGCTATTCCGAAGAGGATGCCGTCGCAAAATTTCTGATGGCGAACCTGCGCCGCTACGATTGATACACGGTACTTGCGCACATCGGCGCGTAAAATAAATTTACAGGAGAGAGGCACACATGGAAGCAACCAAGCAGACCGCCGCGGAAGAAACGAAGGCGGAAAAGCGCGCGCGGAAGCGTGCGGAGCGCGCGGCGCGCAAGGCCGCGAAGAAGAAGGAAGGCGGGTTCTGGAAGGACTTTAAGGCGTTCATTTCGCGCGGGAACATCATCGACCTTGCCATCGGCTTGGTCATCGGCGCTGCGTTCACGGCGATCGTCAACAGCGTCGTCAACGACATCATCAAACCGCTCATCGCCCTTTTGGTCGGCGGCAATTTCAGCGAACTTGTTGTCGTTTTGCGTCCCGAATCGACAAAGATCATAGAGGGAGTTGAGGTCGTGACCGAGGCGATCACCCTCAACTACGGCAACCTGATCATGGCGATCCTGACCTTCCTCATCGACGCGATCGTCATCTTTACGGCGGTGCGCATCGTGCGTAAGGTCGGCAAGCGCATCCGTGAAGGCGGGCACGCTTTGAAGGAAAAACTTTCCAAGAAGGAAGAGGCGGCGGAACCCGCCAAGGAAGAAGCGCCCGCAGCGGAAGCTGCTCCCGCTCCCGCACCCGCGCCCGCGCCCGTTGTTGCGGAAGCGCCCGCGGCAAGCAGCGAGAATGTGGAAAAACTGCTCGCCGAGATCCGCGACCTTTTGCGTGCGAACAGCGCGCAGGAAGCGCCCGCAGAGGACAAAAAGGCAGAAAAGTAAGGCGAAACACCGCAGCCGACGGATTTTTTCCGTCGGCTGTGTGTCTGTCAAGCGTTTCGCCGCGGCGGCGTAAAAATTTCCTGCGCAAAATTTTGTAAAAAGTGTGTTCAAACAGTTTTTAAACGGCGGGATTTATGGTATACTAACAATGTTCGCAGCGCCTGTCTGAAAGGGCGGCGCGCGGCGGCAGAAGAGGAAGCGCTCATGGGAAACAGGCAGGCGGCGCACAAAAGCGCTCCCGCACGCGCTCTGTGCGCGTCGGTTTCAAACCGCATCACCTTTGCGCGGAAGGCGCACCGTACATAGAACCGCAGGGCAGATCCCGGAAGGCGGCGCGATTTTGCGCACGTTTGAGGGGTCTGTTTTTTTGCGCCGCGCTACACGAATAGCGGCGCGATGGCGCGCAGCAGTAAAAACAGCGTATAGGCGTTGAACGCGATCAAAAAAGGCATGGCGAGCATCAGTAAAAGATCGTCCGTGCCGCAGCGCAAAAGGAACATGGCGGCATATCCCGCGGGGGCGCCGCCCAGAAGCGCGGCAAGCAGCAGCTTCCACTTTTTGGCGGCAGTGCTTTGCCGTTCGAGTGCGGCGCTGCGCAGCGAGCGCACGAGCATGAACCCGTACACGTTCACGGCGATCAGGTAAACGGCAACAAGAATATATCGCAGCATGGCTCTCTCCCTGTTTTTCAGTATGCCGCGCGCGGCGTTTTTTAACCGCGGCGGGCAGGGCGGGGCAAAAGGAGAAACAACTATGGCAGCAAAAGTAGCGATCCTTATGGGCAGCAAGTCCGATCTGCCCGTGGTAAAGCCCGCGGTCGCGGTGCTGGAAAAGTTCGGCGAAAAGCCCGAAGTGCGCGTCATCTCCGCGCACCGCACCCCCGCAGACGCGCATGCGTTCGCGGCGGGCGCAAAGGAGCGCGGCACGGAAGTCATCATCTGCGCGGCGGGCAAAGCGGCGCACCTTGGCGGCGTCATCGCCGCATACACCACGCTCCCCGTCATCGGGCTGCCCGTCAAAACGGATATGATGGGCGGGCTTGACAGCCTTTTGTCCATCGTGCAGATGCCCTCGGGCATCCCCGTCGCCACGGTGGGGGTGAACGGCGGTGAAAACGCAGGGCTGCTCGCATTGCAGATCCTCGGGCTGAAATATCCCGCGATCGCCGAAAAACTTGCGGCATATAAGCGTGAGATGGCGGAAAAGATCGCAGCCGACGACGCCGCGCTGCAACAGGAACTGTAAACTGCCTGAACGTTCAGGTCAAAAATTTTTTTGGAGGAGAACAGCAATGCAGAAACTCGGTCAGCTCTATGAGGGCAAGGCGAAAAAGGTGTACGCTACGGACGATCCGGATATCGTCATCGTGGATTATAAGGACGACGCGACCGCGTTCAACGGGCTCAAAAAGGGCACCATCGCGGGCAAGGGCGTCATCAACAACCGCATGAGCAACATGATGTTCCGCCTTATGGAACAGCACGGCATCCCCACGCACTACGTTGAGGAGCTTTCCGACCGTGAAACGGCGGTGAAAAAGGTGCAGATCGTGCCGCTCGAAGTCATCATCCGCAACACGGCGGCAGGCAGCTTTTCCAAGCGTTACGGCGTGCCCGAAGGCAAAAAACTGCCCGTCACCTGCTTTGAGTTCAGCTATAAAAACGACGACCTCGGCGACCCGCTGATCAACGATTACCAGGCGCTTGCGATGGAGCTTGCCACCCCCGAAGAGCTGGAGACCATCAAAAACATGGCGTTCAAAGTCAACGACGTCATGAAAGAGTTCTTCAAGGGGCTGAACATCGACCTGATCGACTTCAAGCTCGAATTCGGCAGGTTCAAGGGGCAGATCATCCTCGCGGACGAAATTTCGCCGGATACCTGCCGCTTCTGGGATATGACCACGGGCGAAAAGCTGGATAAGGACAGGTTCCGCCGCGATATGGGCGGCGTTGAGGACGCTTACAAAGAAGTGTTCGCCCGCCTCACCGGCAAGTGAGCGGGGCGAAAGGGCAGGCTGCGGCGCGCGCCCTTTCTTCTTTTTCCGCGCATGCCGCGGGCTTTCAAGGAGGACAGGATGTATTTACGTGACGGAAAACTTCCGTTCGACAGCATGCACGAAGAATGCGGCGTGTTCGGCGTCTATTCGCCCGAAACGCGCGACGTTGCGCATACCGTCTACTACGGGCTGTACGCGTTGCAGCACCGCGGGCAGGAGAGCGGCGGCATCGCCGTCGCCTATGCGAACACGATCCGCTACTACAAGGGCATGGGGCTCATCCCCGAAGTGTTCGCAAACGGGCACTTGCAGGAGCTGCCGGAAGGGGACATCGCCATCGGGCACGTGCGCTATTCCACGACGGGCGCAAGCTCGCTGCTGAACGCGCAGCCCATCGTCTTTACGGGCAAGTGCGGCAAAATGGCGCTTGCGCACAACGGGAACCTCACCAACACCAAGCAGCTGCGCGAGGATCTGATCGCGGACAACGCCGTCTTTCAGACCAGCATCGATTCCGAAGTCATCGCGCTGCTCATCAACAAGTACAGTGACGGGGACATCGTGAAGGGCGTGCTCGCCGCCTGCGAGCGCATCCGCGGCGCGTACGCGCTCGTCGTGATGACGGCGGATAAGCTCATCGCCGTGCGCGACCCGCACGGCATCCGCCCGCTGGTCTTGGGCAAGTGCCTTGACGATACCGTCGTCGCCAGCGAAACATGCGCGCTCGACGCCGTCTGCGCTTCGTATTCGCGCGACGTGCAGCCGGGCGAAGTGGTGGTCGTTGACGCACAGGGCGAGCGCTCGTATTTCCTTGACACGTCGGAAAAGAAGAGTGCGAGCTGCATCTTTGAATACGTTTACTTCGCCCGCCCGGACAGCATCATCGACGGGCTGAGCGTCTACGCGGCGCGCAAAGCCGCGGGGCGCATCCTCGCGCGTTCCAATCCGCATATCGAGGCGGACATCGTCAGCGGCGTGCCCGATTCGGGGCTGGTCGCGGCGAAGGGGTATTCCGAAGAATCGGGCATCCCGTTCGTGGAGGCGCTCGCCAAAAACCGCTACGTGGGCAGAACGTTCATCCAGCCCGACCAGCGCATGCGCGAGCACAGCGTCAGCGTCAAAATGAACGCGCTGCGCGCCAACATAGAGGGTAAAAGCGTCATCATCATCGACGACTCCATCGTGCGCGGAACGACCAGCCGCAAGATCGTGAAGATGCTGCGCGACGGCGGTGCGCGCGAAGTGCACATGATGGCAAGTTCGCCCGTGGTCAAACACCCGTGCCACCTCGGCATCGACATCGAAACGTATTCGCAGCTCATCGGCGCAAACAAATCCGTCAAAGAGATCTGCGATTACATCGGCGCTGATTCGCTCACGTACATGACCGTTCCGCAGTTGAAAGAGGCGTGCCGCGGCTGCAAAAACGGGTTCTGCACGGGCTGCTTTGACGGAAATTACCCGTATTCGCTGGAAGATTACCAAGCAGATAAACTCAAATTCGAATAACAACGGAGAGAACCAAAATGGCTATTTCGTATAAGGACAGCGGCGTCGACGTAGAACGCGGCTACAAAGCGGTCGAGCTGATGAAAAAGCACGTGCAGTCCACCTTTGACAAGAACGTGCTCGGCGACATCGGCTCTTTCGGCGGCTTTTACTCCATCGCCGGTGAAAAGATGGAGGAGCCCGTGCTCGTCGCGGGGACGGACGGCGTGGGCACCAAGCTCAAATACGCCTTCCTTTCGGGCAAGCACGATACCGTCGGCATCGACGCCGTCGCCATGTGCGTGAACGACATCGTCTGCCAGGGCGCGAAGCCGCTCTTCTTCCTCGATTATTTTGCCACGGGCAGGCTTTCGCCCGAGATCGTTGCGACCGTCGTATCCGGCGTTGCCGAGGGCTGCCGCCAGGCAGGCTGCGCGCTCATCGGCGGCGAAACGGCGGAAATGCCCGGGTTTTACCCCGACGGCGAATACGACATCGCGGGGTTTGCCGTCGGCATCGTCGATAAAAAGAAGGTCATCAACGGCAAGGGGATCGCGGCGGGCGACGCGCTCATCGGCATTGCGTCCAGCGGCATCCATTCCAACGGCTATTCGCTGGTGCGCAAGCTGTTCGGTGACAACGGCAATTCGCACGACCTTGACCGCTACGACGACCGTTTGAAGGACAAACTTCTGAACGTGCTTTTAAAGCCTACAAAAATTTACGTGAACAGCATCCTGCGCCTCATCGAAAAGGTGCCCGTAAAGGGCATCGCGCACATCACGGGCGGCGGCTTTATCGAAAACATCCCGCGCATTTTCCCCGAAGGCGTCGGCTGCGAGATCGATACGAAGTCCTATCCCGTTCCCGCCGTGTTCCGCATTATGCAGGAGAAGGCGGGCATCACGGACGAGCAGATCTACAACACCTTCAACATGGGCATCGGCATGGTCGTGTGCGTGGATAAAAAGGATGTTCCCGCTGCGATCGCGCAGCTGGAAAGCACGGGCGAATCGGCATACCTCATCGGCGAAACGGTGCATGGCAAAGGGGTGACGCTGCGGTGAAGAAGATCGCTGTATTTGCAAGCGGGTCGGGGAGCGACTTCCAGTCCGTCATCGACGCGAACGAGCGCGCCCCCTTCTGCGAGATCGCGCTCCTTGTCGCGTCTAAACCGGGGATCGGCGCCATCGAGCGCGCCGCAAAGCACGGGATCCCGCATATCGTGCGGAGTAAAAAAGACTTCGCCGATTCCGAGACGATGTATGAAGACGTCGTAGCACAGCTGAATGCGCGCGGCATCGATTACATCGTGTTCGCGGGTTGGCTCTCCATCGTTACCGAAAATTTCGTGCGGGCATTTCCCGACCGTATCATCAACATCCATCCCTCTCTCATTCCGAGCTTCTGCGGAAAGGGGTATTACGGGCTGAACGTACACCGCGCCGCGATCGAATACGGCGTAAAGCTTTCGGGGCTTACGGTGCATTTTGTGGACGAGAACTGCGACGGCGGTGCGATCATTTTGCAGCGTGCGGTCGAAGTCCTGCCCGACGATACGCCCGAAAGCCTGCAGGCGCGTATCCTTGCCGAAGAGCACAGGGCGCTGCCAGAAGCTGTGCGGCTTTTGTGTACGGGCAGGATCGAAAAACAGGGCAGGATCGTGCGGATCCTTGCGGAAGAAAAAGAGGAGGCGGTACAATGAGCATCTACAACGTTTCAGACATCGGCGAACTCATCAAAGACAACAGCTACGTCGGGCGCGGCATCGTCGTCGGCAAAAGCGAAAGCGGCAAAAAGGCGGTCTTTGCGTATTTTATCATGGGGCGGAGCGAAAACAGCCGCAACCGCGTGTTCACCGAAGAGGGGGAAGAGGTGACCATCTATCCTTATGACGCAAGCAAGGTAGAGGATCCTTCGCTGATCATTTATTCCCCCGTGCGCAGGCAGGGCAATAACGTGATCGTCACCAACGGCGACCAGACGGATACGGTGTACGACTTCCTCGCGCAGGGCAAAACGTTCGAACAGGCGCTGGATACGCGCTGCTTTGAGCCGGACGATCCGAACTTCACGCCGCGCATCAGCGCGCTGCTGACCTTTGCGGACGGCGGTTTTACCTATAAAATGAGCATTTTGAAGAGCGCGGACGCCATCGGTTCGGCATGCAACCGCTATACCTTTGCATACGCGCCGATCGCGGGGGTGGGGCACTTTATCCATACGTATAACTGCGACGGGCACCCCATTCCCACGTTCACGGGAGAACCCGAGCGCGTGCGCGTCCCCGACGACATGAACGCGTTCGCCAAAACGCTCTGGTCGAACCTGAACGAGGCGAACAAGATCTCGCTGTATGTGCGCTATACCGACCTTGCCACGGGCAAGTTCGAGCGCGTGCTCATCAATAAAAACAAATAAGGAGAAGGGAAATGAAGGAGTTTGAACTCAAATACGGCTGCAACCCCAATCAGAAGCCCGCAAAAATTTTCATGGCGGACGGTTCCGATCTGCCCATCGAGATCCTGAACGGGCGCCCGGGCTACATCAACTTTTTAGACGCGTTCAACAGCTGGCAGCTCGTCAAAGAACTGCAAGAGAGCACGGGGCAGGCGGCGGCGACCTCCTTCAAGCACGTCAGCCCGACTTCGGCGGCTGTCGGCAAAAAACTTTCGGACAGGCTGAAAAAGGCATGTTTCGTCGATGACATCGAAGGGCTGGACGATTCGCCGCTCGCCTGCGCCTATGCGCGCGCCCGCGGAACGGATCGCATGTCTTCCTTCGGGGATTGGATCGCGCTTTCGGACGAGTGCGACGAAGTCACGGCGAAGATCATCGCGCGCGAAGTTTCCGACGGCATCATCGCGCCCGCCTATTCGCCCAAGGCGCTGGAAATTTTGAAGGGCAAAAAGAAGGGCGGTTACAACATCGTAAAGATCGATAAGGAATACGTTCCCGACCCCGTCGAGCACAAGCAGGTGTTCGGGATCACGTTCGAGCAGGGGCGCAACAATTTCAGGATCGACGCGGATCTCTTAAAAAATGTTGTCACAAAGAACAAAACGATCCCCGCCGAGGCGGTCACCGACCTTATCATCTCGCTCATCACGCTGAAATACACGCAGTCCAACTCCGTCTGTTTTGCGGCGGACGGGCAGGCGATCGGCGTCGGGGCAGGGCAGCAGTCGCGCATCCATTGCACCCGCCTTGCAGGCAGCAAAGCCGATCTTTGGCACCTGCGCCAGAGCGACAAAGTGCTCGGCCTGCAGTTTGCCGAAGGCGTCAGCCGCCCCGATAAGAACAACATCATCGATATTTACCTCTCCGACGAGTATGAAGACGTGCTCGGCGACGATGTGTGGAAAAAGAATTTCGCCGTCCGCCCCGAGCCGTTCACGAAGGAGGAGCAAAAAGCGTACCTTTCCAAAATCACGGGCGTGTCTTTGGGCAGCGACGCCTTCTTCCCGTTCTCGGACAACATCGAGCGCGCCAAAAAGAGCGGCGTTTCCTACATCGCACAGCCCGGCGGCTCCGTGCGCGACGACCTCGTCATCGAGGCGTGCGACAAGTACGGCATGGCGATGGCGTTCACGGGGATGCGGCTGTTCCATCACTGATGTTTACAAAAAGCCAGATCGGGCAGCCGAGCGTTTTCGGCAGATTGAGCCGCATGCAATATGCTTGATTTTTGCGTGCGTCGAATGAGAAAATGGTCGACCAAAATTACACGGAGGACAAATGAACGTACTTGTAGTTGTGGACATGCAGAAAGATTTTATAGACGGCGCCCTCGGGACGAAGGAAGCGGTGGCGATCGTGCCGGGCGTCGTGGAGAAGATCCGCGGGTTTGAGGGGCAGGTGATCGCGACCCGGGATACCCACGGGGCGGATTACCTGGAAACAGAGGAAGGCCGGCATCTTCCGGTCGTTCACTGTGTAAAGGATACGCCGGGGTGGCAGCTTCATCCGGAAGTGGAAGAGGCGGTGCTTGCGAAAGCGGGCAGCAGGATCATTGACAAGCCAACCTTTGGCAGTGTGGAGCTGGGCGCATATGTCCGGGAACTGGATGAGAAGGAACCGGCGGAGAAGATCACGCTCGTCGGGCTTTGCACCGATATCTGTGTGATCTCCAATGCACTGCTTTTGAAAGCGTATCTGCCGGAAGTGCCGGTTGAGGTTGACATTTCCTGCTGTGCGGGCGTCACGCCTGCGACGCATGAACAGGCGGCGGAAGCGATGAAGATGTGTCAGATCGGGATTGTGTGAGGATCCTGGATCCTCTGCAAATAGAACCATGAAAAGAAAGGGGAATGATCATGGAAAATTTTCAGTATTACACACCGACAAAAGTTGTATTTGGCAAAGGAACAGAGGATCAGACCGGTGAGCTTGTAAAAGCGCAGGGCTGTAAGAAAGTGCTGGTCCATTACGGGAGTGGAAGCGTGGTAAGGAGCGGCCTTTTGGACCGTATTTACCGTTCCCTGGATGCAGCCGGGATCGATTATATTTCACTTGGCGGCGTGGTGCCGAACCCGAGGCTGTCCCTTGTATATGAAGGGATCGGACTGTGCAGGAAAGATGGCGTGGACTTTATCCTTGCCGTCGGCGGGGGCAGCGTGATCGATTCTGCCAAGGCCATCGGCTACGGCGTGT
>CASDPE010000060.1 GCA_949282395.1 uncultured Bacillota bacterium | reverse complement strand
CGCTTGCAAGCTCGTCCTGCCCGATGACGACGACGAACCGCGCCCCGAGCTTCCCCGCGTACTTGAACTGCGCCTTGACCGAGCGCGCGGCATGGTCGATGTCCGCAGAAATGCCCGCCTGCCGCAGCTCGCACGCCAGGGCAAAAGCGGCGCGCCTGCCCTCTTCGCCCATCCCCGCCACGTACACCGCGAGCGGCGGCTCTTCGGGGATGTGCCTGCCCGTGTTTTCCAGCACGAGCAGCATGCGCTCGATGCCGCTGCCGAAGCCGACCGCGGGCACGGACGCGCCGCCTAAGTTTTCAATGAGGGTGTCGTACCTGCCGCCGCCGAGCACGGTGCCCTGCGACCCGATCGCCGTGGACACGAATTCAAACACCGTTTTGGAATAATAGTCCAGCCCGCGCACGAGCTTCGGGTCGATCGTGTAGCGCACGCCGCAGGCGTTTAAAATGCTTTTGAGCTTTTCAAAGTGTTCGCGGCATTCGTCGCAGAGGTACTCCTCCGCGCGGGGCGCGCCCGCGTTGATCGCGGCGCACGCCTCTTCCTTGCAGTCAAGGATGCGCAGCGGGTTCTTTTCAAACCGCGCGTTGCAGGTGGAGCACATTTCGGAAAGGTGCGGGCGCAGGTAGGCTTTGAGCGCTTCGTTGTAGCGCGGGCGGCAGGTTTTGCAGCCGATGCTGTTGAGGTGAAGTTCCACCCCTTCCACCCCCAGCGCGCGAATGTAGTCGCGCGCGAGCAGGATGACTTCCGCATCCGTCTCCGCGCCCTTGCCGCCGAAGATCTCTACGCCGAACTGGTGGTGTTCGCGCAGGCGCCCCGCCTGCGGGCGCTCATAGCGGAACACGGGAGTGATGTAATACATTTTCAGCGGCAGCGCCCCGCCCGCCAGGCCGTTTTCGATGAACGCGCGCACAACGCCCGCCGTGCCTTCCGGCTTCAAAGTGATGCTGCGCTCCCCTTTGTCAAGGAAGGTATACATCTCTTTGTTGACGATGTCCGTCGTATCGCCCACGCCGCGCAGAAACAGCTCCGTATGCTCGAAGGTGGGCGTGCGGATCTCTTTGAGGCCGTACAGCGCCGCAATGCGCCGCGCCGTGTTCTCGACAAAATGCCACTTGTATGCCTCGGAAGGCAGAACGTCTTTGGTACCTTTGGGGATGTTTATCATAAAAAAACCTCGTTCACGCAAATCTCGCGCAAAGGCGCTGCGGCTAACGAAGCCGATTTTGCGAAGCGACTGCTTGCAGACATTTATGCAAAATCGGCGAAGTTGACACGGCGGCGCAGCTGCCGCTTTGCCGTGATCTGAGGGAGACACCATTGTTCGCGGCATTCGCCGCTCTGCAATGGTTTCTCCACTCTTTTCGCCCTTTTTCAGGGCTTTCTTATTATAGAACGGGCGAAAATTCACCCTCTTCCCCTACACCGCCCACGCGGTGTAACGGAAGAGAGTGAAGCCGCGGCATTTCTATAATGGTGTGCCCGAAAGATGCCGCGGCGAGGGAGAAACCGCTGCCGAGCGGCAGAGCCGCGAACGGCGGTGTCTCCTTCAACTCACGGAAAAATTTTTTGTCAGCTCAAAAAATTTTTCGTGAACCCTTTATAATACATATTTCTTCAGATCCCTGTTGCGGATGATCTTGTCAAGGTGCTCGTCGACGTACTTTTTGTCGATGTTCACGGTGACGGTCGGGTAATCCCCGCCCGCGTTGAAGGAGATGTCCTCCAACAGGTACTCCATGACCGTATGCAGGCGGCGCGCGCCGATGTCTTCACTGGTCATGTTCATATCCACCGAGATCTGCGCGATCTCTTCGATGGCGTCTTCGCTGAATTTGAGGTCGATGTTGTCTACGCCCAGAAGTTTGCCGTATTGGGTGGTGATGGCGTTCTGCGGCTGGGTGAGGATCTTGATGAAGTCCTCTTTGGTCAGGCTTTTCAACTCTACGTTGATGGGGAAGCGCCCCTGCAATTCGGGGATCAGGTCTTCCACCTTTGAAATATGGAAGGCGCCCGCCGCGATAAAGAGGATGAAGTCCGTTTTGACCGCCCCGTACTTTGTCATGACGGTGCAGCCTTCGACGATGGGCAGGATATCCCGCTGAACGCCCTCGCGGGAGACGTCTGCCCCGCCGCGGTTTTCCTTGCCGGCGATCTTATCGATCTCGTCGATGAAGATGATGCCCTGCTCTTCCGCGCGGGAGAGCGCCTCGGCGGTGAGCGCGTCGTTGTCGATCAGCTTTTCGCTCTCTTCGCCGATGATGTACTGCATGGCGTTTTTGACGCTCATTTTGCGGCGCTTTTTCTTTTTGGGGAGCATGTCGCCGAAGATGCTGCCGAGGTTGATCTCGGCGCCGCCGGGCACCAGCTCCATGGCTTTGGGCACGTCTACGACCTCGATCTCGATGGGAAGATCGTCATACTTGCCCGCGCGCAGCTCTTCCAAAAGGCGCGCGTCGAACACCTCTTTGGCGAGCTCGCCGCGCTCGCCCTTTTTCATCTCCGAAAGGACGGAAACGACCTTCGTTTCGGCAACGCCCTTCGCCTTTTCGGAAACGTCGCGCATCTTTTCTTCCCGCACGAGGCGGATGGAGCACTCCACAAGGTCGCGGATCATGCTCTCCACATCCCTGCCGACGTAGCCCACTTCCGTGTACTTTGTGGCTTCCACCTTGATGAACGGCGCTTTGACGAGCTTGGCAAGCCTGCGCGCGATCTCCGTTTTGCCGACGCCCGTAGGGCCCTTCATGATGATGTTCTTCGGGGTGATCTCCTCGCGGTCGGCTTCGGTCAGGCGGCTGCGGCGGTAGCGGTTGCGCAGCGCGATCGCCACGGCGCGCTTCGCCTCGTCCTGCCCGATGATGTATTTATCCAATTCGTTTACGATCTGTTTCGGTGACAGATGATTCATGCTGTTTTCCTCCTTTTGGCGGGGCGGCGTTACACCACTTCCACGACGATGTGGTCGTTGGTGAATACGCAGATCTCGCTCGCGATCTTAAGCGCCTTGCTCGCGATCTCCTTCGCGGAATAGTCCGTTTCCTGCAACAGCGCGCGGGCGGCTGCGAGCGCGTAATTGCCGCCGCTGCCGATGGCGCAGACGCCGCCGTCCGGCTCGATGACTTCGCCGTTGCCGCTGATGATCAGAAGCTGGTCTTTGTCGGCGACGATCATCATCGCTTCCAGCCTGCGCGGCAGCTTGTCATTGCGCCAGAGCTCGGCAAGCTCCACCGCCGAACGCATGAGGTTGCCCGAAAACTTGTTCAGCATCCCTTCAAACTTTTCCGAGAGCGAAAAGGCGTCCGACACGGAGCCTGCAAAGCCCAGAACGACTTTGCCGCCGTAGATGCGGCGCACCTTCACCGCGCTGTTTTTGAAAATAACGCTCTCGCCCATGGTGACCTGCCCGTCACCCGCGATCGCCGTTTCGCCGCCCTTTTTGACGGCGCAGATCGTTGTTCCCCTGAATTCAGGCATACGACCGTTCCTCCTTGTTTCTCAATTCTTTCTATTTCTCCGCGCGCGCCGCTCTAGCGAGCGCTTCTGCGCACCGCAGCGCGCGCTCGGCGAACAGGCGCCGCTTTTTCGCCTTGTCGCGCACCTCTTCCGCGAGCGGGCGCAAAATGCCGTAATTCGCGTTCATGGGCTGAAAATCCGCATTCGGCGAAGAGATGTACCCCGCCAGCGCGCCCGTGACCGTTTCATCCGTCCACGCGAGCGGCGCGCGCCCGCGCAGCTTCTGCCACACGTTCATGGCGGCGGCGATGCCGCTGCCCGCGCTCTCCACATACCCTTCCACGCCCGTCAGCTGCCCCGCAAAGTACAGATGCGGGTACTTTTTGCAGGAATAGTCCGCGTGCAGCACGTTCGGCGAATCCAGATAGGTATTGCGGTGCATGACCCCGTAGCGCAGGAATTCCGCCTTTTGCAGGGCGGGGATCATGCGGAACACGCGCGCCTGCTCGCCGAATTTGAGATTGGTCTGAAACCCGACAAGGTTGTACGCCGTGCCCGCCGCGTTCTCTTTGCGCAGCTGCACCACCGCATAGGGGCGCTTTCCGTTTTCGTCGTACAGCCCCACGGGCTTCATCATGCCGAAGCGCAGGCTGTCCTTCCCGCGCGCGGCAAGGATCTCGGCGGGCATGCAGCCCTCGAACACGTCGCGCTTGTCAAAATCGTGCACCAGCGCCCGCTCCGCGCCCGCAAGCGCGGCGGCAAACGCCTCGTACTCCTCTTTGGTGAGCGGGCAGTTCACATAATCGCCGCTCCCCTTGCCGTAGCGGTCGGCGACGAACGCCTTTGTAAGGTCGACGCTCTCCGCCGAAACGATGGGCGCCGCCGCGTCGTAAAAATGCAGCCCTTCGCCCAGCTTTCTGCGGATGTCCTCCGCGAGCGGATCGAAGGTGAGCGGACCGGTCGCCACGATGCAATAGCCCTCTTCGGGTAGTGAACGCACTTCGCGGCATTCGCATGCAATGTTCGGATGCGCGCGCACTTTCTGCGTGACGTATGCGGAAAACGCGTCCCTGTCCACCGCAAGCGCCCCGCCCGCGGGCACGCGGGCGGCTGCCGCCGCCTCCATCGTGAGCGAGCCGAACAGGCGCATCTCCTCTTTTAAAAGCCCGCAGGCGTTGCCGTACACGTCGTCGCTTTTGAGCGAGTTGGAACACACCAGCTCCGCAAACCCGTCCGCCGTGTGCGCGGGAGAGCGCTTTTGCGGCTTCCCCTCCAAAAGGCGCACCGACGCGCCGCGCTCCGCCAGCCAATACGCCGCCTCGCAGCCCGCCAGCCCCGCGCCGACGACCGTTACTTCATACCCTTTCATCCGCACTCCGCCGCCGTTTGGCACTGTTTCGCCGTAAATGTTAGCACTCTCAATTAAAAAGTGCTAAAACTATTATACGCAAGCCGCCCGCGCTTGTCAACGGTTTTGCGGGCTTTTTGCAAAAAAACCGTGCGGGCGGGGGATCTCCCCGCCCGCGCTTTTACGGCGCGCCGCGATCGCTCTGCTGCTCCGCATTGCCGCTCTGCGGTTTGGCGGCTTCCTCCTCGCGCGTATACTTGCAGGAAGAGCAGCGGATCTGTTTGCCGCGTTTTATAAGGTACTTGCCGCATTCGGGGCACTTTTCACCCGTGGGCAGATCCCAGCTCATGAATTTGCACTTGGGGTACGCCGAACAGCTGTAATACACCTTGCCCGCCTTGCTCTTCATGCGGCGGGTGGGCGCCCCGCAGACAGGGCAGACGCCCGCGTACTCGGCGATGGGCTGGTTGCTGCCGCACTTGGGGCAGCTCAGGTACTTGCCGTACCTGCCCTTGCGGTAGATCATATATTCGCCGCACTTGGAGCACTTCACGTCGGAAACTTCGCTCTCATACGGCAGAATGGCGTTGCATTCGGGGTAATTGGGGCAGGCGAGGAACTTGCCGTACTTGCCGCTTTTGACGACCATGTTCGCGCCGCACTTGGGGCACTTGGTCGCCGTGACTTCCGCGCCCTCGCTTTTGATGTTGGAGCAGGCGGGGTAGTTGGAGCAGGCGAGGAACTTGCCGTACCGCCCGTTGCGGCGGATCATGGGGTGCCCGCATTTTTCGCAGAGGATATCCGTCATCTCGTCGCCGTCATTGCTGGCAAAAACGAGCTTCTGCGCAAAGGGCGGGTAAAACTCCGCCAAGATCTTGTGCCAGTCACCGCCCTCTTCGATGCCGTCGAGCTTATCCTCCATCTTCGCCGTAAAGCCGACGTCCATGATGTCCGTAAAATATTTCAGGAGCAGGTCGGTGATCTCAAAGGCGACTTCGGTGGGCACCATATACTTGCCCTCTTTGGTCACATACTTGCGGCGGTTGAGGACGGAGATGATGCTCGCGTAGGTAGATGGCCTGCCGATGCCCTTTTCCTCCATTGCTTTGACGAGCGACGCGTCCGTATAGCGCAGCGGCGGCTTGGTGAACTTCTGCTCGGAAACAAGTTTCACAAGGTCGAGCTCTTCGCCTTCTTGCAGGGGCGGAAGCAGCTTGCCGATCTCTTCGTCCTCTTTTTTCACGTCCTGATACACGGCGGTAAAGCCCGCAAAGCGCAGCGCCTTTCCGCTCGCCTTGAAGGTGTAGCAGCCGTTCCGTATCTTCATCTGCATGCTGTCATACAGCGCTTCGCTCATCTGCGACGCCATAAAGCGGTCGTAAATGAGCTTATACACGTTGTAATGCTTTTTATCCAGCGTGTTTTTCAGGCTTTCGGGCGTGCGGTGCATATCGATGGGGCGGATGCACTCGTGCGCGTCCTGCGCGCCCTTTTTGGTGGCGAAAAAGTTGGGTTTTTCAGGCACGTATTCCTTGCCGAAGCGCTCGGCGATGTACGCGCGCGCCTTCTCCTGCGCCTCTGCCGAAACGCGCACGGAGTCGGTACGGATGTAGGTGACCAGCGCGATGTGCCCCTCCGTTTCGGTATCCACGCCCTCGTACAGGTGCTGCGCCACGAGCATGACGTCCGGCGAGCTCATGCCGAATTTGTTGGAGGCGTCCTGCTGTAAGGTGGACGTGGTGAACGGCGCGGGCGCGCGGGACTTTGCCACGCTCTTTTTGACTTCCTGCACCGTATACGGGCTGCCCGCAAGTTCGGCGCGGACGCGCTCGTTCTCTTCTGCGCTTGCGGGCTGGTATTTTTTGCCGTTCTTTTCGGAAAGCAGCGCGCGGAAAGGCGCGTACGCCTTGGGCTTATCCTGCAATTCCGCGTTGATGTTCCAATACTCCTGCGGCACGAACGCCCTGATCTCGCGTTCGCGGTCGACGATGAGGCGCAGCGCCACAGACTGCACGCGCCCCGCCGAAAGCCCCGCATGGATGCGTTTGCACAGGAGCGGAGAGAGTTTGTAGCCGACCAGCCTGTCCAGCACGCGGCGCGCCTGCTGCGCGTCCACGAGGTTGTAATCGATCTCGCGCGGGTGTTCAAGCGCCTTTTTGACCGCCGCGGGCGAGATCTCGTTGAACTCGATGCGGTTTTTGCCGTCGGGGAGCTTCAAAACATTTTTCAGATGCCACGAGATCGCCTCTCCCTCGCGGTCGGGGTCGGTGGCAAGGTAGACGCGCGTCGCCTTCGCCGCCTCGTCCGCAAGCCGCTTGATGACCTGCTTTTTATCGGGATTGACGACGTAACTCGGCTCGAAGTTGTGGTCGATGTCCACCCCCAGCCGCTTTTCGGGCAAGTCGCGCACGTGCCCGCCCGAAGCGTCCACACGGTACTGCCCCTTTAAATATTTTGCGATTGTTTTTGCCTTGGAAGGCGATTCTACGATGATGAGATCCATGAAAAAACTCCGTTCACGAAATTTCTTTCAAAAGAGATGAAAGAAATTTCCGTGATTTGAGAGACAACCGTCGGGCACGCCCGCTTTGCGGGCTAACCGCCGTTTTTCTCTCTGCGGCGCGCGCCAAATGCTCTCGATTATAAGAGCGCGCCGCATTCACTCTTTCCGAATTGAGCCGCAGGTTTGCGGCAAATTGAGTGCGCTTGCAAAAAGTGCGATTTTTGCGCGCGCAATTTAATTATAAAGAAACGCTTAGCCAAAATTGCGATTTTGGCACGCGCAATAGATTATTTTAATAATAACTCGCGCAAGGGAAATCGCAATTTTCCGCAGCGCAGCCTTATTTGGCAATCCCTTGCCTCTTACAGGAAAGGTGAATGCGCGGCATTTCTATAATAGCGTGCCCCCATAAGATGCGGCGCAAAGGAAAACCTCCGCTGTCCCGACCAATTACAGGGTTCCCAAAAATCGCAGCGTGCGAAAGCACTGCGAGATTTTTGGGAAGAGGAGGAGCGGAGTGCGCATGCGAGCTTTGCACCTTAGGGCAAAGCGAGAGCGCAGCCGACAGCTCCGACGAGGGCGGCGGTGTCGCCCTCAAATCGTAAAAATCGCAGGCGTCAGCTCGCCGAGATTTTTACGAGACCCCCTTATATTTTCTTATATCTATTCCCCCCGCAGCTTGCGATGAGCCCCTTCATCTCCAAAAGGATGAGCACGGCGGAAAGTTCGTGCTGCGAAAGACGGCAGGCGGCGGACAGTTCGCCGATGTGCGCTTCGCCCGCGGCGAGCGCCGCAAGCACGCTTTGCTCGGCAGAAGACAGCGCCTCTTCTTCCGCTGCGGTCAAGTGTATACCAAAAGCGGCTGCGATGTCAACTAAATCGTCCGCCAATTTTGCGTATTCTTTGATGAGAGCGTTGCAGCCCGCGCCCGACGCCACGTTCGGCGCATACGGAAGGGCGAACACATCCCGCCCGTATTCGTAGGCGCGGTCTGCCGTGATGCGCGTGCCGCTCTTTTCGCCGCCGCTGACCACGAGCACGCCCTCCGAAAGCCCCGCGAGGATGCGGTTGCGCGCGGGGAACAGGTACCCGCGCGGCTCGGTGCAGGGCGGGTATTCGCTGACGAGCAGCCCCTTTTGCGCCACTTCGGCAAGCAGCGCGCGGTTGGGCGCGGAAGCAAGGAAGTCTGCCCCGTGCGCGAGCACGCTGATGCACCCGCCGCCCGCCTGCATGGCGCCGCGCAGCGCCGCCTCGTCTCCGCCGGCGGCGCTGCCCGAAACGATGACAAAATGCCGCGAAAGCTCCCCTGCCCACTTTTCGGTGAGTTTGCGCACGGCGGGCAGCGTATGCCGCGAACCGACGATGCAGAAGCGGCGGGCGCGCAGGAGCGACAGATCGCCGATGCAGTACAGCGCCAGGGGCGGATCGGGCAGTTCCTTCAAACACGGCGGATAGTTTGCGGAATAGTAGGTCACCGCCGTGACGCCCTTGCGCGCGTACTCCTCCAACAGCCCCTGCATGAACGCGGGCGAGGCGAGCGAGGCGCGGATGCGCGCGAACGCCTCCTCCCCCGCCGCCGCGCGGATGCGTTCGGCATAGGCAGGGAAGCTGCGCACCAGCGCGTACGGCTCGGCGGCAAGCTCTATGATCTTTCTGCGCCGCGCATAGTCGAGGTGCAGCCCGTCCAGCCAGAGCGCCGTCTTTTCTTCCTTCGTGTATTCCATGGTCAGGCGAAATTGTCGTAACTGCGGTAGGAGACCGCCTCTAAGATGTGCGCGGGCAGAATGTCCTTTTCCTCCGCAAGGTCGGCGATCGTGCGCGCGACTTTTATGATGCGCGAACGCGCCCGCGCGGAGAGTTTGAGCCGCTCGAACGAGAGGCGCAGGATGCGCTCGCATTCGGGCGAAAGCGGGCAGAAGGCGCGCAGCTCGCGCTCGCCCATATCCGCATTCACGCGTACGTCCGTGCCCGCAAAGCGCTGCCGCTGCACTTCCCGCGCGCGCTCCACCCGCGCCTTGACGGCGGCGGAGCTCTCCTCCCTGCCCGCCGAAGCGAGCTGTTCGTATTTTACGGAGTCCACTTCGACTTGCAGGTCGATCCTGTCTAAAAGCGGCCCCGAAATGCGCGAACGGTACTTGTGGATGGCGGCGGGGGTGCAGGTGCACACCTTGTCTGCACTGCCGTAGTTGCCGCAGGGGCACGGGTTCATGCTGGCGCACAGCATGAAGTTTGCGGGGAAGGTGACCGCGCCGCCCGACCTTGTGACGGTGATGCAGCCGTCTTCTAAGGGCTGGCGCAGCGCTTCAAGGGTGGAGCGGTGGTATTCGGGCATCTCGTCCAGGAACAGCACGCCGCCGTGCGCAAGGCTGATCTCGCCCGGCTTTACGGTGCGCGTGCCGCCGCCGCACATGGAGACGGTCGTCGCCGTGTGGTGCGGCGAACGGAAGGGCCGCACGGAGACGATGCCCTCCCCGTCCAGCACGCCCGCGACGGAGTGGATCTTCGTCACTTCGAGCGCCTCGTCGAAGGTCATATCGGGCATGATCGAGGGGATGCACCGCGCGAGCATGGTCTTGCCCGTGCCGGGCGGACCGACGAGCAGCAGGTTGTGCCCGCCGCTGACGGCGACTTCGAGCGCGCGCTTTGCCGCGGGCTGGCCCTTGACGTAGGCGAGGTCGAATTTGTACGTTCCCGCGGGCGCGGGGGCGTACTTTGTGACCGCGAGCGGCGCAAGGCGGGCGAACCCGCGCAGGTGGTCGACGACCGCCGAAAGCGTTTTCGCCGCATAGACGGTGACCCCTTCGATGTACGACGCCTCTTTCGCGTTTCCCTCGGGCAGGATAAAGCAGGTGTACCCCTTCGCCTTGGCAGAGATAAGCAGCGGCAGGATGCCCGCCACGGGGCGCAGCGCGCCGTCCAGCGACAGCTCGCCCAGAAATACGATGCCCGCGACGTCCGCCCCGACCAGCTGTTCGGTGGCTTTGAGCACGCCGACGGCGATGGCGAGGTCGAAGTACGAACCCTCCTTTTTGAGGTCGGCGGGGGCGAGGTTGACGGTGATCTTCTGCGCGGGGAACTTGCGCCCGCTGTTTTTGAGCGCGGAGCGCACGCGCTCGCGGCTCTCCTTGACGGCGGCGTCGGGCAGCCCGACCAGCTCATAGGCGGGCAGACCGTTGTTGATGTCCGTCTCCACTTCCACGGGCACCCCTTCCAGCCCGCTGAGCGCAAAGCTCATCACTTTGGATAACATAGAACGCTCCTTCGCGAAAGCGCCGCGCGTATACACGCGCGGCGCCCGTATTCTTTTATCGGTACCAACCGTTGTTTGCAAACGTCGTCCAGCCGAACATCCCCGCCGCGGCAGCCGCCGGGAGCGGGATGCAGAAGACCATGGGAAGCGACAGCACGAAGATGACCGCATACACAGCGAGCAGCCAGAAGAGCACCCACTTTGCGGTGTTCATGCGGATGCGCCCGAACAGCTTTTTGCGCTCGCGCGTATCCTGCGCGGAAACGGTGTAAAAAGTCAGCGGGATAAAGGCGAGGTAGAAGCAGTCAAACAGGTACGCCTGCGCCATGCTCGTCTGCCCCGCAAAGAGATAGGGCAACAGCGCGGAGGCAAGCCCCGCCAGCAGCACAAAGTAGATGCGCAGAACGGCGGGCGCTTGCTTCGAAGCGTACGCCCCCTTCTGCCCGCCCGTGGCGTAATACAGCACCGCGTACACGGTGAGGAACAAAAACCCGACCAGCGCGGTAATCGCCATGGCGATGTTCACCTGCGCATTCAGGGCGATGTACGTGCCCTCCGCCGAGGCGGTAAAGAGCGTCGCCCCCTTTAACCCGAGGAACCAGCCGAAGGCGTTGAGCGCGTTCCCCGCCGTCAGCGAGGTGACGTTGGAGAGCGAGAACGCACCGCCGAACATCTTGCCCAGCAGCGTGAAGATGCCCACACTCGCGTGCTGCGGATCGGGGTCGTACAGCTGCACAAGGGTAG
>CASDPE010000059.1 GCA_949282395.1 uncultured Bacillota bacterium | reverse complement strand
AAACGCCTGCTGGCGTTCAATGCTCTGATCGACTATCCTCTCGTCCAGCTCGCCGCTCTTTACTGCCTTTTCCACCTCCGTAGCGGAAAAATCGCAGCGCGGCATTCCCCCGCCGCAAAGGGCTGATACAGACGATCGTTTTGTTCGGCACGCTCTTTTTGCTTGCCGCGGCGCTCGTCGCCGTATTATGGGTGTTCACCGACCTGCCCGTCGCCGTGGTCTTTACCTGCCTCGGCGTGCTGTTCGCGGCGGCGGAGGGCGTTGTGCTTGCCCGTGCGCTTTTGAGCGCCATGCGCCTTGCCGCCGTGCGCGGTTCGGCGGACTATGACAAGGCGCTCGTGCGCAGGGACGGCTGCGCGCTGTTTTTCGACGCGGACGCGGAACGCTTCCTCGCCTATGCAGACGCGGCGCTGCGCGCCGAGCGTGCGCGCGGCAAAAACAAAAAGCCCGCCCGCGCCGAGGCTAAACGGCTGCGCGCCCGCGTGGGCAAACCGCTGTGCATTTGCGGATTCACCGCCTTTGACGCAGCCAGCCTGCAAGGCAAAACGCTGTACGTAAGCGGCGCGTATTACGCGGAGAGCGGCGGCACGCTCCCGCAAAAAGTGACCAAAAAAGCGGAAGAACGCGCTGCCGCATGGAAAGCGGCGGCGCAAAAGAACCTGCTCGCCGTAATGGGCGAGGCGCCTGCGGACGCGGAACAGACCGAAAACAACGCGCAGGCGAACGATCCGAATAACGATCAGAATCAAGGAGCTGAACTATGAAAAAACACATTGCAGTGCTCGCGGGCGACGGCATCGGGCCCGAGATCACGGACGGCGCGATCGCCGTCCTCAAAAAAGTAGGCGAAAAGTTCGGGCATGAATTTGAATTCGAACACCTTTTGATGGGCGTATGCGCCATTGAAAAGACGGGCGAACCCCTGCCGCAGTACACCATCGACCGCTGCCTCGCTTCCGACAGCGTGCTGTTGGGCGCGGTGGGCGGCGCGGTGAACGACCCGCGCATCAACAACCTGCCCGGGCATCTGCGCCCCGAAGCGGGGCTTTTGAAGATCCGCGCGGCGCTGGGGCTGTATTCCAACCTGCGCCCCGCAAAGCTGTTCCCCGCCCTTGCGGGCGCCTGCCCGCTGCGCAAAGACATCGCCGCGCGCGGCATCGACCTTGTGGTCGTGCGCGAACTCATCGGCGGCATCTACTTCGGCGAGCGCGGCAGGGGCGAAGAGAACGGCGTGCCCTACGCGTATGACACCGAAAAGTACAGCGTGCCCGAGATCGAACGCATCGCGCGCATCGCGTTTGAACTTGCGCGCAAACGCAGAAAGCACGTCACCTCCATCGACAAGGCAAACGTGCTCGAATCTTCCCGCCTGTGGCGCGAAACGGTGCACAGGATCGCCAAAGAGTACCCCGACGTGGAACTTTGCGACATGCTCGTAGACAACACAGCGATGCAGCTGGTCAAAAACCCCGCGCAGTTTGACGTGGTGGTCACTTCCAACATCTTCGGCGACATTCTCTCGGACGAGGCGGCGATGATCACGGGCAGCATCGGCATGCTCGCCTCCTCCTCGCTGGGCGCAACAAAGCGCGGGCTGTACGAGCCCATCCACGGCTCCGCGCCCGACATTGCGGGACAGGACATCGCCAACCCCATCGCGACCATCCTTTCCGCCGCAATGATGCTGCGTGACAGCTTTGACATGACCGCCGAGGCAAAGGCGGTGGAAGACGCGGTGAACAAGGTGCTCGACGAAGGCTACCGCACCGCAGACATCATGAGCGAAGGCATGAAGCAGGTAAAAGGCAGCGAAATGACCAAGCTCATCACCGAGCGCATTTAAAAACAATACGCCTGCGGGCGGGAGCATGCTCCCGCCAGCTTTTTGTTATCCGAAAACCTGACCCGAAAACGGTTCGGATCAGGTTGTCTTTTCCTAAATCGATCGATACCGTAAAGAGCAAACCTGCTTACGCTGCAAAAAGCCGCGCCGCTTTCTTAGGAAAGCGGCGCGGCGGTGTTTTGTTGCAAGTTTATTTATTTTTTATTCCTGCGCTCTTTGCGGCGCTCTTTCAGGCTCTGTTCGCTCTTTTCAGAGACGTCTGCCGCCGATGCGTCCGCAGCGGTGTCTGCGGCGGAAGAGGCGGGCGCCTTCTTCTTCGGGCGGACGAGCAGCAGCACGATGATGGCGATCAGGCACGCCGCGCCGACGGCGAGGAACACGACCGAAAGGATGTTGTTCTGCAGCCAATACGTTTCGCCCGCGACGGTATCCGATTCGGCGCTGACGTAGATGCTCTTCTGCGCGGACACGGTGCCGTTCGCATTGCTCCACGGGTAGGACGCAACTTCGGCGGTGAGCGTGTAGTACCCGATCTCCTGCGGGACGAACGAGAGCGAACTTGCGGGGTTCCACTCGTAGACGTTGTCGCCTTCGTCCTCTTCCAGCTCGTCGTCGTATTCGGCGATCTCTACAAAATAGCCGATGTATGTGCCCTCGGCGGCTTCTTCTGCCACTTCTCGCGAGGCGGCGATCTTCCCTTCCGCGATCGCCTCTTCCAGCGCCGCGACGGACGAAATGCCGCTGTCTTCAAACAGTACCACGCGGCTGAGCGTGTACTTCGTCTGATACCCGCTCAGGGCGATGACTTCAAAATCTTCAAAGCTGAACGTCACGTCTACATAGCCGCTGTCGTCGCTGTCGGACGGCTCGACGGACGGCCCGTTGTACACGACCGTAAATTCAAAGGTCGCGAGGTTGAGCGCGTCCCAGACGTTGTCGCTCGTGATCTCTTTGTATTCATATTCGTCGCTCCCTTCGCTCGTTTCAAACACGCCGTACGCAGCCCTGCCCGCCGCATTGGTGGGCACGACGCGGAAACGGTACGTGCCGTCCTGCGTCAGCTCGATGGAGAGCTCGTCATACGAAAGCCCCGTATTCGACGAAGTAGAACCGCCGTTCACCGTGTAGTAAATGGTGAACTCCATATCCGTGTAGCCGCAGGTCTCATCCGAGACATAGGCGATGAGCGAAGGCAGATAGAAGTACGCGCCCGTGCCGACCTGGATGCCGACCTGATTTCCGTCCTCGTCCTCGGTGACGGCGGCGGCTTTAACGGCTTCCTGATAGGTCTCTGCTGTCGTTCCGTCCGCAACGGGAGCTTCCGTGCTTGTCCCGCTCCAAGTATAGAATCCTGCGTTCGGGCGCTTTTCCGCACTGTTTTCTTCCGGAGCCACGACGGGGATGCCGTACGTATCACCCGTGTTCCCCGCATAATCACCGAACCACTCCAACAGGTACCAGCCCGTGTTGTCGCTGTCGTCGGTCAGAGAGACGGCGACGCTGACGGACTTCGGATCGCCGTCAAAATCGCTTTCAAAGAAGTAACGGTCGCTCTCCCATTCGGTGTAGATGGGGGTCGCCTCGCCGCCCTCTTCGGAGGCAGGCTCTTCCACTTTCAGCACGCCGTCCTCAAATACGACGTCGTCCGCCTCGGGGTTGGTATTATAATATTTCGTCCTGTCGCTCGACGAGATGGAGGAATCGCACACGTCGATCGCGGTCATCGTGAAATCGAACTTGCTGCCGAGCACAAACTGCTTGACCTGGCTGTCAATGACCAGTGCGGGCGGCGTATCGTCCTGAATGCGGTTGTCATCCTGCAATTCAAAGCTCTGCCCGTTCAGCGAAAGGATGGAGAGGAGCACTTCCTCGCCGTTCTCCGTCTCCGCCGTAAAGGTGAGCGGCGTGATGGGCGTTTCGCTGGACGCGGAGGCATAGTCCGCAAAGTTTTTGCCGATGTCGGTGAAGCCGCCCGTAACGGCGGCAACGCTCGTCTGCGTGGCGTTGGAAACGGTGACGGTAAAGGTGCCCGCCTGATCGTCCGAAGTAAACGCCACGCGGATGGTATCGGACGGGGTCGCCGTATCGCCTTCGCCCGCCGCGACCGCATAAGCGATGTTCTTTGCTTCTCCGCCGTTGACGGAAACGTTCAGCGCATCACCCGCCTCGCTCGGCGTAAAGACGATGGTGTTGACCGCCTTGCCCTCCTTGCTCTGGCTCATTTCGGTGGTCTCCATCGTGAGCGTGAAGGAGGTGAAGTTCAGCTCCGCAAAGGAAAACTCGGTACTGAAATACTGCACTTCGCCCGTTTTGGCGTCTTCGCCGTCTGCGAGCGTATACCATTTGAGCGCCATATCCCTGCGGAAGGCGACGGTGCCGCCGTCCCCCACCGAATAGGTGAGGTGCGTGTAACCGCCTTCGTTCTGGCTGTCCGATTCAAGGGAAGCGCCGCTGGCGTTGAAGATGCCCGAAGCGGTCACGTTGCCGTCTGCCGCGTGCACCGCAGGCATCGCAAACAGCCACGCAAACAGCAGGCTGCACGCAAGCAGCGCCCCGAGCACCGCCGCGGCGGCTTTTTTGAATGTATTGTAAGACTTTGTCTTTGTCATGCGAAAACACTCCGAAAAAGACTTGTACCGTACTATTTTAAAAGATTGCGCTGCGTTTGTCAATCGGTTTTTCGGTATTACGGTAATTTTCAGCGATTTCTACGCCCTTTTAACCTTTTGCTCACAGAGTGAACAGGGGCGCGAGCGAAAAATGCTTCCACACGCCCTCTTCGGGCGGTTCCGCCATGAAGCGCAGCCGCTCTTTTGTGACGGGGTGCGTGAACGTGAGCGAATACGCCCACAGCGCGAGGTTCCCCTTTTTGGCGCGCTCGCCGCCATAGCGCATATCGCCGACGAGCGGGCAGCCGATGCCCGCCATCTGCACGCGGATCTGGTGCGAACGCCCCGTGTGCAGCTTGATCTCCGCAAGCGCGCAGCCGCCCTTCTCCTCCGCCACCCTGTATTCAAGGGACGCCAGCTTCGCCCCCTCCGTGGTGGGCGGGCAGAGGTAGACCATGTTGTTCACCGCGTTCTTTTTTAAATAGTTGACCAGCTTTGCGCGCGGCTCTTTGGGCACGGCGGAGAGCACGGCGAGGTACTTTTTTTCAAAATCCCCGCTGCGCATCTGCTCCGAAAGGCGCGCCGCCGCCTTGCTCGTTTTGGCGAACACCATCACCCCGCCCGTGGGGCGGTCAAGCCTGTGCACCAGCCCGACGTACACGTTGCCGGGCTTCCGGTAGGCGGTGCGGATATAATTTTTTACGGCGTCCAAAAGGTTTTCGTCGCCGCTCTCGTCGCCGCAGCAGGGCACGCCCTGCGGTTTCAGTACGACGATGATGTGGTTGTCCTCGTGCAGGATCTTCAATTCGTCCATGTGCACAACCCTCCCGCGCCGCAGGGAAGGGGGATCCCCTCCTCCGTCGGCAAGCCCACTTCGTAGGCGTTCACGCTGCCGCCGCGCAGGCAGAGCGTTAAAATATTGGAAAGCACGGCGGGTTGCAGGCCCGTCGTATAACTGTTGATGAGGAAGAACAGCGGCGCATCCGAAAGCACTTCGGCGCACAGCTGCACGAAGGGGAACAGGCTGTCTTCGATCTTCCACAGCTCCCCGCCCGGGCCGCGCCCGTACGAGGGCGGATCCATGATGACCGCGTCATAGCGGTTGCCGCGGCGGATCTCGCGCTGAACGAACTTTTTGCAGTCGTCCACGATGTAGCGGATGCCGCCCGCAAGCCCCGAAAGCCGCGCGTTTTCGCCCGCGCGCTCGACCATGCCCTTCGCCGCGTCCACATGCGTGACCTGCGCCCCCGCTTTGGCGCAGGCGACGCTCGCCCCGCCCGTGTAGGCGAACAGGTTCAGCACTTTGACCGGGCGCCCCGCCCCTTCGATGAGCGCGCGCATGCTCTCCCAATTCGCCGCCTGTTCGGGGAACAGGCCCGTGTGCTTGAAGCCCATGGGCTTGACTTTGAAGCGCAGGTCTTTGTACCCGATCTCCCATTCGGCGGGCATTTTTTTGCGGTATTCCCACGCGCCGCCGCCCTTTTCGCTGCGGCGGTACACGGCGTGGATCGAAGGGTCGGCGAACAGGTCGCGGCGGCTCCCCCAGATCACCTGCGGGTCGGGGCGGAGCAGCACGACGCCGCCCCAGCGCTCCAACTTATACCCGTCGCCCGTGGCGAGGATGGTATAGTCCTTCCAATCGGTCGCAAGTTTCATGGCGGTGCGTCAGACCTTTTCGATCGCGCAGCAGACGGCGCTGCCGTTGATATCCCAGCCGTCGCCGCCGATCCGCGCTTTCAGCTGCGCCTCTTCTTCAAAGCAGACCGAATCGGCGAGCACGACCTTTGCGATCGCGTCCTTCCGCGCCTGCAACACGCGCAGCGCGTCGCCCTCCGCCGCAAAATACGCGCGGATGTGGTCGGTCACTTCGAAGCCGCGCGCCTTGCGCTCGTTCTGCACTTTGGAGACGATCTCACGCTCGATGCCCTCGTCGATGAGCGCGGGCGTGAGGCGGGTGTCGACCGCGACGGTCAGCCCCTTGTCGCTCGCCGAAACGTAGCCCTCGGCGCTCTCGGTGGAGATGAGCAGATCCTCCTCCGCAAATTCGACTTCCGCGCCGTTTATCTCCGTTTTATAGGTGCCGCCGCCTTTCACCGCCGCGACGACCTGCGCACCGTTGCAGCTCTCTAAGAAGGCGTGGATGCCGCCGAGCAGTTTGCCGTACTTCGGACCCAGCGTTTTGAGCTGCGGTTTGAGCTTGTAGGTGACAAGCCGATCGGCGCTGTCCGTCAGCGTCATCTTTTTGATGTTCAGCTCGTCGAGGATGACCCCGCGCAGTTCGTCGCTGAGGTCGAGATCGCGCGAAGATGCGACCACCATTTCCGCGAGCGGCTGACGGTTTTTGAGCGCGCCCGCGTTGCGCGCCGCCCTGCCCAGCACCACGATGTCGAGCACCGAATCCATCCCCTTTTCGAGGTCGGGATCGATCGCCGCCTCGTCGCAGACGGGGAAGGAGCACAGGTGCACGGACTTGGGCGCGTCCGCAAAGAAATTCGGCACGAGGTTCTGATACATCTGCTCGGCGAGGAAGGGCGTGAAGGGAGCGGTCAGCTTTGCGAGCGTCGTGAGAACGGTATACAGCGTGGTGTACGCCGCCGCCTTGTCCTCCGTCATGCCCTTGCCCCAGTAGCGCTCGCGGCCGCGGCGCACATACCAGTTGGAGAGCACGTCCGCAAAGTCCTGCAAAGCGCGGGCGCTGTCAGTGATGTCGTACTGCGCCAGCCCCTCGTCCACCGTGCGGACAAGGGTGTTCAGCCTGGAAAGGATCCACCTGTCCATGAGCGTGAGCTTGCAGTCTTTCAGCGCGTATTGGCTCGGGTCGTAGCCGTCGATGCCCGCGTACAGCACGAAGAAGGCGTAGCTGTTCCACAGCGGGCCCATGTAGCGGCGCTGCGCCTCGGATACCGCCTCGGGATAGAAGCGGGAAGGGATCCACGGCGCGCTGGACGTGTAAAAATACCAGCGCACGGCGTCGGCGCCCTGCTTATCCAGCACGCTCCACGGGTCGACGACGTTGCCCTTGTGTTTGGACATTTTTATGCCGTTCTTGTCGTTCACGTGCCCCAGAACGATGCAGTTTTTGAAGGGCGAACGCCCGAACAGGATGGTAGAGATGACGAGCAGTGTATAGAACCAGCCGCGCGTCTGGTCGACGGCTTCGGAGATGAAGTCGGCGGGGAAGGTCTCGTTGAACAGCTCCTTGTTTTCAAACGGGTAATGGTACTGCGCGAAGGGCATGGAGCCCGAATCGAACCAGCAGTCGATGACCTCGGGCGTGCGCTTCATCGTGCCGCCGCACTCGCAGGCGAAGGTGCAGGTATCGATATACGGGCGGTGCAGTTCGATGTCGCCTTCTATGCCGCACTTTTCTTTGAGCTCCGCCTTGCTGCCGATGACGTGCACTTTGCCGCACTTTTCGCACACCCACACAGGGAGCGGCGTGCCCCAATAGCGGTCGCGCGAGAGACCCCAGTCGATGACGTTTTCAAGGAAGTTGCCCATGCGCCCCGTCTTGATGGTCTCGGGCATCCAGTTGACGGAGTTATTTGCCTTTAAAAGCTCGTCCTTGACGGCGGTGACTTTGATGAACCAGCTTTCGCGCGCATAGTACAGAAGGGGCGTATCGCACCGCCAGCAGTGCGGGTAGCTGTGCTCGTAGGCGAGCTCTTTGAACAGCAGCCCGCGCTCTTTGAGCTGCGCGATGATGCCCTTATCCGCCTTTTTGACGAACACGCCCGCAAAGTCGGTGACGGCGGGTTTGAAGCAGCCGCGCTCGTCTACGAGGTTGACCACGGGCAGACCGTATTTTCTGCCGACGCGGTAGTCGTCCTCGCCGAAGGCGGGCGCGATGTGCACGATGCCCGTGCCGTCCGTCAGCGTGACGTACCCGTCGCACACGACATAGTGCGCCTTTTCCCTGTAACTGCCCCCGGCATAGGGGAACAGCGGCTCGTATTCGCAGTGCTCGTACTCGCTCCCCTTTTTCACGGACAGCGTTTTGTAGCTCCCCTCTTCGAACAGCGAGGGCACGAGCGCCTGTGCGAGCACGTAGCGCGCGCCGTCCGCCTCGATCTCGGCGTAGTCCTCCTCCGCGTTCACGCACAGCGCCACGTTGGAAGGCAGCGTCCACGGGGTGGTCGTCCAGGCGAGGAAGTATGCGTTCTCCTCCCCCTTGCGCTTGAAGCGGACGAAGACGGAGGTCTCCTTCACGTCCTTATACCCCTGCGCGACCTCGTGCGAGGAGAGCGCGGTGCCGCAGCGTGGGCAGTACGGAACAATCTTGTGCCCCTTGTACAAAAGCCCCTTTTCCCAGATGGTTTTGAGCGCCCACCAGACGGACTCGATGTACTTGTCGTCATACGTGACGTACGGGTTTTCCATGTCCGCCCAATAGCCGACGCGTTCGGACATGCGCTCCCATTCGCCCTTGTACTTCCACACGCTCTCTTTGCATTTTTTGATGAACGGCTCGATGCCGTACTTTTCGATGTCCTGCTTGCCGTCCATGCCGAGCAGTTTTTCCACTTCCAGCTCGACGGGCAGCCCGTGCGTATCCCAGCCCGCCTTGCGCAGGACATGGCAGCCCTTCATCGTCTTGTAACGGGGGATGATGTCCTTCATAACGCGCGTGAGGATGTGCCCGATGTGCGGCTTGCCGTTCGCCGTGGGCGGGCCGTCGTAAAAGGAGAATTCTGCGCCGCCCTCGCGCGAGCGCATGCTCTCTTCAAAGACGTGCTCCCTTTCCCAGAACGCGATGACTTCCTTTTCGCGCTCCACGAAGTTCAAAGATGTGTCTACTTTGCGATATTTCTTTTCCATACTGACCTCTGCGGGAATGAAAACGCGCCCCTTCGTTTACGGAAAAACGAAAGAACGCTTTTTTTACCACCAAAACATACTGCCATACGCCCCCTTTGCCAACGCGGGAGGGATACCGCGCGCGAAGTTACTTGCCTGCCTTTTGCAGGGTTCGCCCCGCGGGCTGAGAGGGGATACCGCTGCGCGCCCCGCACACCGCCTTTCACCGTATGGCGGCTCTCTTTGGAACGGGCGTCGCGCACGGCGCGTCCTCTGTAAACGCCGTTATGCAACTCGGGTCTATTTTAACAAGAACGGCGCGCTTTGTAAAGTGTTTTTCGCACCCTTTTTCACTGCGGCGCGCAAAAGCGCGCAAATATCACGCCGAAGCGCCCTTGCTGTACGGTTCTTCCTCTCCGCCGTTCGGATCTTCTTCCCTGCCGTTCGGCTCATGTTTGCCGCGTCCGCCCTTCCCCTTATAAAACCGCAAACACAGTATGCCGCAAATTGCGGTGAGGGCTTCGGCGGCGGGGAAGGCGAGCCAAAGCCCCGTGATCCCCCACAGCGCCGCAAAGGCGAAGGCGAGCGGGATGACGGCGGCAAACCCGCGCAGAAGGGTCAGCCCCTGCGAAGGCAGCGGGCGCGCGGTGGAGGCGAAGCAGGCGCAGGCGACCATGTTGAAGCCTGCGGGCAGCATGCCGATAAAATACAGCCTGAGCCCCTTCGCCGCCACGGCGGGCAGGGCGGCGTCCTGCTCGCTGTTGAAGATCTGCGCGATCGGCTCTGCCGCGAAGAACACGGTGAGCCAGATCGCCAGCCCGATGCCCGCCGCCGTTGCCGCCGCGTAGGCGAACAGCCTGCGCACGTCGCCCTGCCGCCCTTCGCCCTGCGCGCGGCTCATGG
>CASDPE010000058.1 GCA_949282395.1 uncultured Bacillota bacterium | reverse complement strand
CCTGCGGCACCGCGCACCACGCCGCGCTCGCCTTCGGCTCGCTGCTCTCGCGCGAGGCGCGCATCCCCGTCCTGTGCGAAACGGCGTCCGAATTCCGCTACGGCAGCCCGCTCATCGGCGAAGGGGATGTGCTCGTCGCCGTCAGCCAGAGCGGCGAAACGGCAGATACGCTCGAAGCCGCGCGGCTCGCCAAGGCGCGCGGGGCGTTCCTCATCACGGTGACCAACGTGGCGCAGTCTTCGCTGGCGCGCCTTGCAGACCTGCCCCTGCGCACCTTTGCGGGGGCGGAACGGGCGGTCGCCGCCACCAAAAGTTACAACTGCCAGCTGCTGGCGCTGTACTTCCTTGCGGCGCAGGCGGTGTTTTATAAAACGGCGAAGTTTCCCCCGTGGTTTGCCGCGCTGGAAAGCGCTGCGGGCGCCTGTCTGCGCGCGGCGGAGGGGGAGGGCGCCGTCTGCGCGCTCGCGGAGCGGCTGCAAGCGGCGCGGGCGATGTATTTCATCGGGCGGGGCGCAGACCGCTTTACGGCGGCGGAGGGTGCGCTCAAAGTGCGCGAGATCGCCTACATCTTCGCCGAAAGCTGCCCCGCGGGCGAGCTGAAACACGGCACGCTCGCCCTGGTCGAAGAGGGCTTCCCCGTTCTGGCGGCGGCAACGGAGCGCGCTCTTTTGCAAAAAACGGCGAACTCGCTTGCCGAGGCAAAGGCGCGCGGCGCGTTCACCGTCCTGTTTTCGCAATATGCGGAAGGGGCGGGCTGTGCGGATGTGTTCTTCCGCCTGCCCGCCCTGCCCGAACCGCTCATGCCGCTCGTGTCCGTCGTGCCCATGCAGCAGCTCGCCTGCCGCCTCTGCCTTTTGCGCGGCTTTGATCCAGACCGCCCGCGCAACCTTGCGAAGTCGGTGACGGTGGAGTGAGGGGTTCACGCAAATCTCGCGCAAAGGCGCTGCGATTTGCCGTGATTTGAGGGAGAAACCATTGTTCGCGGCTATGCCGCTCGGCAATGGTTTCTCCGCTCTTTTCGCCCTTTTTCGGGGCTTTCTTATTATAGAACGGGCGAAAATTCACCCTCTTCCGCCACGCTTTCCATAAAGCGTAAAGTGCAAAAGCAAAAAGCGTGGTTTTTGCTTTTGCAAAAAATTATTTGAGTGCACCGCATTCACTCTTTCCGAATCGAGTCGCAAGTATGCGACAATTTGGGTGCGCTTAGGCAAAAGTGTCATTTTGCCACGCGCAATAGATTATTTTAATAAATCTCGCAAAAGCAAAAACCGCGGTTTTGCCTTTTGCAAGGGATTATTTAAGCGCGAGAATCTTTTTTACAAATAACTTTTCAGCGTCTTTTCGTACCCTTCTTCCAGGTGCAGCAGCTCGTTCGCGATGGATAAGATCTCCCCGTCCGCGCAGCCTTCTGCGTCGCCGATCGAGCGCGAAAGGGCGGTGATGCCCATTACCGTGCCCTGCGTCATCATCTCCGCGATGTGCGCGCGGGAATCGTCTTTCATCGCGTTCATTTTGATCGAGCCCCACATCATCGCCTTTTTCAGCGCGTTCGGTTCTTTCAGTTCCAGCCCGTTCTCCTTGGCGTACATCGCCGCCTTGCCCGAGATCTGTTCGTATCCCTCGTGCATCTTCAAAAGCTCTTCGCGCAAGGTTTCGTCCTCCGTTTCGGGCAGGATGTCCGAAATGGACGTGAGCGCGTAATGCGTGTTGCGGTATACTTCGGCGAGCAGTTCCTCGCCCGATTTTTTATCCGTCATACAGGCCTCCTTTTTCACAGTCTGCGCCGCTTTCCTCCGTTTTATGCCGCAAACGGCGCGCTTTGCCTGTAAAAAATGCGGAACGGGCGGCGAAAACCGCTTGACTTTTGTACGCGAGTATGGTAGATTATACTCCGAGCCGCTCGGAGCGGGCTTTTAAGCGTGCCCTTTTGGCACCGCCTTGGCTTACGGCGAGACTGGTCAGTGGAGGTAAAACAGTTTGTACGCAGTCATCGAAAACGGAAGCAAACAGTACAAGGTTTGCGAAGGTGACGTCGTCCGCGTGGAAAAGCTCAACGCGAACGTAGGGGACACGGTGGAGTTCAACGTCGTCATGGTCTCGGACGAAAACGGGGTCAAGGTCGGCAGCGAAGTCGCCGCGGCAAAGGTAACGGCAAAGGTCGAAGCGCAGGACAAGTTCAAAAAGATCGTCGTGTTCAAATACAAGGCGAAAAAGAATGAGCGCAAAAAGCAGGGTCACCGTCAGCCGTTTACCGCAGTGAAGATCGAAAAGATCACGCTGTGAATGCAGGGAGGAACGAGAAATGATTTTTCTGAAATTATTCGCGCATAAAAAAGGTACCGGTTCGTCGCATAACGGGCGCGACAGCGAGGCGAAGCGCCTCGGCGTAAAGCGCAGCGACGGGCAGGAAGTGCTCGCGGGCAACATTCTCGTCCGTCAGCGCGGCACCAAGTTCCACGCGGGCAACAACGTGGGGCTGGGCAAGGACGATACGCTCTTCGCCCTCATCGACGGCGTCGTGAAGTTCGAGCGCCTCGGCAAGGACAAAAAGCAGGTCTCCGTCTACGCCAAGGAAGAAAAAGCCGCAAACAACTGATAAAGCAAAAGGCGCCCCGCCCCGAAGCATCGCTTCGGGGCGGGGCTTTTGTATAAAGAAATAAAAATTAAATTAACACGAAAAAACACTTGACAATATAGATGATATTTTTATAATATAGAATTACAAAGAAAAACAAGGAATAATAAATGGATTTTTCAGATATTTTACTGGAGATGCAGAACCGTATCATCAGGTTGGAAAGAGAGATGGCGGATTTGCGCGGGGAATTGGAGCAATTAAATCGTCGATTGCATGCGGGGGAAGAAAACGAGCCGAAAAAGAACGGAGAGAAGACAAAAAGAGACGTTTCGCGCTATTTGTTTAATGGGAATGTGTACTTAAAGAACCGTTTGGTTCTTGCCGTTGTACAGAAATATGTGAAAGCGCATGAGCCGCTTACTTGCAACCAATTAAAACATGTATTTGAAAAGTCGTTGCAAGGTTCGATTGGCGTGGTAGAACATGTAGAGGTCGCCGTTCGTCGCTTGGATACAGCGGTGCGCTTTTTTACTAAGGAAGAAGAAGTTTTGCATCTTGCAGACGGGGATATGTATGTTTGTTCACAATGGGGGATAATCAATATTCCCAATTTTTTGGCGCGAGCGAAACAACTTGGTTTTAATATAGAAAAAATTTAAATAAAAGCGAGTAAAAAGATTAAGGAGGAAAAATGGATTACCGTACTTGTTGGAGGATTTTTACTGAATTGTTAATGCAAAACGGCGAGCCTTTTGGATTGGAACCGTTTGGCGAAGTAGTTTGTTTGGTAAAAAAGGAGGGGCGCGCTCTTAAAATAGCAATCAGAATGGAGCTTATAAAAGGAGAAATTATTATAGAAGAGAGGGAAAAGGGAAAAAGTCAAAGATTTGCATTTGATCCTAACGACGAAGAGGCATTCAGCGAAACGGCAGAAGTTGTAATAAAAGAAATTAACGATATGTATGGCGGGCAAACGCAAAAACAAGTCATTTCTTTTGCCCAACACGGTAAGTTGGTTAGACGTGGGGATGTATTTCATATTAGAGCCAATGCCGAACTGCTGAATGAATTATTCGGGGGAGACAGAAAGAGCTATATGAAGTGTTATTATAAAATCAAGGATGATCATATTCTGATTATTCATGAATTTGGGAAAATCACTCATGCGGGCTGGCTGAACACAGTGCAGCCGAACGGGGATATTATAGAACAATTTATGGATGGATCAATGGTTTACAAATCGCATGCGGCAATTCCGCAGGAGCGGTATCGCTCATGGTTCAAAAAAGACACAAGAACAGGCACGATGACTTTTTTAGGGGTGTATTCTCCGGATAAAGGCAATACGGGGACATATCGGCGCTGGATTAAAGTCAGAGATGAAATGTATTTTTAAATTAAAAGCGGCGAACGCGTGTGCGTTCGCCGCTTTTAATATTATCAAAGTAAGAATTTTGCGTTATTCAATGGTATAAGATGTGCCGGAAGGGGAATCTTTTAATTTTATTCCCTGCGCGGCAAGCTCTGCGCGGATCCTGTCCGCCTCGGCGTAGTTTTTCGCCTTCTTTGCGGCGGCGCGGGCGGCGATCGCCGCCTCGATCTCTTCGGCGGAGAGCGCGCTTTGCTTCTTCTCCTCTTTTAAAAGGTCAAGGCAGAGCACGCCGTCGAACTCTTCCAAAAGCGCGCGCTTTGCCGCGGCGGAGAGCGCGCTTTTCAGCACGTCGTACACGCAGGTGATCGCCTGCGAAGTATTCAGATCGCTTTCAAGCGCCTCTTTGAAGGAGGCGCGGAAGGGCTGCATGGCGGCTTCGTCCTTTTCGCCGTCCGTGCCGAGCGCGAGCGCCCGCGCTTTGAGCTTGCGGAAGGCGTTCGCGGCGTTTTGGAAGGTATCTTCCGAATACACGAGGGTGTTGCGGTAGTGGGAAAGCAGGCAGAAGAAGCGGTACTCCATGGGCGAAAAGCCCGCCTCTGTGAGTTTGGAGAGGGTCAGAAAGCCGCCCGAAGATTTGCTCATCTTGCCGCCTGCGGTGTTGAGGTGCAGCACGTGGAACCAGTGCCCGCACCACGGGTGCCCGAGGTACGCCTCGCTCTGCGCGATCTCGTTGGTGTGGTGGGGGAACACGTTGTCGATGCCGCCGCAGTGCAGGTCTAAGCATTCGCCGAGGTGCTTCATGGCGATGCACGAGCATTCGATGTGCCAGCCGGGGTAGCCCACGCCCCACGGGCTGTCCCATTTGAGCGCCTGGTCCTCGAACTTGGACTTGGTGAACCACAGCACGAAGTCGTTTTTGTTGCGCTTGTTCTCGTCCTCTTCCACGCCCTCGCGCACGCCCACTTCGAGGTCGTCTTCCTTGAAGTTGAAGAACGTATGGTACTGTTTCACCTTGGAGGTATCAAAGTACACGTTCCCGCCCGCCTTGTAGGCAAAGCCCTTTTCTTCGAGTGCGGAGATGACGCGGATGAACTCCGCCACTTCCTCCGTGGCGGGCGCAACGACGTCGGGGCGCTTGATGTTCAGCGCCGCGCAGTCCTTGAAAAAGGCGTCCGTATAGAACGCGGCAAGCTCCTTCACGCTCTTGTGCTCGCGCTTGGCGCCCAGCAGCATCTTGTCTTCGCCGCTGTCCGCGTCGTCCGAAAGGTGCCCGATGTCCGTGATGTTCATCACGCGCTTCACGCCGTACCCGACGTAGCGCAGCGCACGTTCCAGCGCGTCTTCCATGATGTAGGTGCGCAAATTCCCGATGTGCGCAAAGTTGTACACCGTCGGGCCGCAGGTGTACATCGTCACCTTGTTCGGCGTGTGCGTTTTGAATTCTTCGACCGTGCGCGTCAGTGTATTGTACAGTTTCATTGCAGTTACCACCGTAGTTTATTGGGAAGCGCGCCCGCGGGCGCGCGGTCTTATGCCTGTGACCGCAGGGCGGAAACGATCGTGTCCACCGTCTGTTCGAGCGTCTGCCCGTCGCAGTTCACCGTCAGGTCGGCGTACGCTTCGTACAGCGGCGCGCGCTCGGCGTACAGCTCGGCAAGCGTTTCGCCCTTTTTGCGCATCACCACCCCGCGCAGCACGATGTTGCCCAGCCGCCGTTCGACTTCCTTTTCGGAGATGTGCAGGTACACGACTTTGCCCAGCGTTTTCAGGTGCCGCATGGCGCGCTCGCCGTACACGGCGCTGCCGCCCGTGGCGATGACGCACCGCTCCGCCCACAGCTGCGCGTTCACGGCCTCTTCGATGCGCAGAAATTCTTCGGCGCCTTTCTGGGCGATGATGTCGCACAAGAGCGCCTTTTCGCTGTTCTGAATAAGAAGGTCGCTGTCGATAAAGCCGTAGCCGAGCGTTTTGGCGAGCAGCACGCCCGCTGTGCTCTTGCCCGAAGCGGGCATGCCGATGAGAATGATGTTCAAAAGGGGTCTCCGTGTCAGATTCTCAGTTGAGAACGCAAACAGTATAGCTTTTTTTGCGGCGGTTGTCAATTTTTTGTTGAAAGTTCGCCGCGGTTTGTGGTAAGATAGCGGCATGGAACGGCAAAAAACGGAAGGGGAACGGGCTGCGGCGCTGCAAGAACTGCCGCTGCTGCTCCTTCCCTGGTATGACAAAAACAAGCGAGAGCTCCCCTGGCGCGAAAACACCGACCCGTACCGCGTGCTCGTATCCGAGCTGATGCTCCAACAGACGCGCGTAGAAGCCGCCCGCGAGCACTATATCCGCTTTGTGCGCGAGCTTCCGACCGTGCAGGCGCTCGCCGCCTGCCCCGAAGACAAGCTCTTCAAGCTATGGGAGGGCCTGGGCTATTATTCCCGCGCCCGCAACCTGCAAAAGGCGGCGCGGTACGTGTGCGAACACGGCTTCCCCGATACGGCGGAAGGGCTGAAAAAACTCCCCGGGGTGGGGGAGTACACGGCGGGCGCGGTCGCGTCCATCGCCTTCGGCAAACCCGCCCCCGCGGTAGACGGCAACGTGGTGCGCGTCCTTTCGCGGTACTTAGGCGACGCGCTGCCTGCGGCGCAGCTGCGCAAACGGTATGCGGAAGAGCTTGCGCCCGTGTACCCTGCGGGCAGGTGCGGCGATTTTACGCAGAGCCTGATGGAGCTGGGCGCCACGGTGTGCGTGCCCTCTTCCCCGCTCTGCCTCGCCTGCCCGCTGCTCGGCGGGTGCGGCACAAAGAGCGACGCTCTCCCCCTTCCCGAAAAAAAGCCCGAACGGCGCAAAACGCCCGTCACCATGCTCCTGTTTTATGTGGGGGAGCGCGTTGCCCTGTGCCGCCGCAAAGAGGGCGTGCTGCGCGGCATGTACGCCTTTTATACCGAAGAGCGCGCATTGACGGAGGCAGAGATCGCCGCCCGCCTTGCCGCGGCGGGCGCGGCGGATGCGGCGGTGGGGCAGCCGTCCGCGCACAAACACGTCTTTTCGCACATCGAATGGGAGATTGCGGCGTACCCCGTGGGCTGCGCGGGGCATGAAGCGGAGGTCGCTGCCGCCTTCGGCGTCACGTTTTATCCGCTCGCCGAAGTGAAGGCGGCGCTTTCACTGCCCTCCGCCTACCGCTGGGCGCTGCGGCTGTTCAAAGCGTAGCGCGGGGTCAGCCGCGCGCGCTTTCCGCCTGCGCGTAGGCGGTCTTGGCGCTCACGCCGGCAAGGCTGCCGATCTTGCCCGAAAGGGCGCTGATCACCGTCTGCGGCGCGTCTACGGCGACGCTGATGATGCTGATGCCGCGCGCGCGGTAGGGCACGCCCATCCGCCCGATGACGTATTCTCCGTATTCGTGCAGGATGGCGTTGAGCGCCTGCACGCTGTCTTTGTTCTCTACGATGATGCCGATGACGGCGACCCTTGTAGGCATGTGTCTCCCTCTTGGTGTATAAGATGGGAACAGTATACCACCGCTGCGGTAAAATGGCAAGCGGCGGAAAGAAAAAAGCGCTCCCGCTTTGCAGCGGGAGCGCGCCGTTTTGTGCCTTTTATTCGGTGTGCGCAAGGCTCACAAGGTCATAGTACACGGTGCCGATGCCGTAGGCAACGGGCTCTTCCATGCGCAGCGGCGCGTTGTAATAGCCGCTCTCCTGCGCGAAGTAGAAGGTGCGCGCCGCGCCTGCCGCGTTGCCCGCGTTGGCAAGCGAAAAGCTGACCTCCGCCGCGTAGATGTCCGTGCCCGAAAGGCGCGAGACCGTCGTCGTGCCGTTCGCCTCGTTGGTGGAAGAGAGCAGGAAGGAGCAGCTCCTGTCCGCCCGTTCCGAGCAGGCAACGCTGACCGTCTGCGCGCCCGCCGTTTCGCTGACGGCGACGATCGTTTCGGAAGAGTTTTCCGAAAAGTTCATGCCGCGCGTCACAAACAGCAGCTGCGCGTTGTCAAACGCGGAATAGGAACCGCGCAGGTCTTTCAGCGTCTGCTCGTCGCTGTTTTCCGAATATTTGTATACGTGCTCGCCAACCGTCCGCTCTTCGCCGGAAAGGTCGCCCCAATTGTCCGTGATGCGCAGCTTCGCCTCTTCGCCCGCGTCGTTGTACGCGATCGTGGTGGTGTAGTTGTACCAGTTCACTTTGTCGCTGGTCATGCCCACGGGCGTGTGCATGCTCTCTACGGTGCGCTCGCTGTAAATGGGTTCGAGCGAATGGCGGCTCTCGTTTGAAGAGGGCGCGGCGAGGGAGTGGAACCACACGTCCGTTACGATGCGATCGGGCGCCGTTCCGCTGTCTCCGCCGAAGCGGACGATGGTCTTCTGCGTGCCGTCCTCGTAAAAATACGCGTAGCTCGCCGCGATCACAAGCTCGCTGTGCAGGTGGTACACGTTCCAATGGCGGCTGCCGCCCTCCGGCTGGTACGATTCCACCGCTTCCACCGTCACGGTGTAGTAGCTGTTCTCCGCGTCGATGCCGAACCGCCAGCCCGCTTCGCCCGCCTCGTAAGAGGATTCGAAGGAGACGGAGTAGGTCAGCGTCTCTTTGAAGTCGTCGTCGTATTCGGTGTTGGACTGCCACTTCGGCGTCACGGTCGCATACACCGTCTGCGAGCAGCCCGCCAAAAGCAGCAGCGTCGCCGCAAGCAGCGCGGCGAGCAGCGCCGAAAGCGCCGCCGTTCTTTTATGTTTCATGGAAAAAACCTCTTTTTTTCGGGCGCCGCCCGCAACAGAACGCGCGGGCGGGCGCAGGATCAAGTACAGGTAGTATACCACAAATCCGCGCGATTGTAAAAACAAATCGGGTGAAATTTCTTTAAAAAAAGAGGAAATTGTGCTATAATGAGGGTATCTTTTTGCAAATTCTTTGCGGGCAGGCGGCTATGCGGAAGGAAAAGAAGGTAAAATTGTATCTCGCCCCCACGGTGACGGAGCTCGTCGCGTTCCTCGGCGGGCTCGCCTCGGGCGGAAAAAAGCTCGTGTTCTGCGAGGACAGGCTCACGCTGGAAGCGGAGCGCGCCCTGACGCGCGCGGGCAGAACGGTGCTGAACTGCACCGTCACCACCTTTGCGCGCTTTCTGCGCGGCGCAAACGGCAAAAAAACGCTCTCCAAGCAGGGTTCGGTGCTGGTCGCGGGGGCGGTGGCGGCAAAGAACGCGGAACGGCTCGTCTGCTTCGGCAAAAATCCCGCGGGCTGCGCGGGCAGGCTGTACGAAACGATCGCCCAGCTGCGCGCGGCGCGCATCGAGCCCGCCGCGCTTGAAAGCGCGGCGGAGGAGCAGGGGAAGGAGGGCGGCTCGCCCTACCTTGCGGCGAAACTGCGCGACATCGCGCTCGTCTACCGCGGGTACCTTGATTTTCTGCGCGGCGGGTATGTGGACGAAAGCGGCGTGCTGGAACTTCTGCCCGCGGCGATCGCGGGCGCGCGCCTTGCGGATACGGACGTGTACTTTGCGGGGTTCACCTCGTTCACGGGGCAGGCGGCGGAGGGCATCCGCGCCGCCCTTGCGGCGGCAAAAAGCGTCACGGGCGTGTTCGTCGGCGGCGACGCGGCGCTGTACACGGACGAAGCCGCGCGCGACTTCGAGCGGCTGTACCGCGCCGCGGGCGCGGCGTGCGAGCGCGTCCCGCTCCCTCCGCAGCTTTCACGCGAGGCGGAACAGCTGCGGCAGGGGCTGTTCGACCCTTCCCTGCACGCCCCGCTCGAAACGCAGAACGTGCACCTTTTTGAGGGGGCGGACGAAGAGGAGGAGATGAACTTCATCGCCGCCGCGGTCAAAGGGGAAGTGCTCGACCGCGGCGCGCGCTACAACGAGCTCGCCGTGTATGTGCCCGACCTTGCCGCGTACGCGCTGCCCCTTGCCAAGGCGTTCGGCGAATACAACATCCCGTATTATGCGGACGTGCGCCGCAGCATCGCCGCGCACCCCCTCGCCGCCTTTGTGCTGCGCTGGTTTTCGGTGCTTGCCGAAGGGTTCGACCCCGCCGATGCAGACGCGTTTTTGGGGAACGTGTTTTTCGGCGGCGACGCGCCCTCGCGCGAGGCGTACCGCAATTATCTGCTGAAATACGCGAACTTCCGCGGCGGCGTCAGGCGGGAGATCAAGGAGGCGGCGGAGCAGCCTCTCGTGTTTACCGCGCTGCGCGGCCGCTTCCTCTCCGCGTTTGAAGGCGCGCGGGCGGAGATGACGGGCGCGGGCTATTGCCGCGCCGTGCGCGCGCTGCTGGAAACCTTCGGCTGTGAGCAGACGCAGGAAGAGCTTGCGGCGGCGCTGGAACAGGCGGGGGAGCGCGCGGGCGCCGCGTTCG
>CASDPE010000057.1 GCA_949282395.1 uncultured Bacillota bacterium | reverse complement strand
CGATACGATCTGAATACAAATGAACTTTCCGATTCTCCGCAGTTGGCATATGTCATCAAGGATGAATGCCGTTTTGCCTACGACACAAAAAAAGTGTTTACCCATACTCTTGCCGAAATTTATTATGTGACCGAAGGCAGAGGAAATTTACAGGTTAACGGCAATGTGTATAAACTGCACGGAGGCGATTATTTTGTCATCAACCCGTATGTGCGGCATGGGGAATTTTTGAATCGGGATAAAGACGAGCAATTTACATATTATATCCTCGGCATCAATAATTTCAGACTGCAAACGAACGGCGAACAGGAAATCTATATACCCCGCCGCCTTTCCCCGCGGGATACCATCGTGTACCTTTTGGACAAAATTTTCGATGAATTGAATGAAAAACGACCGGAATACAAACGCGCAACGGAACACTATTTTGCGCTGCTTCTGCTGGAAACGGAAAGGCTGTACGGCGGAAAGATCGAAAAATCTTTCCACGCTTCCAGTGACATTGCCGCACAGATCCGCAATTATATAGACGTAAACTACGCAGGCGAGATCTCGGCAAAATCGATCGCGGAACACTTCGGCAAAAAGCTGAACACCATTGAGATCAAATTCAAAAAATCGTTCGGGCTTTCCATGCAAAGTTATATCTTAGTCAAACGCATCGAAGGGGCAAAACGCATGCTCGAAAGCAACGGCAATATGCCCGTTGCCGAATGCGCCATCAAAATGGGGTTTTATAATCCCGCCTATTTCAGCCGCTGCTTCAAAAAAATCGTAGGGCTCTCCCCCAGAAAGTATCGGAACCGTTTTCTGCAAAACATTCCATGACGATACCCCGAAAAAACAGCAGCGCCTGCTTCTTTAAAAGGCTCCTGCAACAAACGGTGCGGCAAAGCTTTATGCTCCGCCGCACATGACATCTTTCAACCCCAAGCAGCAGGGCAGAGGCGTTCGCCTCTGCCCTGCTGCTTGTTCCTTCCTGCTTATTCTATCCTGCTTATTCTATCCTACTATTCTATCCTTCTTATTCTATCCTACTTATTCCATCCTACTTATTCCATTCTTCCTGTTCGATCCTTCTTATTCCGTTCCAATAATTCTATTCTTGTTTTTTTCTTTACGCAGTTCCTTTCTGCCTGTTGCTATGCCGACGCCGCCGTAAATACATACAGCGTGTTGCACCAAACATTTCCCCACATATATTCCCCGCCGAAGTACAGCTTGCCGCCGATGTATTTTACGGTCAGCCTTATATCATCGGGATCCCCTGCCGTATCGGTCAGCACATACCCGTTAACGTACTCGTCGTATGCATAGGTAAACGTATACGTGATGTTGCCGCTGCTTAGCGTGGCGGTGCCGCCCGCAAATTCGAACACAGACCCTTCATCAACGAGCGGCATGGGATTGCTGCCCGAAGTAGACACATCGTTCGTAATGCGCATGGCAGCTTGGTACGTACCTTCTGCAAGCGTGGCGCTCTCCCCGTTCTTCCATGCGTCATATTCTTCCACCGCCTGCCGCAGCTGCGATGCCTTCTGCTGCTCCTCCGCAGAGCCGCCCAACGCAACGCTTTCGCCGATCTGCGTGATGTGCAGCACGGCGTCATAGGTATCGTAATAAGAATACTGCATTCCCGTTATGGTGACGGTGACGCTGCCGTCCTTCGCAAAGGCGATCTCCAGCCCGTCGCAGCGGCTATAAAACTCCTTCCCCGCCACAGAGAGGGTGAGCGTATTCTCCGTGCCCGCTTTCAGCATAAAATACTCCCTGCTGAACCTGGTAAAGGCAAACTGTTCAAACGCACGGAACAAGATCATTTTTCCGCTGTATTCAAACGTATAAACTGGGAATGCGCCTGCCTCGCCCGTCCAGCCGAGCGGCTGCTCGATCTGCAAATATTCGTAGTCCGAGCGGAAGACGCCGCTCTCCGCAGGAGAGGCGCTCGCGCCCGTCTCTTTTTTATACATCTCCCCGCCCGAAAGGTATACGGCAAGACCCATCGCTTCGTTCTGTGTGCCCGCCTCAAACAGCGTGCCTTCCAGCGCCGCCGAATCTTCCTCCAGCGCCTGTTCCATGTGCGCAAACAGTTCGTCTGCCACCGCCTCGTCCTCGATGAACGCCTCTACGGCGGCAACGATTTCCGCATCAAAGGCGATGGGCTGCGTGGAACCGACGTTTTCGATGGTCATGCTCATCGCCAGCCCCTGCACGGACAGACCGGGAACGGAAAGCCCCGTCGCCGTAACGGTATACGACCCGTCCTTGTTCAGCATGATTTCAAGGCTTTCGCAATAATTGTAATAAGATTTCCCCCAATCGCTCAGCGTGAGCACGTTCGTCGTGCCTTCCTTCAAGACGAAATACCCCCTTTCAAAGCGACTGAATTCGAGCAGGCTCATCACGTCGATCACGCGTACGTTATAGCCGCTGCTCACCGTAACGCCCTGCGAAAGATCGGAAAGGTCGGCAAGGTAATAGTTTTCTCCGCTGCGCACCATCGCGTAGGACTTTTCCGACCCGAGGAGCGATTGAAAGCCCAGCAGCATCTCCCCTTCGTACAGCTGTACCGAAAGCGTTGCGGCTTCCATGCTCTGCATCGAAAAAGCTGCTTCGATCTCTGCGGAATCGTCGAACAGCGCCTCGCGCGCGCCTTCAAACAGCGCCTCTTCCGTCATCAGGCGCGTGTAATATTCGTCTGCGGCGGCTTCCAGCTCCTGCGGGAATTGTATGGGCTTCGCCTCGCCGGCGCCGCGGATGGTCATCGTAGCGTTGTACCCTGCGCTCGTCGTCCCCGTAATGGTATACGTGCCGTCCGCATGGAATTTGACCTCGACGTTTCCGGAAGCATCCGTTCCCGTTGCATCGAACACGAGCGTATCATCCGTGCCCGCCTTCAACTCATAAGAATACGCACTATACGGAAAATCGACCATCCGCAGAACATACGTAACGGATACCGCTCCGACTTTCTCGACCGCAATGCCGCTCTCATTCTCCGCGGCAGCATAGTACGCATCCCCGCGGCGCACAATGGCTGCGGTCTTCTGCGTATCATCCAAATCAAAAGCGGCGCCCGCCGCAGTCAGCAGCAGCTCTCCGTCGGAAAACTGTGCCTGCAGCGAACCGACGTTCTGCCCGCCCTCTGTAACGGATACGTCGACCTCCGCCGAATCTTCATAAAACAGCCAGTTCAGGCGCTTCTGCAAATATTCTTCCGTGGTGAACTTTTCATACGCCGCGTCCGCTGCGGCAAGCGAAGGTACGTTCGTGTTCGTGCCCAGCCCCTTGAAGGTGAACGTAATGGATGCGGAGGGGCGCGCTTCCTCCTCCGCGCCGGCGGCAGCGGCGGAGAACAGCTCTACCCCGGGCATACCGGGATAGCGCTCATCGGAATCGGGCTGCCCCTCTGCCGTTCCCTCGTCGAACGGGCAGAAGATCTCTACCACATCGCCTGTAAAAGCGATCGTGCCCCCTGCAATGCCGTAATCGGGCAGATCGAAGGTGACGCAGTCCTCTTCGACCTTCGCGGCGCTCTGCAGCAGATCGAAAAATTCGTTGATCCCCGTTTCGCTCAGGCACTCGTTCAGAGACAGGCTCATATCCGGCTCATACTGTAAAGACGAGCTCCCGTTCTCTTCGTCCCACTCGAGTTCAAACCCTTGCTCCGACGGATAGCCGTACACGATATACCCATACAGGTAATCTCCGTCCAGCTTTCCATAAGAGCGGCTGCCGCTGCCGTACGCGTCAAACAGCTCGTCGCCCCGCATATACCCGTCTATGTCGACGTGTTCCATAAAGATTGCGGTTCCGTTGCCCACGAAACGGTTCTGATTTTTCTGAACGGCATAGACGAACTCGCCCGTATCGGGGTCGCGGACGGGGATCTCCTCCTCCGTATCGGGGTCATACTCCGTTACGGGTACCTTCTCTTCAAGGCTGAACGTCACATCGAACTGCTCCGTGTCCTCTTCCAAGATGGTAAAAAATTCTTCCAGCTTCTTTGCAAGATCGTCCGCTGCAGGCGTGTTGCCTTCGCCGCCTTCGCCTCCCTCGTTGCCTTCGCTTCCTTCGTTGCCTTCGTTCCCGCTGTTCCCGCTGTCATCCTGAAACAGGTTGCAGGCGGCAAGGGTGACGCACAGCAGCGCCGCGACCAGCAGCGCCAAGATCGCCGACCAGATCTTTTTCATCCTTTTTCCTCTCCTTTCCTTTTTGCGCAATAATGCACCTTTTTTATATTGTAACATGTTTACACAAATGTGTCAATAAAGAATGCAAAATTCCCCTGCAAAAACAAATATTTATTCCCCTTTCGCATAAGCCGCACCGCCCTTGCTTCCACGCTGGGCGGCAGGGGTGCCCTATGCATCCCGCTTCCCCTCATCCGCCCCTTCGGGGCACCTTCCCCACGGAGGGGGAAGGTTTTATACTATTCCCGCGTTGCCCTTTTCCGTCATCCCGAGCCTGTCGAGGGATCTCTATGGAAATGTTGTCCTTATTATTTTTAGAGATCCTTCGACTGCGCGGCGGCTGTGCCGCCGCTTCGCTCAGGATGACAGGGGGCGCGCCACAGCGCACCGCCCTGTCATCCCGAACACCCCCACCGTCATCCCGAGCCCCGCGAGGGATCTCTATGAAAATGTTGTCCTTTTCTACCTCCCCCCACAGGGCTCCCGAAAATCGCAGCGTGCGAAGCACTGCGAGATTTTTGGGAAGAGGAGGAGCGGAGCGCGCATGCGAGCATTGCCCCCTCTGGGGCAATGCGAGAGCGCAGCCGACTGCTCCGACGAGGGGAAGGGGGACCGCTTGCGGTGGATGAGGGTAAACCATGCTTTCGGCAATACATGCCCGAGCGGGCTGCCCTACGCATTCCGCTTCCCCCCATCCGCCAAACGGGGCGCGGCAAAAGCCGCGCCCCGCTGCGAATGCACTTTCCCCTATGCGTCCAAATCTGCAAAGTACGCATCCAGCGCCTCGGTGACGGCGGCGGGGAACGCAATGGGCTGCGCCTGCCCGATTTTTTGCAGCGTCACCGTGGCGGACTCTGCCCCGACAAGATCCGCTTCCGTGATCCCCGTCAGCGTGATCGTATACGAACCGTCTGCCTTGCAGCAAAGCTCTGCCGCCTCGCACGCGGGGAAGCCCGCTCCCGCCGCACCGACAAAAACGAGCGTATCGTCTGTGCCCGCTTTCAGCGCAAAGCTCTCCCGTTCCAATGCCGAAAACCCGAAATCCCGCAGGGCGCGCTGCACGTTCCTGCCCGCCGAACCACGCACGGGAGCGCTGTCCTCCGGGGTGACTTCGTAATAGTCGTCCCCACGCAGCACCACGGCGCTTGTCATCGCCGCTTCGCCCCTATAAGTGAGCTGCGCCAGCGCCTGCCCTTCCGAAAGCTGCGCCGTATACTGTGCAATGGCGGCTTCGTCTGCGCCGTAAAATTCGGCGCCGATCTGCGCGGACGTTGCGCCGAACAGCCACTGCGCCTGCGCGAACAGGCGATCTTCCTGCGAAACGGAGGCAAACGCCGCCTCGGCGGCGGGAAGGGTCGCAGCGCCTTTGAACGAGCCGAGCTCTTTTATGGCGATCACAAGCTCCAGCCGCGTTTCGCCCGCTTCGGCTTGCTGCGCCGCGCCTTCCTGCTCTTCCTCCTGCGTCAGCACCCGCGTGAAAGAGATGGTCACCGTATCTTTTTCAAAGACGACGGTGCCGTTTTCGATCGTGCCGCTCACTTGCAGCGTGTCCGTGCCCGTAACTTCGGCGGCGAAGGTGACGCCGCTGTCTTCTATCTGTACGTTCTGTTCGAAAACGCTCCAAAAATCGGGAGTGGCGCTGAACAGGAACAGGAACGCCTCCGTCATCGAACGGACGCCCGTGCCGCCGCCCTCGGGCACATAATCGACGTCCGTCACCCCTGCGACGGCGTCGTATGAATACTGATAGCCGCCGCTTTTCAGCGAATATACATCCGTCATCGGCTCGGTCTTCCCCGAAGCGTCGATACGCCCGTACATGCGGGTGCCGTCGTTCTGCGCCAAGAACTGCGCAGAGTTCTCTTCCCCCTGCGTCAGCGTGATCGTCACAGAATAGCGCTCCTCGTCCTTTTCCACCTGTTCCAAAAAGGCGTCAAGCTGATCTTGCCGCTGTTCCACATCCAGCACCAGCGGAGCGCATGCCGCAAATGCCATGCCTGCAAACACGCATGCAAGCGCAAACGCGCCCGCCGCAAACAGTTTCCTTTTCATCTCCCGCTCTCCTTTTCCTTTTTCGGGCGCACACCGCCCCGCACCACCATTATACTATACGAACGGCGGCTTTGCAATCCCCTTTGCAATTTTCTGCGCAAAAAAGAGGCGGCTTCGCCCGCGAAAAAGCCGCGCCGCTTTCCGAAGAAAGCGGCGCGGCTGCCCGTTCCGTTCTTTTTTTATGCGTCCAGCCTTCTGCGGATCGCCTGCAAAAATTCGCGTGAATCCAGCTTTTTCGGCGTGACGCCCTCCGCCCTGAACAGCGAAACAAGGTCGCCCGTCATTTCGCCCTCCTCGATGGTGCGCACCGTCGCCGCTTCCAGCTTTTTGGCGAACGCCGTGAGCGCGGGGATGCCGTCCAGCTCGCCGCGCTTTGCGAGCGCGCCCGTCCAGGCAAAGATCGTCGCCACCGAATTGGTGGAAGTCCTTTCCCCTTTCAGGTGTTTGTAGTAGTGGCGGGTGACGGTGCCGTGCGCCGCCTCGAACTCGTAATTGCCTTCGGGGGAGACGAGCACGGACGTCATCATGCCCAGCGAGCCGTAGGCGGTGGCGACCATGTCGCTCATCACGTCGCCGTCGTAGTTTTTGCACGCCCACACCATGCCACCCTCGCTGCGGATAACGCGCGCGACGGCGTCGTCGATGAGGGTATACATGTATTCGATGCCCGCCGCTTCGAACTTCTGTTTGTACTCGTTTTCGTAAATTTCGGCAAAGATGTCCTTAAAGCGGTGGTCGTAGGTCTTGGAGATGGTGTCCTTCGTGGCGAACCACAGCGGCATCTTCGCGCCGAGGGCGTAGTTGAAGCAGGAGCGCGCGAAACTCTGAATGGACTTATCCAGGTTGTGCACCGCCTGCACGATGCCGCCGCCGCTACTAAAATCCTGGATGAGGATCTTCTCCTTCACGCCGCCCGCGTTTTCGACGACGATATACGCCTTGTCGCCCGCCTCTGTGCGCGTTTCCACGCCCGCGTACACGTCGCCGTAGGCGTGGCGGGCGAGCGCGATGGGCTTTTTCCACCCGGGCACATAGGGCGTGATGCCCTTGGCGAGGATGGGCGCGCGGAACACCGTGCCGTCCAAAATGCGGCGGATGGTGCCGTTCGGGCTCTTCCACATCTTTTTGAGCTTGTATTCCTCCACGCGCTGGGCGTTGGGGGTGATGGTCGCGCACTTGACGCCGACCCCGTATTTTTTGTTCGCCTCGGCGGCGGCAACGGTGACGCCGTCGTCCGTCCTGTCGCGGTTCACAAGCCCTAAATCGTAGTACTCCGTTTTCAGGTCGACGTACGGCAGAAGCAGATCTTCCTTGATCCACTGCCATAAAATGCGCGTCATTTCGTCGCCGTCCATCTCAACGAGCGGCGTTTTCATTTGGATCTTTGCCATGCTTACACTCCTTGCAGAGATTATTCACCCCCTTATTCTACCAAAAAACAAAAAAAATCACAAGCGTTTGAACATTGCGCGGGCACAGGATCGCCGCATTCACATCTTAAAATACCTCTGGTTGCGGCTCGTCGGGGCGGCGGGGTCGGTCATGGCGATGAGCCCCGCCTCCAACGCGGGCTGCAAATAATTTTTGCGGAACGACGCGCGCGACTTCATGCCGAGCTTTTCCATCAGCTCTGCCGCAGACAGGGGGTACGTTTCCATGACGGACATCAACGCTCTGATCTGATTGCTGCTATGGCGCTGATGGCTGCGCGTATCCCGTGCAAGTTCCGCCACCGCCCTTTTGATGACGCCAAGCATGAACAGGATAAAGCGGTTTGACTTTCCTTCCGAAGTCGAAAGCCCGATCGCGCGGTAATATTCTTCCTGATTGTCTTTGATGATGCTCTCGATGGGGATCCATTCAAAGATCGGCTTCCAGCTCGCAAGCAGCGCCGTCTGCCAAAGCCTGCCCGTTCTGCCGTTGCCGTCCATAAAGGGATGAATGAACTCAAATTCGTAGTGGAATATGCTCGAACGGATCAGCATTTGCGTCTTGCTTGTTTTCAGCCAATCGAAAAGTTGCTCTGTCAGCCCCTTTACCATATCGTGCGGAGGCGCAACGTGAAGAACTTTCCCCTGTTCGTTGATAACGCCGACCGAGCCTGTACGAAGTTCGCCTGCCCCCTCTACAAGCCCCCGCATAATGATGCCGTGCGCCTTTTTCAGATCTTCCAAAGAAAACGGATCGAATCCCGGAAGCATCTTATAGGCGGCAAAGGCGTTTTTTACGGCAAGGATATCGTCCTGCGGCCCCAAAACACGCTTGCCGCTGAGCACATCCGTCACCTGCTCCAAAGAAAGGGTGTTGTTTTCAATGGCAAGCGACGATTGAATGGACTTGATGCGGTTCACCCTGCGCAGGCGCGGCAGCCTTTCCAGCTCGTTTGCATTGCTCAGCCTGCCAAGGTCTTCCGTTATCTCCGCCGTCAGCTCCAGCATCTCCTCCGTGACCTCGTAGGGAGGGACATATTTCTCCATAAGCACCTCAAACTTTTTATCGCAACGATTATAACACAGATCTTCGCCGAAGTCAATTCTTAGATGTTTTCTTAGATGTTTTCTTGTATGTTTTCTTAGATGTTTTCTTGGTCGTTTTCTTATGCTTTCCTTTTGATCCCCGCCCTGCGGGGAAGGAATTTACCGCCGTTTCGTGCCCGCGCCGTCCAGCGCCGCCAAAACGCCGCTGTTTTTCAAAAGGCGCTTTCCCTCGCGCAGGCGCGCGTCCTTTACGCCCTGTTCGATCACGGCGGAGAGCACTTCGGGGAAGCTGCGCAGATTCCTGCTGAAAAAATACCAGCTCAAAGACCCGGGCACGGTGTTCATCTCGTTGAAGTACACCTCGCCCCCGTGCAGCAGAAAATCCGCCCGCACGATGCCGCGGAGAGAGGCGCGGCGGTACAGCAGCTTCGTGTAGGCGCGCACCTTTTCGGCGACCTCCTGCGGAAGGTCTGCGGGGAAGTCGCCGTGCTCTTCCTTGCCGCCGTCGAAATATTTGTCTTTGAACGTGAGGAAGGCGTTGCGCGTTTTCGCCTCTTCACAGGGAGAGACGACGATCTCGCCGCCCGCCGCATAGGCGGCGCAGTTGATCTCGCGGCTGCCGCCGAGGTAGGCTTCGGCAAGGACGGCGGTATCGTACGCGAAGGCGCATTCGATGGCAAGAACGAGCTCTGCGCGGGTATGCGCGACGGTGACGCCGATGCTCGAACCCAGCCTGTTCGGCTTGACGATGACAGGGTAGCCCAGCCGTTCGGCGCATTTTAAGGCGAACGCGCCCCGCTTTTTGTACTCCGCTTCGCCGAGGCGGAAGGAGGGCGCCGTTTTGATACCGAGCGCCTTGGCAAAGAGTTTGGTGAGCGCCTTATCCATGAACAGCGCCGAGCCCGCCATATCGGGCGAGGCGTTGGGGATGCCGTTCAGGTCTAACAGCCCGCTCACGGCGCCGTCCTCCCCGCCCATGCCGTGGCAGCAGTTGAGCGCGCAGTACGGGCGGCACAGTTCGCGCAGCCTGCGCCCGTGCAGGGCAAAGAGCGCGCCGCCCGCAAACACCGCACGGCGGAACGCCTTGTCGGGATCCGCCCCGCGCAGCGCGGAGGCGGAAAAGAGCGCCTCTCCCGTGTACATCACCCCGCTTTGCGCTATGTATACGGGGTACACGTCGTACCCGCCGCGCAGCAAATTCGCCGCCATCGTACCCGTTATGACGGATACTTCGTTTTCGCACGACCTGCCGCCGAACAACACCACCACGCTTTTGGGCATAAAAAAACACCTCGAAGAAAAATTTTTCTTCTTTGGTGCCTTTGCTTTCCTTTTGTTGGATCTATATTTTCCTTTTGCTGTACCTTTGTTTTCCTTTTGCTGCTTTTCGGCACACGCACTGCGTTGTTTTCGGTGCTTGCACTGTGTTGTTTTCGGCGCTTGTTCCGTGTCATCCCGAACCTGCCGAGGAGCCCGCCCCTGCGTCATCCCGAGCCCGTCGAGGGATCTCTATGAAAATGTTGTCCTTGTTATAATAGAGATCCTTCGAAGGCGCATGGGCGCAAGCCCATGGCAACTTGTTGCCGAAAGCGTCCGCTTTTCAGCCGTCGATTATTGCGCGGCGGCTATGCCGCCGCTCCACTCAGGATGACAGGGAGCGCGCCACAGCGCGTCCCTTGTCACCCTGAGCGAGCCTGCCGAGAGGGAAGGTTTTTATGTTCCGCCCTTTTTACCTTTTCCCTTGTGGGGAAGGTGGATGGCGGCGATGCCGACAGACGGATGAGGGTAAACCACGCTTTCGGCAATGCCCACCCGAGCGAACTGTCCTATTCATCCTGCTTCCCCTCATCCGCCCCTTCGGGGCACCTTCCCCACGGAGGGGGAAGGTTTTAAAGGCTGCGATTTTCGGGAGCCCTTTTTGTGCCCCTTACGCTTTGCGGAAAGCGTGGCGGAAGAGGGTGAAGCGGCGGCATTTTTATAATGGTGTGCCCCACAAGATGCCGCCGCGAGGGAGAAACCGCTGCCGAGCGGCGAAAGCCGCGAACGGCGGTGTCTCCCTTAACTCACGGAAAAATTTTTTGTCAGCTCAAAAAATTTTTCGTGAACCCCTTCAGTTATATATATCCGGCAAATCGTTCAAAAACAGCACCGTGTCGCCATCCTGCAACTCCGTTTTCAGATACTCCTGCGCCTTGGCGAGAGTAGGCAGCACCTTCAATGCCGCAGCGTCGCCGCCGGCGGCGAGGTAGCCCTCCTTTACGGGCAGCACGAGCGTTTCGCCGACCAGCACGACGCCGTCCAGCCCCGCAAGCTGCGCGCCGAGGGTGCGGTTGGCGCTCTCTTCCAGAATGCCCAGCTCCACAAGCCCGGGAGTGACGACGAACTTTCTGCCCGCAAACAGGCGCAGCACTTCCAGCGCGCACGCCGCGCCTTCGGGGTTTGCGTTGTACGCGTCGTCCAGCACGGTCACGCCGCCGCTCTGAACGGGCTGCAGACGGTGCGGCACGTACCCCATCTGCGCGACGCCGCGCACGATCTCTTCACGGCTCATGCCGAGGCAATACGCCATCGCCGCCGCCAGCGCCAGATCGTGCACGCTGTGCCTGCCCAAAAGACGGGTGTGCGCCTCGCAGGGCGTGCCGCCCAAAACCAGCGTGAACTCCGCGCCCTCCGCCGAAAGGCGGATATCCCGCGCGCCGAACGCTTCGCCTTCGCCCACGCGGACGACCGTTGCCGCACAGGAGGAAAAATCGAGCGCAGACGTGTTTTCGTCTATCCCGACGACGGCAAAGCCGCCCGCCTTCGTGCACTGCACGATCTTCCCCTTTTCTTCAAGAATGGCGCGCAAACTTCCGAACGTTTGCAGATGTTGGGCGCATACGCCCGTGAGGATGCAGTGGTCGGGTTCGACCAGCCCGCACAGTTCGGCGATATCGCCCTCGTGCCGCGCGCCCATTTCGGCAAGGAAATAGCCCGCCCCGCAAAGGTCGGCGCCGTCTGCCGCGCGCGCCACGCCGACGGGCGTATTGAAGGACGCGGGCGTCATGACGACGGAACAGCGCTCGGTGAGCAGCGCCGCCAGAAAATGTTTGACGCTCGTTTTGCCGAAGCTGCCCGTGATGCCGATCTTTTTGCAGGGAGCCGCCGCAAGTTTTTGCTTCGCCGCGGCGACGTATCTTTTGTTGCGCGCCAGAGCATACGGGCGCTCGATCGCCGCCGCCGCGCGCAGGAACACGGGCAGCAGCATGGGCACGGCGGCAAACGGCAGGTAGCGCAGATGGCTGACGAGCGCCTCCCCCGTATAATACGCGACGGCGTTGACGGCGAGCGCGAGCGCAAAACATGCCAAAAAGAGCAGCAGCACGTTCACGCCGAAAATGCGCAGGGCGCGCCGCGTCTGCCGCAGCGGGACTTTGAGCGCGCGCCTGTCTGCCACGCAGTACACGGCGACAAAGCCGGGGATCGGCAGCAGGGAAATGTACGCCGCCCACCTGCCCGCAAACGTGAAGCAGAGCCCGAACACCAGCATGGCGAGCACGATGAGAAAGGCGAGCAGGATATAGCGCGAATAGACCATGTTGCCCTTTTTGTGCGTCCAGCGCGCATAGGGCTTGCCGTCGTACCCCGCCTGTTGCAGCGCGCCCATAAGCCTGTGCGTGCACAGCGCGTACAGGAGCGCGGCGGCGAGCGCCACAACGATGTATTCGACGATGGCTGTGAGTGTGAACATACGTTGCTTTCCTCTTGTTGCATGCGTCCTTTTCAGCGGAAGAACTCGCGCGCGACGGCGTTGAACGCGGCGGGCTGTTCGCTGAAACAGAAATGGCTGCCGTGCAGGAACACAAGCTCCGCATGCGGCGTGTTTTTTTGCAGGATCCGCGCCATGTACGGCGGCGTAGCCGTGTCGCCGTCGCCGAACACATACAGCACGGGGACGCGGATGTGCGCAAGGCAAGGCGTAAGATCCTCGTTGACGATCTTTTTGTAACTTTCGCGCAGGGCGGGCGGCAGCGCGCGGTACTCGGCGGAACCGAACCTGCGCTCGGCGAAGCGCGGCGCAACCTTTTTTGCGATGCGGTAGGCGCGCACG
>CASDPE010000056.1 GCA_949282395.1 uncultured Bacillota bacterium | reverse complement strand
TATTGGAAGATATTTTTCTGTCTTTGTCATCCCGAGCCTGTCGAGGGATCTCTATGAAAATATTGTCCTTATTTATAATTAGAGATCCTTCGGCTGCGCTTCGCTCCGTTTTTCGGCTCACAGGGGCTGCGCCCCTACAATGCGGACGCATTGCGGCGGGCATTCGCCCGCGTTCGCCTCAAGCGGAACGCTCGGCTTTGCCCTTGCAAGCAAGCAAAGCCTTCACGTTCCTTCAGGATGACAAAAGGTGCTTTCTTTCCAATAATTAAATTGCGCGTCCGAAAACGACGCTTTTCGGAAAGCGCCCACAATTTGCCGAAAACTTTCGGCTCAATTCGGAAAGAGTGAATGCGGCGATTTTTATAATAAGAGAGCCGCAGCACATCGCCGCAGAGAGAAAAACGAATGCAGAGCCGCGTTTTATCGCGGCGAACATTCGGTTGTCTCTCAAATCACGGAAAAAAGTTTTGTCTCTTTCAAAACTTTTTTCGTGGCAGAAGCTTTCTTAAATTGCGTAAGGGCAATTTTAAGATAAATCCCAATTTTACAAGGAGGTAAAAATGCCTACAATCAACCAGCTCATCAAGCACGGCAGGGAACGCAGGCCGGAAAAGAGCAAAACGCCGATCATGGCGCAGTGCCCGCAGAAGCGCGGGGTTTGCCTTTCCGTTTCCACCACGTCCCCGAAGAAGCCGAACTCCGCGCTTCGTAAGATCGCGAGGGTGCGCCTGACGAACAAGCAGGAAGGTACCGTGTACATTCCCGGCGAGGGTCACAACCTGAACGAGCACAGCTCCGTTCTGATCCGCGGCGGCAGGGTGCGCGATCTTCCGGGCGTTCGTTATCACATCATCCGCGGCGCACTGGATACGGCGGGCGTTGCCAAGCGCAAGCAGGCACGTTCCAAGTACGGCGCAAAGCGCCCCAAGTAAGCGCGCAGAGCAAAACCGCGGCACAGCGCCGCAAACCATCCCTACTTGTTTCGGAATTTATCTTAAAAATGCCCGAATGGAAAGTAGGCAGTATGCCGCAAGGCAGAAGGTTCGCTACGCGCGGGCACCGTCTTTTTCGTAAAAGCGGGCAGCCCCGCCGCGCAAGCGATAGCTGTACTGAGGGTGTTTACCCTTACGCGCGCCCCGTTCATTTTCTTTAAATAATAAGATCGTGCGTGCCAAAATCGCATTTTGGCAAAGCACCCCCAATTTGCCGAAAACATTCGGCTTTTTGGAAGAGAGTGAATTTGCGGCGCATGATTGCGGTGTGCCCCGAAAGGGCGCCGCAAAGAGAGAGAAAACGCTGCCGAGCCGCCAAAGCGGCGAACAGCGGTGTCTTTCTCAGATCACGGGAATTTCTTTTGTCAGCTCAAAAGAAATTCCGTGAATATCATTTTTTAAGGAGGACAAATCAATGCCCAGGAGAGGCAGTGTACCCAAGCGCGACGTCTTGCCCGATCCCGTATACGGCAGCAAGGTCGTGGCGAAACTGATCAACCAGATCATGCTCGACGGCAACAAGGCGACCGCGCAAAAGATCGTCTATGACGCTTTTGAGATCATGAAAGAAAAGCTCAACGCAGAACCGATGGAGATCTTCAACCAGGCGATGGCGAACGTCATGCCTGTGCTCGAAGTCAAGGCGCGCCGCGTCGGCGGTGCGAACTACCAGGTGCCGATCGAGATCCGCCCCGAGCGCCGTCAGACGCTCGCGATCCGCTGGATCGTCATCAACACCCGTAAGCGCAGCGAGCGCGAAATGAGCAAAAAGCTCGCCGCCGAGCTGATGGATGCGTACAACAACACGGGCGGCTCTGTGAAGAAGAAGGAAGATACCCACCGCATGGCGGAAGCGAACAAGGCGTTCGCGCACTTCCGGTGGTAAAAGGAGTGGAATATGCCCAGGCAATTCGGACTTGACGTAACAAGAAATATCGGCATCATGGCGCACATCGACGCGGGCAAGACGACGACCACCGAGCGCATCCTGTTCTACACGGGCAAGACGCACAAACTCGGCGAAACGCACGAAGGCGCCGCTACGATGGACTGGATGGTGCAGGAGCAGGAGCGTGGCATCACCATCACCTCCGCCGCGACGACGTGCACGTGGAAGGGGCACCGCATCAACATCATCGATACCCCGGGCCACGTGGACTTCACCGTCGAAGTGGAGCGCTCTCTGCGCGTGCTTGACGGCGCCGTGGCGACCTTCTGCGCGAAGGGCGGCGTCGAACCGCAGTCGGAAACGGTGTGGCGGCAGGCGGATAAATACAGGGTACCCCGTATCGCTTACGTCAACAAAATGGACATCAACGGCGCGAATTTCGACAACGCCGTGCGCATGATGCGCGAGCGCCTCGGCACGCGCGCCATCCGCATCCAGCTCCCCATCGGCAAGGAAGATACCTTCAAAGGCATCGTCGACCTCGTCAACATGAATGCAGAGATCTACAAAGACGACCTCGGCACGCAGTTTGAGAGGACGGAGATCCCCGCCGACATGCTCGACGAGGCGAAGAAGTACCGCTCCGAGCTCGTCGAAGCCGTCGCCGAACAGAGCGACGAGCTGATGGAAAAATACTTTGAGGACGGCGACCTCTCCGTCGAAGACCTTAAAAAGGGTCTGCGCATGGCGACCATCAACATGAGCGTCACGCCCGTTCTCTGCGGTTCCAGCTATAAAAACAAGGGCGTGCAGTTCCTGCTCGACGCCATCGTCGACTACCTGCCGTCCCCGCTCGACGTTGACCACGTGAAGGGCGTCAACCCCGACACGGGCAAGGAAGAGGAGCGCAAGACGGCGGACGACGAACCGTTCGCGGGGCTTGCGTTCAAGATCGCGGCAGACCCGTTCGTCGGCAAGCTCGCCTTCTTCCGCGCTTATTCGGGCGTGCTCGATTCGGGCAGCTACGTCTACAACAGCACCAAGCAGAAAAAGGAGCGCGTCGGCAGGCTTTTGCAGATGCACGCCAACCACCGCGAAGAGATCCCCACGATCTATTCGGGCGATATCTGCGCGATCGTCGGGTTGAAGGATACGACCACGGGCGACACGCTCTGTGACGAAAAGCACCCCATCGTGCTGGAACAGATGGAATTCCCCGAGCCGGTCATCCGCGTCGCCATCGAGCCCAAAACGAAAGCAGGGCAGGAGAAAATGACGCTTGCGCTGGTCAAGCTCGCCGAGGAAGACCCGACGTTCAAAACGTATACCGATACCGAAACGGGGCAGACCATCATCGCCGGTATGGGCGAGCTGCACCTTGAGATCATCGTAGACAGGCTCCTGCGCGAGTTCAAAGTGGAGGCGAACGTCGGCAAACCGCAGGTCGCCTACCGCGAGACCTTCCGCAAGGCGGTCGAATGCGAAGGCAAATACGTGCGCCAGTCCGGCGGTAAAGGGCAGTACGGTCACTGCAAACTGCGCCTTGAACCGTTGGAGCCGGGCAGCGGCTATGAGTTCGCGGACGAAACGGTCGGCGGCTCCATTCCGAAGGAATACATCCCCGCGGTCGACAAGGGCATCCAGGAAGCGGCGAAGAACGGCTTCCTCGCGGGATACGAAGTGGTGGACTTCCGCGCGGTCGTGTACGACGGCTCGTACCACGAAGTCGACTCCTCCGAAATGGCGTTCAAGATCGCGGGCTCCATGGGCTTTAAAGACGGTATCAAAAAGGCGAACCCCGTTCTGCTTGAACCGATCATGAAGGTCGAGATCGTCACCCCCGAAGATTACTTCGGCGATCTGATGGGCAACGTTTCGTCTCGCCGCGGCACGATCACGGGCACGGAAGACCGCAACGGCGCGAAGGTCATCGACGCGCAGATCCCGCTGTCTGAGATGTTCGGTTACGCGACCGATCTGCGTTCGCGCACGCAGGGGCGCGGGCAGTTCACGATGCAGTTCTCGCATTACAGCGAAGTACCCCGCTCCATTGCGGAAAAGATCATCGGCGAACGCGGCAAAAAGGCAGAATAACTCCGCTTTTCGTAAAAATTTTTTAAAATTGTTCCGAAAAGTATTTGATATTCTGCGCAAGATAGGGTATAATTATATACGGTCGCAAGACCAAGCTGTTATCTTTTGAATGATAGATAGCTGCACTGAGCCGTTTTTCGGCGCAAAGTTATCATTAAAAATATTTTGGAGGAAGTAAAATGTCCAAGGCTAAATTCGACAGAAGCAAACCCCACGTCAACGTCGGCACGATCGGCCACGTCGACCACGGCAAAACGACTCTGACCGCGGCTATCACGATGGTTATGGCTGCGAAGGGCCAGGCTGCCAAGATGAAATACGATGAGATCGACAAGGCGCCAGAAGAGAAGGCGCGCGGTATCACGATCAACACCGCACACGTCGAGTATCAGACGGATAAGCGCCACTATGCGCACGTTGACTGCCCGGGCCACGCCGACTATGTCAAGAACATGATCACCGGCGCCGCGCAGATGGACGGCGCGATCCTCGTCGTTGCGGCGACGGACGGCCCGATGCCCCAGACCCGTGAGCACATCCTGCTCGCCCGTCAGGTCGGCGTGCCTTACATCGTCGTGTTCCTGAACAAGACCGATCAGGTCGACGATCCCGAACTGCTCGAGCTCGTCGAAGAAGAGATCCGTGACCTGCTCACGAAGTACGGCTTCCCCGGCGACAAGACGCCCATCATCAAAGGCTCCGCTCTCAAAGCGCTTGAAAAGGCGACCAGCGGCGCTTCCGATGCGGACATCCTTGCCGCTCCCGAGTGCCAGCCCATCCTTGAGCTCATGGACGCGATCGACAGCTACATCCCCGACCCGCAGCGTGAGGACGACAAGCCCTTCCTGCTCCCCGTTGAGGACGTGTTCACCATCTCCGGCCGCGGCACCGTTGCTACGGGCCGTGTGGAGCGTGGCGTAGCGAAGGTCGGCGACCCCGCCGAGATCGTCGGGCTCATCGAAAAGCCCCGTTCGACGGTCATCACCGGTCTTGAAATGTTCCGCAAGCTGCTTGATTCGGCTATGGCGGGCGATAACGTCGGCGCGCTGCTCCGCGGTATCGACCGTAAGGACGTGGAAAAGGGTCAGGTCATCGCGAAGCCCGGCTCGATCCATCCCCACACCGAATTTGAGGCGCAGGTGTACGTGCTGACCAAGGAAGAAGGCGGCCGTCACACCCCGTTCTTCAACAACTACCGCCCTCAGTTCTTCATCCGCACGACGGACGTTACGGGCTCCATCAAGCTCGAAGACGGCGTTGAAATGGTCATGCCCGGCGACAACGTCAAGATCGACGTTTCGCTGATCAAGCCGGTCGCGGTCGAAGAAGGTCTCCGCTTCGCTATCCGTGAAGGCGGCAGGACGGTCGGCTCCGGCGTCGTTTCCAAGATCAAGAAGTAAATCGCTTTTTGAAATGACCAAAAAGCCCCGATTTTTTCGGGGCTTTTTTGCTGCCTGCCCGCAAACGCTTGCGTTTGCGGGCGGCTTCGGGTATAATGGCAAAAAGGAGCGGCAAATGACCATTCACCACGATAAAATGGCATACGGCAGGATCGCGCCGCTGCGCGAGGACGCGGGCGAGGACGCCCTTGCGGCGATGGCGCAGGCGCTTTCGGCGGAGCATCCGCAAAACAAAGACGAACGACAGGAGGGATCTATGCGCGAATACGACAAAATGACGGCAGGGGAACTGTATAACCCCTCCGACGAGGAGCTTGTGGCAATGCGTACCCGCGTGCGCAAGCTGTTCAAGGAGTACAACGACACGACCGAGGACGACAAGGAGCGGCGGCAGGAACTGCTGCACGAGATGTTCGGTTCGCACGGCACGTTTATCTACTGTGAACCGCCCGTGCGCTTCGATTACGGTAAAAACACGCACGTCGGGGATTGCTTTTTTTCCAACTTTAATCTCGTGGTGCTGGACGTCGCGCCCGTGAACATCGGCAAGCAGTGCTTTATCGGGCCGAACGTCTCCATCGTCACGCCCGTGCATCCCTTGCTCGCGCGCGACCGCATCATGCGCGCCGCGCCCGACGGCACCAAGTTTGACTATGAGTACGCCAAACCCATCACCATCGGAGACAACGTGTGGCTCGCCTCAAACGTCACGATCTGCGGCGGCGTCACCATTGGCGACAATACCGTCATCGGGGCAGGGAGCGTCGTCACCCGCGATATCCCCGCAAACGTGTTTGCGGCGGGCAACCCGTGCCGCGTCATCCGCCCCATCACCGAACAGGACAAGATGAAGCTGCCGAACGAGTAAAGCGCGGCAGCGGTATATGTGCAGCTTTGCGGCAAAGTGCGCCCCGCCTTCGGGTTTCCCGAAGGCGGGGTTTTGCGTGTTTTTTTGCTGCGATCAAGCGCGGCGGGCTGTTTTTTTGGCTCGGGCTGAAAGTTTTTTCACCGTCGGCGATAAAATTGCGGAAAAGTGCGGTAAAACGCTTGACATTCGGGGGGGGGTACTATAATGGGATCATCCCGTATTCTTCGATGAGGGAGGGAGATTTTATGAAAAAGTTGTTGTCGGCCGTGGTTGCGGCGCTTGCCGCGTGCTTGCTGTTCGTGCTCGTCGGGTGCGAGCCTGCGGACGTGAACGGGAAAACGTATACATACGACCATGTCAAAGCCATAGGCGACGGCAGCATGGATACTGAATTCATCATGCAGGCGGAATGGTGGGGAAATACGAATATCGGCATGCATTTAAAAGGTGCGAGCCTTTCGTTCAAAGACGGCAAACTCACGATGAAGAAAGGTTCGCAGTCGGAGGAGCTCGAGTACACGCAGGACGGCGAGACGATCACGGCGGGTACGCAGAAGCTGTATGTCGACGGCAATTCGGTCTATATGGAAACGTACAGCCTTCTTAACATTTATATTGGGATCACGTTCAGGATCTATTATAAGGCGTAAGGGCGGCGGTCCCGTCAGGGAATACGAGCCTCGGTCTCTAACGCGCAGCCCCGCAGCATTTGCTGCGGGGCTGCTTGCTCGTTTACGGTTTTATGCCGATCGGAGCGATCGGGTGTTCATATGGCTTGCGCCAAAGGCAAGCGGTTCGGGCGCTTTGATCCCGTTTCCCCGCAAAAGCGCGCCCGAAATGGTCGCAATTCAAAAAAACAGTGAAAATATTTCATAACGCGCATAAATATGCGCAGGGGCGGCTTGTCCTTGCTTTTTTCGCACGGATTTGTTATACTTTTAAACGAAAAGACCGAAATGACGGCGTTGCATTTGCTTCTTTGGTTCGGTTCAAAATCGGAATTTTGCAAGGAGGGCAAAAAAATGCAGAAGACGTTCAAAGGGAAAGTGTACGACACCGACGCAATGGCGGTCGTGAAAAAGGTCACCAGCGGTGCGTTCGGCGATCCTGCCGGCTACGAAGAGACTCTGTACGTCGCCGAAAACGGTACGTATTTCCTGTACACCAACGGCGGGGAGCAGTCCAAGTATCCTGCGGAAAAGCTGACCAACCTTTCCAAGGCGAAGGCGCAGGCTTGGGAACAGGAAAATGCATAACAAACAGGCAGTATAAAAACGCACGGGCGTTCTGCGGCAGCAGCCGCAGAACGCCTTTTTCCTTTCTTTCGGTAAAAAGGTAAGGAAATTTCTTTAAAATACAGATTAGTTTTTTCCTGTTTCGCCAAACCTTTCTTGCTCCTTGCCGCGCCTGCCGCAAAGAAAAATACGGGGCACGTGTGGCAGAGCGGCGGCAAGAACATGTAAAAAACAAATATGCTTTTTTACGAGCCGCATAGCAGAAATTTCCATAAATCTGATAAGATAACTCCATTTACAAAGCGCGGCGGCAGGTTTTATAATAAAAAGAGGGTGCAAAGCGCATATTTTACAAAAAAAATGCGGCGTTTTGCAGGGCGGCGCCCGTCTGCCTGTGCATCGGTGCGGCGCCTGTCGGCTTCGGTTTGCATGCGGCATGTTCCGTATGAAATAATCATTTTGTGATGGGAGGGAATTATGGCAAGGTTTGCAAAAGGCGCAAAGCGCGTCGCTTTGTGGGGTGTGACCGCAGCGCTCGTCTGCGGAATCGGTCTGTTTTCCGCCTGCGAAGCAGGCGCGGACGGCAAGGACGGCGCCACCTGGTACAGCGGCAGCGAATGCACCGAGGATATGGGAGCCGTCGGCGACTTCTTTTTTGATACGGACGATTGTTCGGTCTACAAAAAGGGGGAAGACGGCTGGACGCTGATCGCCAACGTCAAGGGCGACAAAGGCGACCAAGGCGAGCAGGGCGTGCAGGGTGAAAAAGGCGAGCAGGGCGCGCAGGGCGCGCAAGGTGAAAAGGGCGACAAGGGCGACCAAGGCGAGCCTGGCGAAAAAGGTGACAAAGGCGACCAAGGCGCGCAGGGCGCACAAGGTGAAAAGGGCGACCAGGGCGAGCAGGGTGAAAAGGGCGACAAAGGCGACCAAGGCGAAAAGGGCGAACAGGGAGACAAGGGCGAGCAAGGTGAGCCGGGCGAAAAAGGCGAGGACGGCGCGGACGGCGTTTCCGCATACCTCGGCTATGACGGCTACATCTGGAACGGCGGCGAACGGACGCAGTTCCGCGCGACGGACGTCACCCTCGGCGAAAACGTTGTGGAAAACACGCTCGGCATCGAAGGGGTCATGCGCAACTATTATCCCGGTTCGTATGCGGATATTGCGGGCGGCATCGCGCTCATGGCGTATTATATGCCGAACGCGCAGCGCACGCTGTACAGCGGCGCAAGCGTGAGCGAGCTGAAAGTGGTCGCGGAAGGGGCGGGCACGCTCACCGTCGGCACCGCAAAGGTCGCCGACGTTGCCGCAGGCAACGCATCCGTTACGGGTACGGAGCATTCGCTCGTGCAGGGCGTGAACACCCTCTCGCTCGACCTTGCGGTGGGTGAAGACGAAACGATCGTGCTTGCGGGCAGCGCAAAGCTGTACGCCGCGCCCTCCATCCCCGTCGACGACGAGGCGGGCAATTTTGCCGACTGCGCAGACGGCGCCGTGAACGTTACGGGCGGCTATGCGGATACCCTTGCGCTGCAGGTCAGCGCCACGTTCAATAAGGAAGGCGAGGCGGTGTTCCCGGACATAAAAACGCAGGCGGGCGAAGTCAGCGATCTGGCGGCGGTCGCATACAGCGTGGCGCCGTTTGCCTACCAGAATACGGGGTACTTTGCGGGGAAAACGGTCTCGCGCATCGGCTTTGCGGTGAAGGATGTGACGAAAGTGGCGGATCCCTTCGTCACCGTTTTCAGGGTCAAGCAGAGCGTGACGGGCAACTTCGATACAAATTATGTGGAAAAGTATGTTCTTGAGCTGCCCGCAGGCTCCTATACCGACGAATGGGTGTATGTGGACTGCGACATCGAAGTCGCCGCCGACGAGACCCTCGCGTTCGGTTTGAGCGGCGATACGGTCAACTGGGCATACAAGGCGGGGGGGGGTGCCTCTACCGGCTATACGTTTTATCTGAAAGACGGCAACCTGAACACGAATGACGCTCTCATCTTCGATATCTACGTGAACGGCGGCGCGCGCACCTTGGACGAGCACATACAGGATCTGCGCGAAGCGGAGCTTGCCGCCGTGCTCGAAGGGAAAAACTTCTCTATCTTAGGGGACAGCATCTCTACCTACCAGGGCTATTCGAACAACACAGCCTATAATGCGACGATCGGAGAGAACGCTCTGTATTATACGGATGCTTCTCATTTCGATCTCGGCGGCGCGGAGGATACGTGGTGGATGCAGGCGGCGGATGCGGCAGGCATGCAGCTGCTTGTCAACAATTCCTGGAGCGGAGACAGGCTCGGCGGAAGCGGACGGGCGCTTTCAAGGTGCGAAGAGCTGGATAACACGCAAGACGTCGCTCCCGACGTGATCGCCGTCTACATCGGCATAAACGACTTCAATTCCTATGCAAGCCCCGATATCTCTGCGGAGGAGTTTGCAGGCTTGTACCGGCAGATGCTCCAAAAGATCAAAGCAAAGTACGCCGATGCGGATGTGTTCTGCTTTACGCTGCTGCCCAACGGCGATATGGGCGGATCGCTCAGGGAGCTGCGGGCGTTCAACGCAGCCATCGAAGCGGCTGCCGGAGAGTGCGGGTACTATGTGGTCGACCTGTACAATGACAGCGGCATCACGGAGGCGAACATGGCGGCGTATTACGGCGACACGTCGTCGCAGACGCTGCATCCGAACAGCGCGGGCATGGACTGCATCACCGATTGCTTTGTCGACGTGCTGTGCGACGTATACGTTGCAGACGCGGCTTAAACAAAAAAGCGCGAGCGCGGCAGCTTTGGCTGCCGCGCTCGTTTTGCCCTTTTTTGCACGGGGCGCAGGCGCGTGCTGCCTGCGGCATAGTTTTTCTGTTTTGCCGTAAACTGTTTGTGCGGGGTGCCGCACGGAGGGGAAACATGCAAAAACAGGGAATACGGCGGGCTGCGGGGGCGGCTTCCGCCTTTTATGCGGGGTGCAGCGCCTTTTGTTGGGAAAGCGAAGAGGGCTTGCGGTTTTTCGGCAGGAATTTCGATCTTGACCGCTTTGACGCGGGCAGCCGCGTGTTGTTTTTGCCGCGCGGGGAAAAGGTAGTGGCGCGGTTCGGGCAG
>CASDPE010000055.1 GCA_949282395.1 uncultured Bacillota bacterium | reverse complement strand
CGGAGCTGGACCGCGAGGCTAAGATGGCCCGCAGTCACAGAGGAAAGGCGCTCAAGGCGCTGCTTGAGGAACTCGGCAGAAGGATGAGCTGAGCGCTGTAAGAATGCCCGAGTCGCAACTCGGGCTTTTTCTTTTTAAAAGGAATCGGCTGCGGCAGTCTACTTTTCTGCGCGGCACAGCTCGTGCAGGGCTTCCTTGTCCAGTATTTCCAGCCGGGTTCGGGTGAATTCCCCAAGGATGCCCCTTTCCCTCAGGTCGTGCAGGATACGGCATACCGTGCTTCTGTGCAGTCCGAGGGCGAGGGCGAGGTCGTTGTGCGTTATGCGGAGGAACTCTCTGCAGACGGAGGATTGGACTATCATTCGGCAGGCGGAGACGGGCAGGTCGGCACAGATCGGTATCGGCATGTGCAAAACGGGCAGCGCCTTGCTCCTGTCTTTGCCTGCCACGGGTTCCGGTACGTGTGTGTGGAAGGGGAGGTCAGTTCGGTAACGGCGAAGTTTGTATCTTGTGCGGAGCAAACGGCGTCTTTCTCTTCCTCGGACGCGCGGCTGAACGAATTGTTTGCCGCATATATGCGTACACAGCTGGCAAATCTGCATTATGGCATCCCCACAGATTGCCCACACCGCGAGCGGCTCGGGTATACGGGAGACGGGCAGCTGATCGCCGATCCGGCTCTGCTTACGACGAGCAGCCGCCCGCTTTTTGAAAAATGGATGCAGGATATTGCCGATTGTCAGGATGTGCATACGGGGCATGTGCAGCATACCGCACCGTTTTACGGCGGGGGCGGAGGGCCGGGCGGCTGGGGAAGTGCGGTCGTTGTACTGTTGTATCGTCATATGCAGCATTTTGCAGACCGTGCGTTCGTACGGCGGTATTATCCGAATTGCCTGCGTTGGGCGGAAAGCATGCGCGGGTTCACAGAAGGGGGGCTCATTGTCCGTGAACGGGCGGGCGGTTGGTGCCTCGGCGACTGGTGTACGCCCGATCCGATCGCCCTGCCGGAGGCGTACGTAAACACGTGCCTGTATGTTCGTGCGCTGACCATGCTGGAAGAATTGGCGCGCTTTATCGGGGAAGAGATATATTGCTCCGTCGAGATCGCGGCTGCGAAAGCGGCGTTGCGGAAAAACTTTTACGATGCCGCCGCAAACACCTTCTGCGGCGGGGTGCAGGGGGCGGATCTGTTCGCCGCCGCTATCGGGCTGGCAGACGGAGCGATGCGCTGCCGTCTGGTGCGGTTTTATGAGACGCGCGGCAGGGTGGATACGGGCATTTTCGGTACAGATCTGCTCTTCGACTTCCTTGCACAGGAGGGGCGGGCGGATCTGATCTATACGCTGTTCACGGCGGAGGCGTACCCTTCGTTCGGTTATATGTTCCGTCACGGAGCCACGACCCTTTGGGAAGAGTGGGACGGGAAAAGTTCGCACGATCATCCCATGTTCGGCGCTTGCGTCAAGCACCTGTTTTATACGCTGCTTGGTGTCACGCAGGAGGGGTATGGATTTGAAAACATTATTTTGCGGCCGCCTTCCTGTTTGCCTGCACGGATCGAAGGTTCCCTTACTTTTGCGTGGGGGCAGTTGTTTGTTTCGTATGTGCGGCAGGGGGAAGGAGTGCGTATGCATGTACGGGCACGGGGAGTGTCTTGCGTGCGCGTTGTATGGCAGGGGAAACAATTTTCACTTCCGCCGGAAGGCGAACTGTATTTGCCGGGCGATGCGGAGTTATAAAGGAGAAATACAATGAAAACGTTTTTCGGCAGCGATCTGCTTTTGACCTGCGAAAGCGCGAAGGCGGTCTACGGCAGGGTGAAAGATCTGCCGATCCTTGACTATCACTGCCATCTCGATCAATGCAAAATACGCGACGACGCGAAGTTTGCGGACATCGGGCAGCTGTGGCTTGCGGGCGACCATTACAAATGGCGCGCCATGCGCCTGTGCGGGGTGGACGAGGCGTACATCACGGGCAAGGCGAGCTGGCACGACAAATTTATCAAATATGCCGAAACGGTGCCGCAGCTTGCGGGCAATCCCCTGTACTATTGGACGCACATGGAGCTTAGCCAGGTGTTCGGCATCCATGAGCCGCTGAACAAAGAGAGCGCGGAGCGGATATACGGGCAGGCGAACGAAAAACTGCGGCATATCTCCGTGCGCTCGCTGCTGCGGCAGTACAAAGTGGAGTTCGTGGCGACGACGGACGACCCGTGCGACGATCTTGCAGCGCACGGAAAATACGAAAACACGGTCGTCGCGCCCACCTTCCGCCCGGATAAACTGCTCGCTTTGGACGGGGAATACCTGAAAAGGCTGGGCAAGACGGTCGGGTACGAGATAAAAACGCTTGCAGACGTTCTGCGCGCGGCGGAGGAGCGGCTGCAATACTTTGTTTCCCGCGGGTGCAAAATGAGCGACCACGGGTTTTTGCGTTTCCCCGCAAAGTATCCTTCGCTTGCAGAGGCGGAGGAGCTGTTCGCCGCAGGGGAAAAGGAGCACGCGTTCGGCTGCCTTTTGGTCGGGCTTGCGAAGCTGTACAAAAAATACGGCGTCGTCATGCAGATGCACTTTGCGGTGACGCGCAACGTCAACCCCGCCATGTATGCGCGCTGCGGCGCGGACGCGGGGTTCGACGTCATTGCCGAAAGTTCGCGGATCGGGGACGTCATTGAATTTTTCAGGCAGTTATCGGACGAAGAGCGCCCCGAAACGATCTTATATACGCTCAACGATGCGGAACTTCCCGCCCTTGCCGCGCTCACGGGCGCGTTCCGCCATGTAAAAATGGGCGCGGCGTGGTGGTTCAACGACACGGTGCAGGGGATACGCAAAAACCTTTCGGTCATCGCAGAGTATTCCGCGCTGGGCACGAACTACGGCATGCTCACGGACAGCCGCAGCTTTTCCTCTTACGCCCGTTTTGACTTCTTCCGCCGCATTTTATCCGATCATTTGGGCGGTTTGGTGGAAAAGGGTGAGCTTGACATGGCTGCGGCAGTTGCATTGGCGGAAAATGTGTGCTACAATAACAGTAAGGAGATGCTCGGCTTATGAAAATGACCTTTCGCTGGTATGGGGAAGGCGATTGCATCCCCTTGCAGTACATAAAGCAGATCCCCAATATGAGCGGCGTGGTCACGGCGGTGTACGATACGCCCGTGGGCGAAGTGTGGGAGGAGAGCAAGATCGCCCGCCTGAAAAGCCTGTGCGATAAAGCGGGCTTGGAGATGGAAGTCATCGAGTCGGTGCCCGTGCACGAGGACATCAAGCTCGGGAAAGATACGCGGGACAGGCTCATCGCGAATTATGCGCAGACCATCCGCAATTTGGGCAAGTACGGCGTGAAGTGCATCTGCTACAACTTCATGCCCGTGTTCGACTGGTTCCGTACAGACCTGCACTATGTGCAGGCAAACGGCGCGGAGTGCCTCGCGTATAGAGAGGCGGACTTCCGAAAGCTGGACAAGCGCAACCTGCGCCTGCCGGGCTGGGACGAGAGCTACACGCCCGAAGAGCTGAACGGGCTGCTCAAAGAATACGAGGGCATGACGCACGATCGGCTCTTTGCAAACCTCGTGTATTTTTTGAAGGGCATCCTGCCCGCGTGCGACGAGACGGGCATCAACATGGCGATCCACCCCGACGACCCGCCGTGGGATATCTTCGGGCTGCCGCGCATCGTGGGGCGGGAATCGGATTACGACAAACTGTTCACCGCCGTACCGAACAAGCACAACGGCATCACCTTCTGTACGGGGAGCCTCGGTGCGGGCAGGTTCAACGACCTGCCGAAGATGGCGGCAAAGTACGCGGGCCGCATCTATTTTGCGCACCTGCGGCAGCTCAAATTCGTGAACGAAACGGACTTCTACGAAAACGGGCATCAGACTTCGGACGGGAACGTGGACATCTTCGCCATCGTCAAGGCGCTCGTGGAAAACGGGTTCGAAGGCTACGTCCGCCCCGACCACGGGCGGAACATCTGGGGCGAAAACGGCAAGCCGGGGTACGGGCTGTACGACCGCGCGCTGGGCGCGGCGTACCTCAGCGGCTTGTTCGAAGCGCTCGGAAGGAACAAAAAATGAAAGACGTATTGCAAAAAATAGAACAGCATAAGCTCGTTCCCGTAGTCACGATCCAAAAGATCGAAGACGCGGAAGGCATGCTCGGCGCGCTTTGCCGCGGCGGGCTGCCCGTGGCGGAGATCTGTTTCCGCACCGATTGCGCGGAGGAGGCGATAAAGCTGGCGGTAAAGAAGTATCCCGCCATGCTCGTCGGGGCGGGCACGGTGATAAACGGGGAGCAGTGCGAGCGCGCGCTCGCGGCGGGCGCGGAGTTCATCGTCTCGCCCGGGCTTTCGGAAGAGGCCGCGCGTGTGTGTTATGAGCGCAGCGTGCCGTACCTGCCCGGCGTCGTTACGCCGACGGAGATCATGCGGGCGCTTTCGCTGGGGCTTACACACCTCAAATTTTTCCCCGCGGGCAGTTTCGGCGGGCTGAAAACGATAAAAGCGCTTTCGGCGGCGTTCCCGCAGGTGCGGTTCATGCCCACGGGCGGGGTGAGCCTTGAAAACATGAACGAATACCTTGCGTTCCCCAAAATTTTCGCCTGCGGCGGCAGCTGGATGATGAAGGGAACGGCAGAGGAGATCGAACAGAACACACGCGCGGCGGTCGCCGCCCTGTAAGGAGAAAAGCATGAAACTTCCGTTCAAAGTCGATTTAAGCGATAAGATCATAGCGGTCACGGGCGCGGGAGGGGTCATCTGCGGCGAATTTGCCCGCGCGCTCGCCGCGTGCGGGGCGAAGGTCGCGCTTTTGGATATCAACTTCGACGCGGCAAAAAAGATCGCCGACGAGATCGGCGAAAACGCCATCGCCGTACGCTGCGACTGCCTGAACAAGGAGAGCATCGTCGCCGCAAAGGAGAACGTCGAAGAGAGCTTCGGCAAAGTCAACTTCCTCATCAACGGCGCGGGCGGGAACAACCCGCGGGCGACGTGCGACAACGAGACGATGTCGCCCGAAACGGATGCGGAGGTCAAAAACTTTTTCAAACTCGAAGAGAGCGGCATAAAGTTCGTGTTCGACCTGAACATCACGACGGCGTTCCTCGTCACGCAGGTGTTCGCGGAGGACATGGTCAAAACGGGCGGGAACATCATCAACATATCCTCGATGAATGCGTTCCGTCCGCTCACCAAAATTCCCGCGTACTCGGCGGCGAAGGCGGGCATTTCCAACTTCACGCAGTGGCTGGCGGTGCATTTCGCACCCTGCAACATCCGCGTGAACGCCATTGCGCCCGGGTTTTTCGTGACCAACCAGAACCGCGCGCTCTTGTACAACGAGGACGGCACGCCGACGGCGCGGACGGGCAAAATTTTAGCCGCGACGCCGATGAAAAAGTTCGGAGAGATATCCGATCTTTTAGGCGCGCTTTTGTGGCTTGCGGACGATAAGGCGAGCGGGTTCGTGACGGGGACGGTGGTTCCCGTCGACGGCGGATTCTCCGCCTATTCGGGGGTTTGAGTTCGCATTCATCCCGCATGGCTTTGTCAGGCTTGCGGGCGGCTTCGGGTCATGTATTTCTGTATACACTCCCTTCGCCGCTCCGCGCCTTCCTTGCCCTGCGGGCGACTGCTTGCTCAAACAGAAGGTAAGCAGAAGGTAAGAAGGTCAGAAGGTAAGTCCGCATTCATCCCGCATGGCTTTGTCAGGCTTGCGGGCTTTGCCTCGCGTAGGGCTGTTTCGCCCCGCGTATGGCTGTTTTGCTCTGCGGGGCATTCGCCGCGCAGGGTTGCCGGCGGGCGTGCAAGCGGCACAAACAGAAGAAAAAGGAGTAAACCATGAAGATCGTAACACTTGGCGAGATCATGCTGCGGCTCACGCCGCGCGGGCATGCGCGGTTCGTGCAGGCGGAAGGGTTTTCCGCCTTCTACGGCGGGGCGGAAGCGAACGTCGCCGTCGCATTGGCGAATTGGGGCGAAGACGCCGCGTTCGTCAGCAAAGTGCCCGCGCATGCGATCGGGCAGGCGGCGGTGAACGCGCTGCGCCGCTGGGGCGTGGATACGCGGTACATCCTGCGCGGCGGCGAGCGGCTCGGCATCTATTTTTCCGAGCGCGGCGCAGACAGGCGGTCGGACTACGTGGTGTACGACAGGGCGAACAGCGCTTTTGCCGCGTCCCTTCCCGAAGAATACGATTGGAACGCGGTCTTTGAAGGCGCTTCCCTCTTCCATTTCACGGGCATAACCCCCGCCCTCGGCGAGCGCGCCGCAGCGGTCACGGAAGCCGCCTGCAAGGCGGCGAAGGAGCGCGGCGTTGCGATCTCCTGCGATGTGAACTACCGCAGCAAGCTGTGGGGGAAGGAGCAGGCGTGTGAAGTGCTGGGGCGGCTTTTGCGCTATGCGGACATCTGCATTGCGAACGAGAACCAGGCGCGCAGCCTGTTCGGGCTGAGCGAGGGGAAGGAGGCGGAAGAGCTCTCCTCCCGCTTCGGGTGCGGCACTGTGGCGCTGACCTACCGCCGCACGCAGGACGCACTGCACAACCGCATCTGGGGCGAGCTGTATACGGGCGGCAAAAAGGCGGTCAGCCGCACCTACGATATGGAGATGATCGACCGCATCGGCGGGGGAGACGCGTTCGCGGCGGGTGTACTCTATGCGCACCTGCACGGGTTCGCGCCGCAAAAGGCGGTGGAGTTTGCCGAGGCGGCGAGCTGCCTGAAACACTCCATCGAAGGCGACGCCTGCATCGCGTCTTTGGAAGAGGTGACCGAGCTTGCCGAGGCGAAAAAGAAGTTCGGCATCGGCAGATAAAAGGAGAGGAACATGACGGAGCAGATCGTCGCGCAGCGCGCGGAGGAATGGGAGCGCTGCGTAAAAGATGGCGCGCTCGCTGCCGAACTTGCGGCGCTCCGAAAGGACGAAAAGGCGCTTTCGGAGCGCTTTTTTAAAGAGCTTACCTTCGGCACGGGCGGGCTGCGCGGCATTGTGGGCGTGGGCACGAACTGTATGAACGTATACACCGTTTCCCGCGCGAGCAGGGGCGTCGCCGCGTACATGCGGGCGCACGCGCTCACCAAGATCGCCGTCAGTTACGACAGCCGCCGCGGTTCCCGCCTGTTTGCCGAAACGGCGGCGCGCATCTTTGCGGAGGCGGGCGTCCGCGTCGTCATCGTGCGCGAACTGATGCCCACGCCCTTCCTTTCCTACCTCGTGCGCGAAGAGGGCTGCGGCATGGGCGTGATGATCACGGCGAGCCACAACCCCGCGGCATACAACGGGTACAAAGTGTACGGGCATACGGGCTGCCAGATCACGGACGGCGCGGCGGCGGAGATCGCGGCGTTCATCGCGCGGCAGCCGTATTTTGCCGCAGAGCCGCCGCTCTTTGCCTCCTTTTTGCAAAGCGGCGCCGTCGCGTATGCGGACGCGTCGCTCGAAGAGCGCTACCTCGCCGCCGTGCGCGGCGTCGTCGGGGCGGAGCTGCACGGGCTGAAAGTCGCCTATACCGCGCTCAACGGCACGGGGTACAGGCTGGTGCCTAAGCTGCTGCGCAGCGCGGGTGCAGAGGTAGTGCCCGTCGCCGTACAGTGCGTGCCGGACGAGAATTTTACGACATGCCCGTATCCCAACCCCGAAAAGCGCGAAGCGCTCACCCTCGGGCTCGCCGCCGCAGAGGAGAACGGGTGCGACATCCTTGTGGCGACCGACCCCGACGCAGACCGCGTGGGCGTCGCCGTCCGCAGCGGCGGAACGTACCGCACGCTCACGGGCAACGAAGCGGGGCTCCTGCTCACGCAGTACCTTCTGGAAGAGCGCAAGGGGCGCGGCGAAGACCTTTCGCGCCTGCTTATCATAAAGACCATCGTCACCACCCGCCTTGCGGATAAGATCGCGGCGGCGTACGGCGCGGGCGTCATCAATGTGCTGACGGGCTTCAAATACATCGGCGAACAGCTCGACCTTTTAGCGCAGCGCGGGGAGGAGGGGCGCTTCCTTCTGGGCTTTGAAGAGAGTTACGGTTACCTTTTGGGCACCCTCGTGCGCGACAAAGACGCGCCCGTGGCGGCGCTCGCCCTCTGCAAAATGGCGGCGGCGTACAAGGCGCAGGGCAAAGACCTGTACACGGCGTTGCAGGAGCTGTACGCCGTGTACGGGCACATGGAAAACCGCCTGTTCACCTTCCCGTTCGGCGGAGCGGAGGGGCAGCGGCAGGTGGCAAAGCTGATGCGCGGGCTGCGCGAAGGCGACAAGAGCGTGTTCTGCGGCAAAAAGGTGGTAAAATTCACCGATTACCTGCACGATGGCACGGGGTTGCCGCGTTCCGACGTGCTCTCGTTCGAGCTGGAAGGGGGCGAATGCGTCATCGTGCGCCCTTCGGGCACCGAACCGATCCTGAAAATGTACCTCTCCGCCTACGGCGGGTGCGAGGAATACCGGCGCCGCCTTTCGGCGCTGGCGGCGCGGTACGGCGGCTGAGGCAGGAAGCTGTTTGCCGTCCACTGTCTGCCGTTCACTGTCCGCTGCCCGCCGCTGCGCGCGGCGGCGGAGCGAAGAGGCGGAAAAACATTGCCCGCGGGGTGCCCCGCGGGCTTTTTTGCGCGCCTCGGGGCGCTTTTTTTGAACGAAAATATGCGGGCGGGGGTATATTATTTGACAGCTATATGGTAATTGTGATAAAATGCAGTATGTAGAATTTTATTTTTGCGCGCTGTCCGCGCCGCGAACGAGCGGCGGCGGAGTCCTGCGGGAGGAAAAAGGGAAATGGTCGCTCTCTGGTCGGTGGTGCTGGCGGTCACGGTGATCGCGTTCGTCGTGCTGCATGCCGTCATTTTGCCGCGTTGGTTTTTCAACGTCGGCTTCAACGTCCGCGCGCCGATCGGCAGAGGCGTGCGCATCGTGCGCGAGCCGCACGGGCGCAGCATCGTCTACGATGCGGACGTGGGCATCCGCAAGTACATCCCGCAGTACATCCTTTCGGAGCGCGGCGGCAAAAAGCAGCTCGTGTGCCGTGCGGCGCAGGGGCTTTCCTTCCTCGATTTCGATATCGTGCTGTTCGATAACTTCAACAAGGTGACGGGCGTTCTGCACGTGAAGGAGCTTCTGAACGGTTCGGGGTACACCGACCCCGTAGACCTGCCCGATGATACGGCGTACGCCTCCCTTTACCTGAACGCGGCGGACGGGTATACGCGCAAGAACAAGCTCTCTGCACGGATCCCCGGCAGGCGCTGGCTGCTCTTCCTCGTGTTCAGTTCGGTGATCGAGATCTTTACCGTGTTCGTGGCGCGCGTGAGCATCGCGTACCTGTTCGGCGGGCTGTTCGGCGAGATCTTTTTGTACTCGGCGGAGAGCAACTTCATTGCCTGCGGCATCTGCCTGATCCTGATCGTGCTCAACGCGGTCTTCATGGCGGTGGCGGTGCGGGTCAGATCCGGGAAAAAGAGCAAACGCGCGAAGAGGAAAAGAGCATGATGCAAGGTCAGGAAGTGATCGCAAAGGGAAGGTACCGCTTCCCCCAGCCTGCGGGGCTTGTTTCCGCAGGGCAGTACATTTTTTTGCGGCAGGGCGGCAAAAAGCGGCTTCTGCTGCGTTTTGTTAACGAACGCAACGAGCGGCTGTGCTCGCTCGGCATCAAATTCACGCAGTATGACGGCAACGGCAGGGAACTTTCCGCTCAGCGGCTGGACTTCGATTTAGACGCCGCCCCCGGCGCCGCCTTCATCCCAGGCGGCGGTATCGAAGTGGACGAAAAGTGCGAAGACTTCAAAGTTTCCGTCCTTTCGGCGGGGTACGGCAGCTACGTGTACGCGCCCGAAAAGGGAGAGGTGCACGTAGACTTTGCCGCGGCAAAGAGCGCCGCCGCCTTTGACGCCGCCGCGGCAAAGCGGCGCATGCGCGGCAAAAACCGCACGGTGTCTGCGCGCAAATTCCGCTTTTCGCTTGCGATCTTTTTGTTCGCCGTCTTTTTGTTCGCCTGCATTTTCGCGCTCACGTTCTGGCAGCTGGATATCTTCAAAAAGGAGGAAGACTCCTTCTCGCGCGGCGGGGTCATGTACACCTTTGTGGACGGAGACAAAGGGGAGAACGGCGCCCTGACCGTCACGGGCTGGCACGGCCGCGTGCAGGACATCGAGATCCCCGCGACCGTCGGCGGGTACCCCGTGCTCACCATTGAAGAGGGCGCCTTTGCCGGCAACGGAACGCTGCGCAGCGTCAAGGTGGGCGGCAGCACCGCCGTGGAAGACGATGCGTTCGCAAACTGCACCGCTTTGTGCGATTTCACCTTTGAAAACATCGTTTCGGTGGGCGAACGCGCCTTTTACGGCTGTTCGGCGCTGACGGAAGTGCGTTCCCCCGCGCTCACTTCGATCGGGAAGGACGCTTTTGCGGAGTGCTCTTCGCTCACCGTGCTTGAGATCGGCGCGGAGAAGACGGAGGAAGAGGACAAAGACGAACAGCCCGAAGAGAAGCTTTCCGAAGAAGAGCAGCCCGAAGAGGAGCAAGACCCGAACGCTTTGCCCGTCTACATCGCGGGCGGCGCGTTTGAAGGCTGCACGGCGCTGCGCACGATCGCCTTTTACAAAGAGGCGGTGTTTTCGGGCAGCACGCTCTTCCCCGATTCGTACGCGGCGGAAACGCTGCGCCTTGCCTCGTTCGGCACGGGCAGCGGGCTGCGCGGCAGTACGGTCGCGGCGCTGTTCGGCGCAAAGGGCGGCGAACTTGCCCTGCGCGAAGTTTCCATCGGCAAACT
>CASDPE010000054.1 GCA_949282395.1 uncultured Bacillota bacterium | reverse complement strand
GCCGCGCGCAGCTGCCCGCAAGCGCCGCCGATCTCCGCGCCCGTGCGGCGGCGGAGCGTCGCCGAAATGCCGCGCTTTTCCAGCTCGCCCAAAAAGCGGTACGCCGCCTTTTCGTCCGTGCCCGTAAGCGCGCGCTCCTTCACTTCGTTGAGGCGGATGAGGTTCACATGGCAGGGTCTGCCCTTTAACAGCGCGGCGAGCTGTTCGGCGTGTTCCCTGTCCGCGTTTTCGCCCTCGATGAGCGCGTATTCGAAGATGTAGCGCCGCCCCGTCTTTTCAAAATAATACGAGCACGCCTTCAAGATCTCCGCGATGGAGTACGCCTTTGCGACGGGCATGGTGCGGGCGCGCTCCTCGTCCGTCACCGCGTGCAGCGACACGGTGAGGTTGACGGGCAGCCCCTCCTCCGCAAGCGCGATCATCTTCGGCACGATGCCGCAGGTGGAAAGGCTGATGTTGCGCGGGCTGATGTTCAGCCCGCCCTCCGCCGTGACGAGGCGTAAAAATTTTACGACGTTCTCGTAGTTATCCAGCGGCTCGCCGCTGCCCATGAGCACGAGGTTGGTGACGGCGCGCTTTGCGGGCGTGCCGCCCGCGCGCGCGTTGACCGCGAGCACCTGCGCCAGAATTTCGCCCGCGGAGAGGTTGCGCACCAGCCCGTTCAGCCCCGAGGCGCAGAAGGCGCAGTTCATGCGGCAGCCCACCTGCGTGGAGACGCACTGCGTGTTGCCGTATTTGTAGCGCATCAGCACTCCCTCGATCAGGTCGCCGTCCGCCAGCGAAAAGAGGTACTTTTCGGTGCCGTCGGCGGCGGTGAGCACCTCCGCGATGCGCACGGGCTCGTCCTCGAAGCGGGCGAGCAGCCGTTCGCGGAGGGTGCGCGAAAGTTCGGTAAATTCCGAAATGCGCCCGCCGCGCGCGATCGCGCGCGCGAGCTGCCCCGCACGGTAGCGCGGCTCGCCCAGCTCCGCCATGAGCGCCGCCAGCTCCTCCGCGTTCCGGTCCTGTACGATCTCCTTCATGCCCGCCTCCGCAGTTTGCTGAAATAAAACCCCGCGCCCATCGAAAGATGGGGCAAAAATTGCAGCCCGTACTTCGTCTTTTTGTGCCCGAGCGGGCTCTCCGCCTCTTCGGCGGAAAACGCCCCGTTCTCCGCAAGGAAGGCGGCGACGGTGCCGTCGTTCTCCTCTTCAAACACCGAACAGGTGGAATAGTACAGGCAGCCGCCCGCCTTCACATACGGCGCGCAGGCGCGAAGGATCGCGGTCTGCATCTGATGCAGCGCGGCGATGTCCTGTTCCCTGCGGAACAGCTTGATATCGGGGTTTTCGCCGATGACGCCGTAGCCCGAGCAGGGCACGTCGACCAGAACGGCGTCGAACGCACCGTCGTACGCCGCGTCGTGCTGCGACGAATCGCGGCAGACGACGTCTATGTTCTCCGCGCCCATGCGCGCGGCGTATGCGCGGATGAGCTCGGCGCGGTGCGGGTGCAGTTCAAAGGCGGTGACGCGGGCGCACTTCTCCGCGAGCAGCACGCTCTTGCCCCCGGGCGCGGCGCAGGCGTCCAGAAGGTGCCCGCACGGCTCGATGCCGTGGCAAATCGCGACGGAGCCGACAGACTGAAAGGTGTACTTCCCCTCGTCGTACCCCGCGTCCCTGCGGAACGCGGGAAAGGCGTACACGCCCGCGAAGGGGGTACGCTCGTGCGCCGCCGCAAGATAGGGCTGCGCCGCCCCGTCGGAGATAAACCGCACAAAGGTGCGCGGCGTGCGGTGGCGCACGATCTCCTCCGCCTCCCGCCCGTACTGCGCGAGCAGCCTTTTTACCGCGAACAGGGGCACCGAATACGCAAACGAGAGCCGCTCCGCCTCGCCTGCGGGCGGCTGCACCTTCGATACGTCAAAGGCACGCAGAAAGGCATTCAGAAACCCCGCCGCCCCGCCCTTGCCCAGCTTTTTGGCAAGCGCCACGGCGTTGTCCGTGACCATGTAGCGCGGCTTTCCCAAAAACAGCAGAAAATACAGCGCGACTTTTAAGAGGATGCGGATGGGCAGCTTCGGGTTTTTGGGCGCAAAGGCGCGGATGCACGCGTCGAGGTACAGATCGTTTTCCAGCACGCCGTACGCCGCCTTTGCAGTGCGCGCGCGGTGCGCCTCCTCGATCGGCGTATCGGCGAGCGCCTGTTTGAGCCAGCTCCCCTGCCCGTATACCTTTTGCAGGACGGCGAACGGGTCGTACAGCGGGTTGGTCATCGTCCGCCCCCGTCCGCGCCGCCCGCGCCGAACACGTCGCCGACGCAGACCTTTCTGCCGTTGACGGCGTCGGCGGCGCTCAGCCGCTTGCCGCCCTCGAACTGCAAGGCGCGGATGCACAGGCACCCGTCGCCCGCAGCGACGTAAATGCCCGTCTTATCCGCGCGCACGACCTCTCCGCACGCGCCCGCCGCGCCCTCCGCGGGGACGGCGGACAAAATGTTGACGAGCTTGCCTCCGCACCGCGTAAAGGCGAGCGGTTCGGGGTCCATCGCCCGAACGAGGCGGCAAAGCTGCCGCGCGGACCCCGTAAAGTCGAGCGCCCCGTCCTCTTTTTTGATCTTTTTGCAGAAGGTGGCGTCCGCCTCGTTCTGCTTTTCGTACGTTTCCGTGCCCTGTTCCACCTGCGTCAGCGCCGAAACGATGCACGCCGCCCCGAGGGCGAACAGCTTGTCCGCAAGGGTGCCCGCCGTGTCCGTTTGCTCTATGGGGATGCGGCGGGCAAGCAGGATGTCACCCGTGTCCAGCCCGATCTCCGTGCGCATGATGGTCACGCCCGTCTCCGCATCCCCCGCTAAAATGGCGCTCTGAATGGGCGACGCGCCCCGCCAGCGGGGCAAAAGCGAGGTATGCACGTTGAACACGCCGCGCGGGAAGGCGGCGAGCACGTCCGCCGTCAGGATCTGCCCGTATGCGCAGGTGACCATACAGTCCGCGCCGACCGCGGCGAGCGCGGCGGCGTGTTCGCGCACGCGCGCGAAGTCGAATACGGGCACGCCCGCCTCCTGCGCCGCGACCTTCATGGGGTTGGGCGTGAGGATACGTTTCCGCCCCGTCGGCTTATCGGGCTGTGTCAGAACGGCGGCAACGCAAAAGCCCGCTTCGCGCAGGGCGCGGAACGGGATGGGCGAACGGGGATCGGAACCGGCAAAAACGATCTTCATACAGCTCCTTATACAGCTTTTTGCGGCAAAATGCGCCGCGGTCAGTCTCTGACCACTTTTTCGGCCCTGTCGATGTACAGAATGCCGTCCAGATGGTCGAGCTCGTGGCAGACAGCGCGCGCAAAAAAGCCGCGGGCGGTCAGCTTCTTCTTTTTGCCGAAGCGGTCGAAAAACTCCACTTTGACCACGTCGGGGCGGGTGACGATCCCGCGCTTGCCGCGCACCGAAAGGCAGCCCTCCCAGCCGCGCTGTTCGCCCTTGCTCTGCACGATGACGGGATTGACGAACTCGAAAAAGCCCTCCTCCACGTCCACGACGACGGCACGGCGCAAAACGCCGACCTGCGGCGCGGCAAGCCCCGCGCCCTCCTCTTCGCGGACGGTATCCTTCATGTCGTCCAGAAGCTGCCACAGCTTTTCGTCAAAGGCGGTCACTTCAAAACACTTTTTGCGGAGAACGTCGTCTCCTTCCTGTACTACGTTGCGGATTGCCATAAAATACTCCATATTCGTGCTCGCGCAAACCTCGCCGAGCTGTCGGCTGCGGTTTGCTGCGATTTTGAGGACAACCCCACGGGCACGCGGCATTCGCCGCTGACCGCGGAGGTTTTCCTCGCCGCACGATACTTCAGGGCACACCATTATAGAAATCGTGCGGCTTCACCTTTCCTGCATGAGCGCTTGCGCGCAAACAGGGGTGCGCTAACGCAAAAGCGTGGTTTTGCTTGCGCGAATTATTATTGAAAGATATTTTTCTGTTTTTGTCATCCCGAGCCTGTCGAGGGATCTCTATGGAAATATCGACAATATCTGCATAGAGATACTTCGACTTCACTTCGTTTCGCTCAGAATGACAATGAGAAAGCCTCTTTTCAATAATCCAATTGCGCGTGGCAAAATGACACTTTTGCCTAAGCGCACTCAATTTGCCGAAAACTTTCGGCTCAATTCGGAAAGAGTGAATGCGCCGCGCTCTTATAATGGAGAGCATATGGTGCGCGGCGCAGAGAGAAAAACGAATGCAGAGCCGCGCAAAGTCGCGGCGAACATTCGGTTGTCTCTCCAATCACGGAAAAAAGTTTTGTCTCTTTCAAAACTTTTTCCGTGAACTCGTCAGCTCAGATTCCCCGGATCCTCCTCCACATACACGAGCGCGTCGCGCGAGCGGTGCGCCAAAGCCCGTTCGTAAATATCGGGCAGCAGCGCGTCCCCCTTCAGGCGCATCAGCACCTGGTAGCGGAAGCGGCTTTGGATGCGCCGCACGGGCGAGTGCATTTTGTTGAAAAACAAAAATTCGTCCGCATGCGCGTCGTACAGCTCTTTGAGCGAAAACCAGACCTCTTTCAGCGTTTCCAGCGCCTTTTTATCCTCCGCCGCGGTGACCATCACGCGCACGATGCGCGCAAAGGGCGGGAACGCGGTCGCCTTGCGCAGCGCGATCTCGTGCTCGAAAAAACCCTTGTAATCGTACCGCACCGCAAAGCGCAGGATGTAATTTTCGGGGTCGTACGTCTGCAAGACGACCTTCCCCTGTTCGCCCGCGCGGCCGGATCTTCCCGCGACCTGCGTGATGAGCTGAAAGGTGCGCTCCCCGCTGCGGTAATCCGAAAAGTGCAGGCTCATGTCCGCGTCGAGGATGCCGACGAGGGTCACCCCCGGGAAGTCGTGCCCCTTGGCGACCATCTGCGTGCCGACGAGGATATCCGCCTCGTGGTCGGCAAAGCGCTTTAAAATTTTGTAGTGCCCTTCCTTGCCCGAAGTCGTATCCACGTCCATGCGCAGGATGCGCGCGGAGGGGAACAGCTTTTTCAGCTCCCCGACGACGCGCTGCGTGCCCGTGCCCGTATAGCTTAAATGCACGCTCCCGCAGGCGGGGCAGGCGGTGAGCATGCGGTACGTTGCGCCGCAGTAATGGCATTTGAGGCAGTTTTCCTCACTGTGGTAGGTGAGCGAAACGTCGCACTGCGCGCACTTGACCACTTCGCCGCATTCGCGGCAGACCACGCTCTGCGCAAAGCCGCGGCGGTTGAGGAAGATGATCGCCTGCCTGCCGCCCGCAAGGCAGGCCTCCAGCTCTTCGCGCAGCGCCGCCGAAAAGGCGGAGGCGTTACCGCGGCGCACCTCGCGGCGCATGTCCGCCACGACGATCTCGGGCAGCGGGCGCTTGTTGATGCGCTCGGGCAGTTCGATGAGGTTGTATTCCCCTTCCCGCGCCTTTAAATACGTTTCCACCGAGGGCGTCGCGCTGCCGAGCACGAGTTTGCAGCCGTTGTACCGCGCGCGCAGTTCGGCGATCTCCGCCGTGTTGTAGCGCGGGTTCGTTTCGCTCGCATAGCTGCCGTCGTGCTCCTCGTCGAGGATGATGACGCCGACGTTTTCGACGGGCGCGAACACGGCGCTCCGCGCGCCGATGGCGATCTTCGCCTCGCCCCTGCGGAGGCGCTGCCACTCGTCGAATTTTTCCCCTGCGGAGAGCCCGCTGTGCAGGATCGCCGCCTGCGGCCCGAACCGCGCGCGCAGCTGCGAGAGCATCTGCGGCGTGAGCGATATTTCGGGCACGAGGAAGACCGCGCTCTTCCCCTCTTTGAGCGCCGCGGCGATGAGCGTGAGGTAGATCTCCGTTTTGCCGCTGCCCGTCACGCCGTGCAGAAGCTGCACCGTCTGCGCCGAGCCGCGGATGCTCTGTACGGCGGCTTCCTGCGCGGGCGTGAGCGTGCGCGCGGGCGCGCTGCCCGCCATCTGCGTGTACGGGCTGCGGCTGACGCGTTCCTTATGCGCCGCGGCTGCGCCGCGCGCAAGGAGCGCCTTCACAGCAGACTGCCCGAACTGTTTGCACAATGCGGCATGGTCGCAGGGGGAATGCTCTTTTAAATAGTCCAGCGCCGCCCGCTGCGCCTTTGCGCGGGCGGGGATGAGCTCATCTTTTGCAAACGTTACGACGGTTTTGTACAATTCGCGCGTTTCGCCCCGCCGCATTTCGGCGGGCAAAAACAGCCGCAGCGTCAGCGCCATCGGGCAATGGTAGCGCGCCGCGATCTGCTTTGCGAGCGCAAGGCACTCCTTGGTAAGGGCATGGTCGACCACCTTGGCGATGGTTTTGAGTTTTGCGGCGTCGAAGCTGCTCCCCTCTTTGAGGCGCATGACGTAACCGTCCACCGCGGTATTGCCGAAGGGCACCCGCACGCGGCTGCCCTCCTGCACGCCCTCGATGGCGCGGTATTCAAACACTTTGTCGACTTCGCTGTGCGCAATGTCTACGATGACTTCCGCCGTCATGCCCGTTCCCGTCTGTTTCCTCTGTAAAAAACGAACTGCCCCGAACGCGCGGGGCAGACAGGTCTACCGCCCTTCGGGCGGCGTCAGTCTTTGGTCATGACCAGTTTGCCGGACATGATCTCCTGGCAGGCGAGCGCGATCTCTTTCGTGTTGCCGGGCAGCTCGTGGATGCCCTGGCTCTGCTCCTGGTCGATGATCTGCCGCGCGCGCTTGGCGACGACCACGCACAGCGCATAGCGCGAAGCGGGTTCTTCGGGCGTGCCCAGCTTTTCCACCAAACGGTCTACTACGGGTTCGTTTATCATAATTACCTCCAAAATGTGTTCACGCAAATCTCGCGCAAAGGCGCTGCGGCTAACGAAGCCGATTTTGCGAAGCGGCTGCTTGCAGACATACGGCGGCGCAGCTGCCGCTTTGCCGTGATCTGAGGGAGACACCATTGTTCGCGGCATTCGCCGCTCTGCAATGGTTTCTCCACTCTTTTCGCCCTTTTCAGGGCTTTCTTATTATAGAACGGGCGAAAATTCACCCTCTTCCCATAAGCCGAAAGTTTTCGGCAAATTGGGGGCGCTTGCAAAAAGTGCGATTTTTGCGCGCGCGATTTGATTATTGAAAAAGCGTTTAGCAAAAGTGTCATTTTGCCACGCGCAAGTTGATTATTGAAAAACAGGTTCCCGAAACTTCCGCGCAAAACGCGGCAAAGTTCTTCGGGCGCGGCTTATTCTATGTTCTGCACCTGTTCGCGGATCTTTTCGATCTCGTTCTTCAAGGCAAGCCCCGAAGAGGTGACCTCTAAATCGTTGCTCTTGGAACAGATGGTGTTCGCCTCGCGGTTGAACTCCTGCACAAGAAAGTCCAGCTTGCGCCCCACGCGCTCCTCTTTGCAGATGGCGCGGAACTGCCCGATGTGCGAGCGCAGGCGGGTCAGCTCTTCGTCAATGTTCGCCTTATCGGTGAACACCGCCGCCTCCGCCAGGATACGCGCCTCGTCCACCGCGCCGCCGAGCGCTTCCTGCATGCGCGCGGTGAACTTCGTGCGGTAGTTTTCCGCGACCAGCGGCGCGCGCCGCGCGATCGCCTCCACCGTGCTTTCAATGGTATCCACCCGCGCGAGCATATACGCGGCGAGCTTTGCGCCCTCTTTGGCGCGCATGCCGTTCAACGCGTCCAGCGCGGTACCGAGCGCGGCTTCGAGCGCGGCAAGGAGCGGTTCGTCCGCACCCTGCGCCTCCTCCTGCCGCAGAACGTCAGGGCACTTCATCAGCGCGGTGACGGTAAAATCGTTGGGAAGGGAGGGAAACATCGCTTTGAGCCTTGCCGCAGCGCCCACATAGCTGCCCGCGGCGGCTTCGTCTACATACAATTCTTTGGCGCGCTCGCGCTTGTCGAGCAGCGAAATGAACACGTCCGCATGCCCGCGCGTGAGCTTGCCGCGCACGATCGCGCGCACGCGCTCCTCGTATGCGACAAAGATGCGCGGCGCTTTGACGGACACGTCGAGATAGCGGTTGTTGACCGTTTTGATCTCCGCGCTCAGCTCGATGCCGCCTTCGCGCACCTCGCCTTTGCCGTAACCCGTCATGCTGAACATCGCCGCACCCCCCCTTCGCCTGCCGGACACGGCACGCTTTTGCAGAGCACATTATACCAAAAACGCGCGGAAATTTCAAGCGCTTTTGCACCCGCCCGAAAATTTCTTATGCGCGCGGCGCCCTTTACGCGCCCGCGCCCTGCAAAAGCCGCAAAAACTCCTCCTCGCCGATGACGCGGACGCCGAGCTTTTGCGCCTTGGCAAGTTTTGAACCAGCCGCCTCGCCCGCGACGACGAGCGTCGTTTTGGCAGTGACGGCGCTCTGGCAGACGCCGCCCTGTGCTTCAATCAGCTGCTGCGCCCTGCCGCGCGGCATGGACGAGAGGGTGCCCGTCAGCACCACGCTCTCCCCCGCGAAGGCGCCTTCCGTCACCTTTTCGCGCACGAACGGGCGCACGCCCGCCTCGTGCAGGCGGGCAAGTTCGGCGACGTTTTCGGGGTCTCGGAACCAGCCCGTGATGTTCTCCGCCGTCTTTTCGCCGATGTTTTCCATGGCGGTGAGCTGCTCCGCCGCGGCGGCGGAGAGCGCTTCCATACTGCCGAACTGCTGCGCCAGATCGCGCGAGGCGACCTTGCCCACGCCGTCTATGCCGAGCGCCAGAACAAAGCGCTCCAACGGCACTTTTTTCGACTTTTCCAGCGCGGAAAGCAGGTTTTCCGTCTTCTTTTTGCCCCAGCCTTCGAGCGCGGAAAGCGCGTCCGCGTCCAAAAAGTACAGGTCGGAACAGCGGCGCACGCCGAGCGTACGGATGAGCTGTACGGCGGTCGCCTCCGAAAAGCCTTCGATATCCATTGCGTCCTTGCGGGCGAAGTTGGCAAGCTGCGCCGCGATGCGCGGCAGGCACCCCTTGTTCGGGCAGAAGAGGTTCGCACCTTCCTCTATGACGGGCGTGCCGCAGTACGGGCAGGTCTCGGGCGGCGCGATCTCCACGCTCTTGCCCGTGTGTTCGACCGCGCCGAGGATCTCGGGAATGACCTCGTTGCTGCGGCGGATGAGCACGCGGCTGCCGATGCGCACGTCCTTGCGGCGGATGTCGCCGAGGTTGTTGAGCGTGGCTTTGCGCACCGTCGCGCCCGCAAGTTCGACGGGCTCCACCACGGCGAGCGGCGTCAGCTTGCCCGTGCGCCCGACCTGCCACACGACCTTTTTGACGGTGGTGACCGCCTCCTCCGCTTCGAACTTGTAAGCGATCGCCCAGCGCGGGAATTTATCGGTAAAGCCCAGTTCTTCGCGCGCGGCGAAGGGGTCGACCTTCACGACCGCGCCGTCCGTCAGAACGTCGATCGTCTTGCGCGAAACTTCGATCTCGTCGATCGCCTCCTTGACCTCGGCGGGGGTGCGGCAGACGCGCAGGAAGGGGTACGTTTTAAACCCTTCGCGCTGCAAAAAGGCGACCGCCTCCTCCTGCGAGGCGAGGGAACCTTCCGACATGTAGTTCACGTCGTAAAAATAAATTTCGGGGCGGCGCGCCGCCGTTACGGCGGGGTCGAGGTTGCGGATGGCGCCCGCCGCCGCGTTGCGCGCGTTTTTGAGCGGTTCGGCGGCGGTCTTGTTGTACGCGTCCAGCACGGACAGGCGGATGACCGCCTCGCCCTTAACTTCGAGCGTGCCCTTATACGAGATGGAGAGCGGGTAACTTTTGATGGTCAGCACCTGCGCCGTCACATCTTCGCCGACGGCGCCGTTGCCGCGGGTGGTGGCGCGCACGAACACGCCGTTTTCGTAGGTGAGGCACATGGTCAGCCCGTCGAACTTATATTCGACGGTGTACGGCACCTGCCCCACCGCCTTTTCCACGCGCGTGAAAAAGGCGTCCAGCTCGTCCTCGGTGACGGCCTTGTCCAGGCTGTACAGCCGCGCAATGTGCTCGTGCCGTTCAAACGCCTTGATCGGCTCGCCGCCCACCCTGCGCGTGGGCGAATCGGGCAGCACAACGCCGCTTTCGCGCTCCAACGCGCGCAGCTCGTCGTACAGGGCATCGTACTCCCTGTCCGAAACGGAAGGAGCGTCCTGCACATAGTATTCGTACCCGTAGCGGTTGAGAAGATCAACCAATTCCCGCATTCTGTTCATACAATACCCACTCTGCGCCGCGCATGCCCGCCCGCGCGAGCTACACTGCTCATCCTGCTTCCCCTCATCCGTCAAACGGCTGCGCCGTTTGCCACCCCTTTCGCCTGCCCCGTTTTGTCATCCCGAGCCGCTCTTTTTGTCATCCCGAGCCGCCCAACAGTCATCCCGAGCCTGCCGAGGGATCTCTATGGAAATGTTGTCCTTATTATTTTTAGAGATCCTTCGACTACGCTTCGCTCCGTTTTTCGGCTCACAGGGAACACTTCCCTGCAATGCATTCGCATTGCTGCGGGCTTCCGCCCGCGTTCGCCTCAAGCGGAACGCTCGGCTTTGCCCTTGCAAGCAAGCAAAGCCTTCACGTTCCTTCAGGATGACAGGGAGCGCGCTCCGCTCATCCGCCCCACTTCTTGCCTTCCCCTTGAAGGGGAAGGGGGACCGCTTGCGGTGGATGAGGTGATATTGTCCTTGTTTTCTTTTATATAAGGTCGTCCTTCGCCGCCCTTTTTGTCATCCCGAGCGTCCCACCGTCATCCCGAGCCTGCCGAGAGATCTCTATGGAAATGTTTTCCCTATTATTTTTAGAGATCCTTCGGCTCCGCGGCGGCTGCGCCGCCGCTCCGTTTTTCGGCTCACAGGGGACGCACTCTGCTTCCCCTCATCCGTCAAACGGCTGCGCCGTTTGACACCTTCCCCTCGGAGGGGGAAGGTTCATAAGATTGCAAATAATTCCTCGCAAAAGGCAAAATCACACTTTTGCCTTTTGCACCATGCACCGCGCGGGCGGTGTGACGGAAGAAGGTGAAGCCGCGGCATTTCTATAATGGTGTGCCCCGAACAATGCCGCGGCGAGGGAGAAACCGCTGCCGAGCGGCAAAGCCGCGAACAGTGGTGTCGCCCTCAAATCACGGAAATTTTTTCGTCAGCTCGAAAAAAAATTTCGTGAACTTAAAGGATCGTCAACGGCGCGATCTGCACCGACAGCGCCTTGATCCCCACCCCCGGGAAGCTGATGTTCGCGACGAGGCTCTTCCCCTCGCCTTTGGTGGACACGACGACCCCTTCGCCGAACTTCGGGTGCCGCACCTTTACGCCCGCGCGGAAGGCGGAATAGTCCTTCGCGCCGCCCGCCCCGCCCGCAGGCTTTGCCGCGCCGTTCGCCCTGTACGCCGCCGCCGCGGAAAAGGAGGCGGCAAAGGAAGAAGAAGAGGAAGAAGCGGGCGCGTCGTCGGGGGGCAGGTCGCTGTAATAGCCGCTTTCGCTCGGCTGCGGACGGGCAAACGGGCGCTTTTGGTACCCGCCGTAGCTCCTGTTGTACCCGCCGTACCCACCGTAGCTCCTGTTGTATCCGCCGTACCGCTCCGTGCGCGCGGCCTCCTCCACGCCCAGCTCTTTGGAAAGTTCGCCGATAAAGCGCGAGGGCAGCGTCATGCTGCGCTCGCCGTACAGATAGCGGCTGCGCGAACGGGTCAGCCACAGCGTTTTGCGCGCGCGGGTGATGGCGACGTACAGCAGCCTGCGCTCCTCTTCGAGGTCGTCCTCGTCGTATGCCGCGCGGGAGACGGGCATGATGTTCTCCTCCATGCCCACGATGAACACATTGTCGAACTCCAGCCCTTTCACCGAATGGATGGTCGCGATGGTGACGTAGTCGCTCTCGTCCATGTCGTCCGTGTCCGAACTCAGCGTGACCTGGTTCAGATAATCTGCCAGCGTCGCGTTCTTGTTCATCTTGCAGAACTCGTCTACGGAGTTGACGAACTCGTCTATGTTCGCCTTCTTGTTGATGCTCTCGTCCGAATCGTCCTCGTACATGGCGAGGATGCCCGAATCGTTGATGACGTCGCGGATGAGCTCGTCCGCGCTCTCCTGCGTGCCCTTGATGACGAGCGACTTCAAAAGCGCGCCGTACGCCTTGACTTTCGCCTTGCTGCCCGCGTTGAGCGGCAGCTCGTCTACGTCCACCACCGCGTCGTAGACGGTCAGATCGTTCTCGCGCGCGTATTCTTCGAGCACTTCGACGGTGCGCGCGCCGATGCCGCGCTTGGGCACGTTCATCACCCGCGAGACCGCCTCGCTGTCAAACGGGTTGTTGATGATGCGAAGATACGCCAGAAGGTCTTTGACTTCCTTGCGTTCGTAGAAGCGGAAGCCGCCGAACACGCGGAACGGGATGCCGTATTTGGCGAACTCCTGCTCGTATGCGCGGGTGAGCGCGTTGATGCGCATGAGCACGGCAAAATCGGAGTACGCCGCGCCCGCGCCCACGCGCGAGGCGATGGCGCGCGCCACGTACAGCGCCTCGTCCGCCTCCGTTTCCGCCTGAAAATACTGCGGCTTTTCCCCTTCGCCGTTCTCCGTCCACAGCGCCTTGCTGCGCCGCCTTCCGTTGTTTTTGATGACGGCGTTGGCGAGCTTCAAAATGTTCTTGGTGGAGCGGTAATTGCGCTCAAGCTTGTACACCTTCGCCCCGGGGAAGTCCTTTTCAAAGTTCAGGATGTTTTCGATCTTCGCACCCCGCCAGCCGTAAATGCTCTGGTCGTCGTCGCCCACGGCGAACAGGTTGCCGTGCACCGAGGCGAGCATGCGGATGATCTCGTACTGCACGCGGTTGGTGTCCTGGAACTCGTCCACATGGATATAACGGAACCTGCCGCCGCAGTAATCGAGCGCCTCCCTGTCCCCTTCGAGCAGGGCGCGCGTTTCGTTGAGCAGGTCGTCGAAGTCCAGCGCGTTGTTGCGCTTTAAAAAGGCGCAGTATTCGCGGTAGACGGCGGTGATCTCGCCGATGTCCTTCAAAGACAGGTTCTCCTCGGCGTACTCTTCGGGGGAGAGCCCGAGCATGCGCGCGTTGGCGATGTGGAACTTCACGTTTTTGAGGAGTTTTTCGTCGGTGAAGCCGCAGGCGGCGAACGCCTTTTTGATGACGGCGGCGCGCTCCGTTTCACTGTAAATGGAAAAATTCGGGGTGAACCCGCGCTTTTCGGCAAAGCGGCGCAGGATGCGCACGCACATGCTGTGGATGGTGCAGATCCACATGCTTTCGCTGCCCGCGACCATATCCGCAAGGCGCTCCTTCATCTCGTTCGCCGCCTTGTTGGTAAAGGTGATGGCGAGGATGGAAGAGGGCAGCACGCCCTTCTCCTCCACAAGGTAGGCGATGCGCGAAGTGAGCACCCGCGTTTTGCCGCTGCCCGCCCCCGCGAACACGAGCACCGCGCCCTCTGTATCGGTGACGGGCTTTAACTGTTCTTCATTGAGCTTTTTTAAAAGTTCGTCCATATCCTTTCCGCGCGCGGGCAGGGCGCGCGTCTTTCCCTTTTGTGTTTCCCCTTTATTATAGCACAAGCCGCGCCGCCGCGCAAGCCCTGCCGCGCCGCCGCGCAAGCAAATTTAAAAAGCCGCGCCGCAGCCCGAAAGCAGCGTGAGGCTCAATATGAGCGCCGACAGAAGCGCAAACAGCTTTTTCATCGCCGTCCCTCCCCTTCTTGACTGTGTGCACAGCTTACTCCCTGAATGCATCAAAATTGCATCATTTCTTTGACCGATTCGTGAATTTTTCTTTAAAATCTCTTTAATTCGCGGAAGGCAGCAAAAAACCGCGGCCCCGTAATAGTAGACGGGGCCGCGGCTAAAAAAGTCTGCTCAAGCGGTCATATATTTTCAAGATAATGTTCAAAGAGCGATTGCAGGTAAGCCGCAGCGTCCTCTCCGCGGCCTTCGTCTATCATCGTGATGATCTTCATTCCCTGCTCGTAGAGCGCGGCCTCACCCCAGAACCGGGCTGAGGATTCCCAGAGTATGCTGCCCACTCCGCGGAAGGCGTTCATGATGAGCGGAAAGAGCTGATTGCCGGAGAGAGTGCAGATCTTGTAATGGAAGCGCGCGAGCGCCGCAGCGACGGCCGGAATGTCCGGCGAGAGCCGGCTGGCCTCCTCAAATTGGCGCATCATTTCCCTCAGCTCTTCCATATCCTGCTGGCTATGGTTCCTGCCAAGGCGTATGAGCGCGCCGCCCTCTATTGCGCTGCGCAATTCAACGATGGAGACAACCATCTGCCGGTCCAGCTTGCCGCCGTTGTAGCGCAGGATGGCGTTGAGCGTTTCAAGGTTGCCGGTCTCGGCAAAGTCCGCCACCACGGTACCCCGTCTTGGCGTCACGTTTATAAAGCCCATTCGGGCCAGGTCCTCCAGGCCCAGGTGTACGATGGTTTTGCTTATCTTCATCTGCTCGGCGAGGTCCCGCTCCGAAGGCAGCTTATCGCCGGGCTTGAGAGCGCCGGAGAAGATCAGGCCCTCTATGCGCTCAACGAAGAGCTCCTTTATCGTTGGAGCGACTATCTGTCCGAATTCCATGGTTTACTCCACCTTCCGCGCATGCTGGTCTAACCAATGATAACACAGAACTCCGCCCGAGGCAAGAGCGGCGTTGAAAAGGACACGCGGCAAAGCGTTCATTCTGCCGCGTGTCCTCTTCCACGTGGAATGTTGCGGGGCCGTTCAGCTCCGACTCAGACGTGGGAAGCGGCGCACAGCTCCCGGTTCCCGCAAAAAACCAGGACGCACACCGGCGTCTTTGACTTTGCTGTCACGGCAGGCGTTCTCCCGCTCGTTCCAAGCCGCGGCATACCCTTGCCCAGGAGCATGCCGCATGTTTTGAATGACAATACTGCCGGAGACGGAGTACCGCTCCGGTCAACGGGCGTGAGGTCAAATCACACCCTTTGCTAAAAATATATCACAAAGCCCCCGTGTTTTCAAGGAAAACGGGAGCTTTGCTAATTTTTGTCGATATGCACATAAGTTTTGGTCAGACCTTATACCAGGGGCTTATCCGTCCTGCGGCCCTCCAACCGGGACGCGACCGCCTCCTTCAGCAGGGCATAGAGCACCGCGCAGACGGGGACGCCCATGACGGCGCCCAGTACGCCTGCAATGTTGCCGCCGACGATGACGGCGCAGAATACCGCCACTCCCGGCAGCCCGACGGACTTGCCGACTATCCTCGGGTAAATAAAGGCGCCGTCCACCTGCTGGATGGCCAGGACCATGATCACGAAGAGCAGGGCCTTGAGCGGACTGACGATGAGGATGAGCAGTGCGCCGATGACCTCACCTATGAAGGAGCCGACCATAGGCACCAGCGAGGTCACACCAATGACCACGGAGATGACCTCCGGGTAGGGGAAGCGGAAGATGAGCATACAGATATAGCAGAGGATGCCCAGGATGCAGGAGTCTGCCAGCTGCCCGGCGACGAAGCTGGAGAAGGTCTCCGAGGCCATGGAGGCGACGCGGCTGATGGCGGAAGAGGCACGCTTGGGCAGAAAAGCGTCTATGCAGCGGCGCGCGAAGCGGCCTATCCGCTCTTTCTGCGCGAGCACGTAGACGGCGACAACGAGGCCGAGGAAGGTGTTCATGACGGTGCTTGCAGCGGCCGTGCCGACGTCCGTGGCGGTGTTTATGACGTTGCCCTCCTTGAGGTAGGTGCTGAGGTCTTTAAAGACCTTTTCCCAATCCACGGTGAACTCCTTCAGGGCTTCTATCTCAATATCGAATTTGGCCAGGACTTCATTTATCCAGTTGACGACCGCGCTGATATATTCGGGAAGCCTGGCGGCGACTTCCGTCACGGTCTGGGTGAGCTGGGGCAGAACGACGGCTATGAGGATGACTATGACGCCAAGACTGACGACCAGCGCGCAGACCAGAGAAACGGCCCGCCTGAGCCGCCGCACCAGCGGGCGCCTGTCCTCGGACATGCCGTAGAACACGCGGTCCTCAAAGAGCTTCAGCGGTACGTTGAGCACGAAGGCCATGGCCAGGCCCGTTATGACGACGCCGAACACGTTCCACACCGTCTTGACAGCGCCGTAGACCGAGGCGAGGTTCTGTGCGGCGGTATACAGCACGACGGCGAAGGCGATGATGAGCAGGATCATGCGCACGTTTTTCCGGTTGAACTCCAAGCTCTCAGGCCTCCTTTCTGAATGTTATAACCATAATACACAAAAATACCCTCCGCGGCAACAACAAACTGCGCGGAGGGCATGTGTTCAAACGATGATCCTGACTGCGGCCCGGGAGTTTTGTATCCTCACGTCCGTGTGGACTCCGCCGGGCTCTCCGTCCCGCGTGAAGGGGACGGGGTCCGCAAAGGTGAAGCGGACGCTCGAGGCCTTGGCGATCGTCATCATCTCGCCGTTGTAGTTCTTTGAAACGGCCTGGGCGACCAGGGCGTTCAGATCTGCCAGCGTGGCGGGGTATTTCACGAGCGCGACCTCGAACTGTCCGTCGTCCAGGGCGACCATGTCCGGGTCCAGCTTCACGAGTCCGGCGACGGAGGTGGAATTTGTCACTCCGCCGAAGATATAGTCGCCCTCGACAACGCTGCTGTCCAGCTCCACCCGCGTGCGGTAGTGCGGCAGCTTGGGAAGGCGGTTCATACCCTCGAGCAGATAGGCAAGGTGGCCGAGCGCCTGCTTCGACTGCTGCGGCGTCTCGTAGCTGACGTCCGTGAAGGCGCCGAATGCCGCGACGTAGGTGAAATATCTGTCCTCCCCGAAAACGCCGACGTCCCAGGCCAGGGGGCTGCCCTCAGCTATGCGGCGGGCGACGGCGGCCGGGTCGTTCTTGGGGAGCTTGAGCGTGGTGGCCACGTCGTTGGCTGTACCGAGGGGGAAGTAGCCTATCGGCGGCCTCTCCTCCGGCGCGAGGGACATGAGACCGGAGGTGACCTCGGAGAGAGTCCCGTCCCCGCCGAGGCAGCAGACGAGGTCATAGCCCGCGGAAAGCCGTGCCAGCTCTATCGCCTCGCCCGCACGGGTCGTAAAGCGGAGCGTAGGTTCGTAGCCCGCTGAGTGCAGGGTGAAGAGCGCTTCGCCCAGGCCCTGCTTGTACATGCCCCGGCCCGCTACCGGGTTTATTATGAAAAACAGCCGTTTCATACCGCACCTCACATGATGCTCAGGTATCTCTCACCCGTGTCGGGCAGGAGACAGACGATGTTTTTGCCCTGAAACTCCGGGCGCTTCGCCAGCTCGCGCGCCGCGAAGGCCGCCGCGCCGGAGGACACGCCGCAGAGCAGCCCCTCCTTCACCGCCAGCTCGCGCATGGCCGCGAGCGCATCCTCGTCTGTGACCGTGACGACCTCGTCATAGACAGAGGTATCCAGCGCCTCTGGGACGAAGTTCGCGCCTATGCCCTGAATGGCGTGAGGACCGGCGTATCCGCGAGTCAGCAGCGGGGAGGAGGCCGGCTCCATGGCAACGATGCGGATGGAGGGGTCCTGCTCCTTGAGGTAGCGGCCGACGCCCGTTATCGTGCCGCCGGTGCCTGCGCCCGCGACGAAGGCGGCGATGTCCCCGTCCGTATCGCGCCATATCTCGGGGCCGGTGGTCTCGTAATGTGCGCGGGGATTCGCGGGGTTCGAGAACTGGCCCGCGACTATGCTGCCGGGGTTCGCGGCGGAGATCTCATCCGCCTTCGCCGCCATGCCCTCAGCGCCCGGAGTGAGGACGACCTCGGCGCCGTAGGCCGCGATGAGCTTTATCCGCTCGGGGCTCATGCTGTCCGGCATGACGATGACGGCCCTGTAGCCCAGGACCGCCGCCAGCGCGGCGAGGCCGATGCCCGTGTTGCCGCTCGTCGGCTCGATGACCATGCCGCCTTTTTGAAGCCTGCCCTCCGCCTCCGCCGCGCGGAGCATGGAGAGGGCGACCCGGTCCTTCGCGCTGCCGGCGGGGTTCTGCCGCTCGAGCTTGGCGAGGAGGTTCATTCCCGGAGCAAACCTGGACAGCCGCAATAGCGGCGTGCCGCCGATGAGCTCAGTAATATCCGAATAAATCTTAGCCATGTGCCGCCTCCAGATGCAAATTGTGTTGAAAATTCTAGTGACTATGAGTATAATACAGAGAAGCGGCCAAAGCAAGCCGCAAACGGTAAACGAAAGGGGACGCGCCACATGGAGCGGCAGAAGATCTCGGGCATATACGCCGACGCAGCCGCCTTCGCGGACAGGGAGATAACTGTCTGCGGCTGGGTCAGGACAGTGAGGGACATGAAGAATTTCGGCTTTGTCGAGCTGAACGACGGCAGCAGCCACAAGAGCCTGCAGGTCGTGCTCGAAAGGGGGAATTTGTCCAATTACGACGAGATCGCGCGGCAGAACGTGGGCGCGGCCCTCATAGTGAAGGGTACTCTGGTGCTGACGCCGGAGGCGAAGCAGCCCTTTGAGCTCAAGGCGCGGGAGATCATGGTCGAGGGCGCCTCGACTCCGGACTACCCGCTCCAGAAAAAGCGCCACAGCGTTGAATTCCTGCGCACCATCCAGCATCTGCGGCCGAGGACGAACCTCTTCTCCGCCGTGTTCCGCGTGCGGAGCGTCGCCGCTGCGGCGATACACGAGTTTTTCCAGCAGAGGGGCTTCGTCTATGTCCACACCCCGCTGCTTACCGGCTCGGACTGCGAGGGCGCCGGAGAGATGTTCGGCGTCACCACCCTGGACGTGGCAAATCCTCCCAGGACCGAGGACGGCGCGGTGGACTGGAGCCAGGACTTCTTCGGCAAGCACATGAGCCTGACCGTCTCCGGACAGCTCAACGCCGAAAACTTCGCCATGGCCTTCGGCGACGTATACACCTTCGGCCCCACTTTCCGCGCCGAGAAGTCCAACACCCAGCGCCACGCGGCCGAGTTCTGGATGATAGAGCCGGAGATGGCCTTTGCGGACCTCGGCGACTACATGGATAACGCCGAGGCCATGATAAAATACGTCATAAACCGCGTCATGGAACGCTGCCCGCAGGAGATGGAGTTCTTCAACTCCTTCGTGGACAAGGGTCTGCTCGAGCGCCTCAACCACGTTGCCAGCTCCGACTTCGGCCGCGTGACGTATACGGACGCCATAGAGATACTCAAGGAGAACAACGACAAGTTCGACTACAAGGTCTACTGGGGCTGCGACCTGCAGACCGAGCACGAGCGCTACCTCACCGAGCAGGTGTTCAAGAAGCCCATCTTCGTCACGAACTACCCGAAGGAGATCAAGGCCTTCTACATGCGACTGGACGACAGCGGCAAGACCGTCGCCGCGGCGGACTGCCTGGTACCCGGCATAGGCGAGATCGTCGGCGGCAGCCAGCGCGAGGAGCGGCTGGACGTGCTCGAGGCGCGTATGGCCGAGCTGGGCCTGGACCCCGCGGACTACTGGTGGTACCTCGACCTCAGGCGCTACGGCACCTGCCGCCACGCGGGCTACGGCCTGGGCTTCGAGCGGCTCATCATGTACCTCACCGGCGTCTCGAACATCCGCGACGTCCTCCCGCACCCCCGCACCTGGGGCTCCGCGGACTTCTGATAAAAGCAAAACCCCGGCAGCGCTCCTGCGCTGCCGGGGTTTTTTATTTTGCTCACATGAGCTTGCGGAAGAGGGCGGTGAGGTCCTCTGCGCTGGTCTCCTTGGGGTTGCCGGGACGGCAGGCGTCGTTATAGGCGCTCTCGGCCAGGAAGGGGAGGTCCTCCTCCTTGAGGGCGGCGAGCTTCGAGGGGATGCCCACATCCTCGGAGAGCTGGCGGACGGCGTCGATGGCGGCCTTGCGGTACTCGGCCTGGCTCATCTCATCCACGCCCTTGACGCCCATGGCGCGGGCGATCTCGCGGTAGCGCTCGCCGGTGCAGTCGGCGTTATACTCCATGACTATGGGCAGCATCATCGCGCAGGCAACACCGTGCGGCGTGTCGTAAACGGCGCCCAGGGTGTGGGCCATGCTGTGGGCAATGCCCAGGCCGACGTTCGAAAAGCCCATGCCCGCGATGTACTGGCCGAGCGCCATGCCCTCGCGGCCTTCCTTCGTGCCGGCGACGGCGCCGCGCAGGTGCTTGGAGATGAGCTCGATGGCCTTGAGGTGGAACATGTCCGTCATCTCCCAGGCGGCGAGGGTGGTGTAGCCCTCGATGGCATGGGTCAGGGCGTCCATGCCGGTGGAGGCGGTGAGGCCCTTCGGCATGGAATCCATCATCTCGGGGTCGACGACGGCGACGATGGGCATGTCGTGCGGGTCCACGCAGACGAACTTGCGGCGGCGCTCCAGGTCGGTGATGACGTAGTTTATCGTGACCTCGGCGGCGGTGCCGGCGGTCGTCGGGACGGCGATTATCGGCACGCAGGGGCGCTTGGTGTCCGCGACGCCCTCAAGACTGCGCACGTCCGCGAACTCGGGGTTGTTGATGATGATGCCGATGGCCTTGGAGGTATCCATGGGGCTGCCGCCGCCGATGGCGATTATGCAGTCCGCGCCCGCGGCCTTAAAAGCGGCGACGCCGGCCTGGACGTTCTCAATGGCGGGGTTTTCCTTGATATCGGAGAAGATCTCGTAGGCGATGCCCTCGGCATCCAGCAGGTCCGTCACCTTGGCGACGACGCCGTGCTTGAGGATGGTGGGGCCGCAGCAGACCAGCGGCTTCTTGAGCCCGCGGGCCTTGATCTCGCCCGGGATGGCGCTGACTGCGCCCGCGCCGTGATAGGAGGTCTCGTTGAGCATGATGCGGTTTACCATTTTGAATTACTCCTTTCAAATACTGAGCGGCTATGGTGAAATTTTTAACTATCTGAGGGTATTTTATTCCCAAAAAAGCGCCGCGTAAAGTGACAGATGCGCAAAAATGTAACCCGTCCGTCCTCAGAGAAAGGACAGACGGGCAAAAAGCTCCGCGAGCTGTTCCGGCAGCGCGGCGACGAGCCTGCGGGCGATCTCCCTGGGCTCCTCTTTCATGCCGCCGAGCACCCATTTCACCGTCATGGCAATGGAGCCGCGGCAGTATAGTTCAAGCAGGAAGCGGATGTCCTCGTCCGGCGGCGCGCCGGTTTTTTTCTCGATGACGCCGCTGTAGAAGGACATGATCGCCTCAAAGTCGTGCTCCTTTAGGCTGTTCGTGCCGTCTGCGCGGAAGGCGGCAGTGAAAAACACTCTCTCCCGCCTTATGTACTCGAACTTGCGCTCCAGCCCCTCGGCGATGGTCCGGCCACTGCCCATGTGCTCGAAGGAGCGGTCCAGCAGCTTGCCGAAATACCAGTTTATGAGGTCATATTTGTCAAGAAAGTTGCGGTAAAAGGTCTGCCGCGTGACGCCGCAGCGCTCCGCGATGTTCGTCACCGTGATGGCGTCCACGGGCTGGGCGCGCATACATTCCTCCATTGCCTTCGCCAGCCTGTAGCGCGTGGCCTCCGAGCCGGTATCCCTGAGCCTGTCCATGTCTCGCCTCCTCACAAATGTCGTCACACAATTATATAACACAGTCAGCGCCCCTGGCAAAAGAATATTTTCATTTTCGCCCTTGACAATTGAGCAAACGTTCAACTATAATGAAAACGCAAGAACGATTGAACAACTGTTCAACAGATAGGAGGCTGCGGCATGGCAAAGGGCGAATACAGCTGCTCGGAGAACGTGGTGCACGAGGGCGCGGTGGCCGAGGTGCGCGAAAAGATGCACGACGGCGCGGCGCTGGATACGGTGGCGGGTTTTTTCAAGGTCCTGGGGGACGGGACGCGAATGCGAATAATCTCCGCGCTGGCGGTGCGCGAACTCTGCGTCTGCGACATTGCGGCGGCGCTGGGCATGACGAAGAGCGCCGTCAGCCACCAGCTCGGCACGCTCCGCACGGCTCGGCTGGTGAAGTGCAGGCGCGAGGGCAAGAGCGTGTTTTACTCCATAGATGACGACCACGTCTATAAGATGCTGGAAGGGGGACTCGAGCATGTGCACGAGTGAGCACGAGCACGAAAGCTGTGCCTGCGGCCGCGGCCACGAGCACGAACACGAACACGAACACGAACACTGCCATGATGAGGGCTGCGGCTGTGGGCATGAGCACCATCACCACGGCGGCGGACTGAAGACTGCGGTCATCCGGCTCGTCCTGGCGGCGGCCCTTTTTGCCTGCTCATATCTGATACCGGAAGGCCTGTACCGGCGGCTGTTTCTGCTCCTGCCGTATTTCATTGCAGGTTGGGATGTGCTCTGGAGCGCCCTGCGCGGCGTGTTGAAGGGCCGCGTGTTCGACGAGAATTTCCTCATGGCCGTGGCGACGATAGGCGCGCTGGCGCTGGGCGACATGGGCGAAGCCGTAGCGGTCATGGTGTTCTACCAGCTGGGAGCGCTGTTTGAGGAGTACGCCGTGGGCCGCAGCCGCGGCAGCATTGCGGCGCTCATGGACCTGCGTCCGGACAGGGCCGAGCTGGAGCGGGACGGTGAGGTAGTAGCGGTGGAGCCGGAGGAGGTGGAGCCGGGCAGCGTCATCGTGGTCCGGCCTGGCGAGCGCGTGCCGATAGACGGAGTCGTCATAGAGGGCGAGTCCGCGCTGGACACCTCCGCCCTCACGGGGGAGAGCCTGCCCCGGCCCTGCGCGGCTGGGGACGAGATCTCCAGCGGCTGCGTCAGCCTGACAGGCCTGCTGCGGATACGGACGACGAAGCCCTTCGGCGAGAGCGCGGTCTCCCGCATCCTGCGCCTGGCTCAGGAGTCCTCCGAGCGGAAGGCCAGGCCCGAGCGCTTCATAACCCGCTTTGCGCGGATATATACGCCGGCTGTCTGCGCGGCGGCGCTGCTTCTGGCGCTGCTGCCGCCGCTTATAAACCTGGCAAGGGGCGCGGACCCCGGCTGGACGGGGTATATAGAGAGCGCGCTGACCTTTCTTGTTATAAGCTGCCCCTGCGCGCTGGTGATATCTGTACCGCTGGGCTTCTTCGGCGGCATGGGCGGGGCGTCCACGCGCGGCGTGCTGTTCAAGGGCGCGGCGGGCATAGAGGCCCTGGCCGGGACGCGCTGCGTGGTATTTGACAAGACGGGAACGCTGACCGGCGGTGAATTTGAGGTTAGGGCTGTGCGGCCGGAGCCCGGGACGTCCAGCGAGCGCCTGCTGGAGCTGGCCGCCCTGGCGGAGAGCTGGTCGAATCACCCGATCAGCCGGAGCCTGGTCGAGGCGGCGGGCGCGCCGGAGGCCCGGGAGCGCGTGCCCCAGGCGCATGAGGAACAGGGCGGTGGAGTCAGCGCCCGCGTGGACGGAAAGCTGGTCTGCGCCGGGAACCGGCGCTATATGCGCAAGCTGGGCATCACCTGTGAGGAT
>CASDPE010000053.1 GCA_949282395.1 uncultured Bacillota bacterium | reverse complement strand
CTTCTTTGTGCGGAACAGCTTGCAGTTCAGATGGAACAGGCATTGCACGGCGATGATGATGACCGTTGCCCCCGCCGCCACGATGTACAGCCCCGCGCCTGCCGCCATCCCGACGCCCGACGTTGCCCACACGCCTGCGGCGGTCGTGAGCCCGTGGATCTCATGCTTGCGGTAGATGATGATGCCCGCGCCCAGAAAGCCGATGCCCGATACGATCTGCGCCGCCACGCGGGAAGCGTCTGCCTCGATCGAATCGCCGAAGCCGTACTTCGATACCACCATGATGAGCGCGCTCCCCGCGCACACGATCGTGTGCGTGCGGATGCCCGCTTCTTTGAACCGAAGTTTCCTTTCATACCCGATTGCAAATCCCAGCACGACCGCCACCAACACGCTAACCAAATAACGTAATTCCAACAACACCGTCTCCAATCTTCACCTCTGACGCCTTAATTTGATCTCTATGATTGCCGCCGTCTTTTTATCCATATGAACGTACAGAGCCTCTCCGCGCAAATCCGCAACCGCGCCCGAATCCTGCGGATATACGACGGAGCAGCCCGTAGCCCCGTACTCCTTTAGCGGCACTGAAATTTCCTCTTTGTTAAAATTCCAAACGGCAAGCAGCATTTTGTTTTCGGCAAGAAGCCCCACTGCCGCCTTTTTATCGCCGAACTTTGCGAACCCGAAAGGGAGAAACGGCACAGCGCGCCGCCGAAATCCGTTTTGCGACTTCGCAAACGCGACGCCTTCCTTCACCCACGCACGTTGACGCTCCGTCAGCTTTTTAAGGTCGGAAGCGAGGTGCATCCTGCCCATGCTCGCGTTGACCATATTCATCACGACCTCGCTGTCCGTCTGCCTGCCCGCGGGTTCCTCATATCTTCCGTCAATGACGGGATAACTCCAAAACGCCGCCTGCTCGGGAAGCGCCGCCGAAAAAATATTTGCGATGATGTACGGGAATTTATCGTAATTGACCTGATCGGATGCGGACATAACGGAACTTACGCGAAGGCTCTGCCAATCGATGCGCATACCGCCGCTTGCACAGCTTTCAAAGATAACGGACGGATACTTTTCCCGCTGTTCCTGCAACCATTTCCAAAAAGCCTCCGAAGTCTGTTCCAAGCCTTCCCCGCACGAATCGCTTTCCACTTCCGTGCCGACTCCGCAGTCCTGATTGCAGTCGACCTTAATATACTGCGCGCCGTACTCTTCGACCATGCGCGCGATCGCGTTGCTCATGCGGCGGCGCACTTCGGGATGCCTGTAATCGAGAAAATACCGCCCCGCCACCAAAACGCGCCGACCGTTCGTGCGGATATACGCATCTTCCGGGTATTCCTCGCCGCTCAGCGAACCCACCACTTCCGGCTCTATCCAAAGCCCCGCTTTCATACCGAAAGACCGGATATAATCGGTGATATTCTTCACGCCGTGCGGATACCGCGTTTTGCTCTCGCGCCACTTCCCTACATACGGATAGATCTTTGTACCGTCCACTTCGTCGTGCCAGCCACAGTCGATCACATACACATCCGCACCGCACTCCGCCGCGACGGGAACGAGCGCGCGCGTTCTCTCCTCGTCGGGAGAATCCCACGAAAAGCACATATACTCGTTAAAAATGACGGGCAGGCCGCTGTCTGCCGCGCTGAATTTCGCAGTATCGCGGCGATAGAGCGTCATCTTTCGGAGCACGTCGTTCAAACTCTCGCCAACGCAAAACGATATTTTTCTCGACGAATATTTTTCTTCGGGGGCGAGCCGTTTTTTCCAGTTTGTGAACGAAAAATTCCCGCCGCTCAAAGACAGATACCGTTTACAGTTGCTGTTTTCCGCTATTTCCCAATACCAGCCGCCGCACGCTGACTGTTTGATTTTTCCGTTTCAAAAACTATATTTCCAATTCATTGTTTTTGGCTATATTGCTATACCACAAAGCGCTGTCTTTCAATGTTCGCTTTTGGGTTTGCCGATCGTTATAAACGATGCCAAATTTGGAATTGTAGCCGGATGACCACTCAAAATTGTCAAGCAACGACCATAAATAGTAACCGCGAACATCCGCGCCTTCTTCCATTGCCTTATGCAGATACGTTAAATAGCCTTTCACATACTTGATCCGTTGCTCATCGTGAACATGGCCGTTTTCTAATTTTTCGGTGAGGCTGTATGTACCGTTTTCCGTAATATATATGGGAACGTCGATATTAAAGTCGTTATACAATATTTTTATTGCATCATAGATCGCTTTCGGATAAAATTCTATCCCGGTATCCAAAATATCGCTGCCCGCCTCTTTTATGCTTTCCTGAATTGCCTGCCGATCCTTTGAAACGACCGTACGATTGTAGCAATTCAAACCGAAAAAATCCAACTTTTGGTGAATGAGATCGAAGTCGGAATCCTCCATATAAGGCATCGTTTTTTCTTCTTGCATCAATTTCAAAATATAATCCGTATAACGCCCCTTAAAAATCGGATTCAGGAAAAACCGATAAGATTCCTCGTTCTTTCTTAAAGCGAGCGCAACATCTTCCGGATCATCCGGCCTTGCGGGATGGTTATGCCAAATATCGACAACGATCCCGATTTTACTGTTTTTGTTTGCCGATACGCGAAACCGCTCGACCGCCTTTCCGTGCGCCAATAAAATATTATGCGAAGCCTGTTTGCCGAAACGATCCAACTTTTTGCCGGGTGCAAAGCCGCCCCCTGCATACCCTACATAAGTGGCGATCGGTTCGTTCAATGTCGAGATCAGCGGCAGACGGTCTGAAAACTTTTTGAATATGAATTCTGCATAATCCGCGAACCAATCGGCGCAATCCCTGTTCAGCCAACCCCCGAGATCTTCCAACGCCTGCGGCAGATCCCAATGATACAATGTCGCATTCGGTTCAATGGAATTGCTTAAAATTTCATCGATCAGCCTGTCATAAAAATCGACGCCTTTTTCGTTGATTTTTCCTTTACCCTCGGGAAAAATTCTCGGCCACGAAAACGAAAAACGATACGCATTCAGATTCAGCGATTTTACAATGGCAATATCTTCTTTATACCGATGATAATGGTCGCACGCCACGTCAAGAGTATCGCCGTTGCGTATTTTGCCGGGTATTCTTGCAAACACATCCCAAACGGACAATCCCTTGCCGTCCTCCAAAGCAGCGCCTTCGATTTGCGCGGCGCTGGTAGCCACGCCCCATTTGAACCCTTCCGGAAATTTGATTTTCATTTTCTTAAACCTCTTGAAAATTTTCAGGCATTTTAGAAAGATAAATGCCCGCTATATCTGCTCTGTTTACAGATAATCAACCCTCGTCGCACCGTTCGATCGATTTGATGAACGGGTTTTCCGCCATGATCTCCTGTAACTGCGCGGAAGAAAATTCTTCGCCCGTGTTCAGCGTGGCGTGGTACAACGTCTCTTCCCCCTTCCGCTCGATAACGAGGCGGTTGAACCGATCCGCGCGAAACAGTTCCTTCACCTTGCCGCACTCTTCCCCGCCGTTCACGAAACAGATCTTGATCTGAAAATACTTCTTTGTGCGGAACAGCTTGCAGTTCACATGGAACAGGCATTGCACGGCGATGATGATGACCGTTGCCCCCGCCGCCACGATGTACAGCCCCGCGCCCGCCGCCATCCCCACGCCCGACGTTGCCCATACGCCTGCCGCAGTCGTAAGCCCGTGGATCTCGTGCTTGCGGTAGATGATGATACCCGCGCCCAAAAAGCCGATGCCCGACACGATCTGCGCCGCCACACGGGAAGCGTCCGCCTCGATCGAGTCGCCGAAGCCGTACTTCGACACCACCATGATCAGCGCGCTCCCCGCGCACACGATCGTATGCGTGCGGATGCCTGCCTCTTTGAACCGCAGCTTGCGCTCGTACCCGATCGCAAACCCCAACACGACCGACAGCAGCACGCTGACAAGATAGTGCAGTTCGCCCAAAACGCTTTCCAACATGCAAACCTCCTCCCCCGCATCCGTAATGCGCTCCGAAAAGCTCGCCGTATTCACATCCCTGCAAAAAAGCTCAAATACCATGCGCCGCCCTGCAAAGGCGCGGCAAGCGCCATTCACCGCCCCGAAAGACCTAAACGCCGCATTCGCCCTGCAAAGGCGCGGCAAGCGCCCGCTCATAACGATACGCCCCGCCGCCGACGGATACGGGCGGCTCGCCCGGCAGCACGATCTCCGCCGCGGCGCCTTCCGGCACCTCGAACGAATAGACGGTCTTCCCGTTCTTCCTTTCATAGGCGGAAACGATCGTGCCGTGCGCGCTTTCAAAGCGGGCGCGCAGGGCGGGCACCTTTTCACACGGATGCGGCACAAGCCGCACTTTTGCAAACCCTGCTTCCGTCTCCTCGATACCCGCAATACGGCGGTACACAAATTCCATGACCGACCCGTAGGCATAGTGGTTGTAGCTGTTCATGCCGTCGGGGTTGGGCGTGCCGTCCGGCAGCAGGCTGTTCCAGCGCTCCCAAATGGTCGTGGCGCCCATGTTCACCTCGTACAGCCAGCCCGGATATTCTTCGTTGAACAGCATACGTTCCGCCGTTTCAAAATACCCGTTATCGGCAAGCGCGAACAGCACGAACGGCGTGCCGATGAACCCCGTACAAACCCTGTATTTGTGCTTTTTCACATTCTCGTTGAGCGCGGCGGCAAGTTTCGCCCTGTGCCGCTCCGGTACGATATGAAACTGCAGAGCAAGCGTTTGGGCTGTGACCGTGTCAAAGACGAGCCGCCCCCGCGCCGTAAAATACTCCCTGCGCATCGCCGTGAGCAGTTTTTCGCGCTTTTTTGCATAGAGCGCTTCCTCCTCTCCCTTCCCGAGCAGGCGCGCCGTTTCCGCCGCGATGCGCAGCGTTTCGGTGTGCATCACGTTCGTGATGAAATACTCGTCCGTCCTGCCGCGCAGCCCGTTATCGGCGAACGGCTCGTTGTCAAGCGCGAGCCAATCGCCGAACTCGTGCCCGCGCACGACAAGCCCGTGCCGCATCGTGCGTTCGCGGGCGGCGATGAACCGCTTTACCGCCTCATAATTTTCAAAGAGAAAAGAGGTATCGCCGTACATTCGGTACAGCGCCCACGGCACCATGGCGATGGCATCGCACCAAAAGGCGCTCGTGCGCTTGCTGCCTAACACATCGGGAGCGATATGCGGAATCTCGCCCGTTGTCGCCTGCCCGTTGCGCACATCCGCAAGCCACTTGCGCAAAACGGCGCGCACGTCATAGTTGTACGCCGCCGTGCGGCAGAATGCGTTGATATCGCCCGTCCAGCCCAGCCGTTCGTCGCGCTGCGGGCAGTCGGTGGGGATATCCACAAAATTCCCGCGCTGCCCCCAGATAACATTCTCCAAAAGCCTGTCAAGCTTTTCGTTATCCATTTTGATCCATCCCGTGCGACGCAAATCCGTATGCCGCACGACCGCCGTAACACTTTCCCCAGGCAGCTGCGCACCCGTAAGTTTCATATAGCGGAACCCGTGGTAGGTAAATTCGGGCGAAAGCGTTTTCGCGCCGCGAACGGTAAAGGTATCCGTCGCCTTGGCTTCGCGCAAGTTTTCGATGTAAAAATTTCCGCCGACGAGTATCTCCGCAAATTGCAGCGTGAGCGTGCCGCAAAAATCTTCGGGCGTTTTTACTTCGACGACGCCCGCTATGTTCTGCCCGAAGTCGTACACCCGTTCCCCTTTCGGGGTGAGGATGATCTCCCGGACGGGCAGCCGTTCGATGCTGCGCACGGGCTCGCACATCTGCGGCACAATCTTTTCACGTTCGTACGGAACAACAACGGTGGTCAGCGGCTTACAGGGCACGGTATAGTCCTGCGTTTCGCCGTCATATATGCCCGAAAAGCGGATAAAACTTTCCCGCGCCTGCCATGTTTCGTCCGTACAGATACGTAAACAGCCTTCCATACACAGTTCGGCGCAGACGGCAGTCTGTTCCCCGTAGCGCTTGCGCGTACATACCACGCCACTGCGGTACCACCCCTCGCCGACAGTCAGCTCCAGCACGTTCTGCCCTTCGCGGAGCAATTCTGTTACATCGTACTTTTGCATTTGCAGCATTTTATCATATGACGTCCAGCCGGGAGCAAGATAGGCGTCTCCCACACGTTTACCGTTCAGCTCGGCGAAATAGACGCCCAGGGCGGTCGCATACAAGACCGCCCTGCCCGTCTTTTCCAACACAAATTCTTTCCGCAACGAAAAGACATTCGTCTTTTCCTTTACGCCGATAAATTTTACTTCTTTCATACCCCTTTCTCTTCAAAATGCGCGGCAAGGAGCGGGAGCACTTCGCGCATATCATGAACGACCGCATCGGCAAAGGTGAACTTCTGACGGAATTTTTCATCCGAAACGGCGTCGAACCCGACGCAGTACAGCCCCGCCGCCTTTGCCGCCGCAATGCCCGTATCCGAATCTTCCACGGCGGCGGCTTGCCCTGCCTCCGCCCCGCACAGTTCCAGCGCGCGCAGGTACACGTCCGGCGCGGGTTTTGCCGCGGCGACGTCGTTCCCGCAGACGACGGCGGAAAAATACCCTTTCAGCCCCGTCATCTCTAAGATCGCCTGCACGTACACGCGGTCAGACGAGGACGCCACGGCGAGCGTGCAGCCCGCCCCGCGCAGCTTTTGCAGCGTTTCGCAAAGCCCCGCCGTCGGGCGCAGCCCGTGCTCGCGTACAATGCCGATCAAAAGGTCGAACTCCCAGCGCGTCAGCTCGTCTGCGGTATACAGCAACCCGTTTTCGCGCGCGACCTCGCCCCAGAATTCGCGCTTGCTGCGCGCGTACGCCTTGGGCAGGATCGCCGCCACGTCCAGACGCAGCTTTTCCAGCAGTGCGCGGCAGGATTCGCGGTGCAGCGGCTCGGTATCCGCCAGCACGCCGTCCATATCAAAGACAACAAACTTCGCCATAGCTTCCCCTACCCGATGTGCACGACCGCTTTTACGATCTTCGCCTTTTCCTGCACGCTCCTGTCCATGGCGGTCTGAACGTCGTCCAGCTCGAACACGTCGGATACGATGCCTTTCAGGTTGATTTTCCCTTCGGCGACCGCTTGGATGGCGAGCGGGTAGACGTGGCGGTAGCGGAACACCGTTTTGAAGGTCACCTCTTTATCCAGCGCGCGGCTGATCGCAAGATTCATCATGCCGCTGCGGCTGTACCCGACGAGCACGATGTTCGCGCCCTTTTTGACGCATTCGATGGCGCCATTCACGGCAATTTCGTTACCGGACGTATCCACGGCAAGATCTACTCCCTGCCCGCCCGTAAGTTCGGCGATGCGCTTTTGCAGGTCTTCTTCCTTGCTGTTGACGATCTCGTCTGCCCCCAGTTCTTTCGCCTTTTGCAGGCGGGAAGGAAGCACGTCGCTCACATACACTTCGGATACGCCCATTGTTTTGAGCGCCATAGCGGTGACCAGCCCTATGCACCCCGCGCCTGTAACGAGCGCCTTTTGCCCGAACTTCGCCCCGCCCTGCATGGCGGCGTGGAAGCCGACGGCGAGCGGCTCGATGAGCGCGCCCTCCATGGTGGAAACGTTATCGGGCAATTTGAAGCAGAGCGCCGCTTCGTGCGCGACATATTCACAAAATACTCCGTCTATGGGCGGCGTCGCAAAAAACACCACGTCGGGGCAGAGGTTGTACTTGCCCTGCCTGCAGAATTCGCAATGCCCGCACGTTTTGCCCGGTTCCAGCGCGACGCGGTCGCCGACCTTTACGTTTTTCACGTTTTTGCCGACGGCAACCACAGTGCCGCCCGGCTCGTGACCCAATACAAAAGGCGGTTTTACGACGTAGTTGCCGATCTTGCCGTCTTCGTAATAGTGCAGATCGGAACCGCAGATGCCCACGTATTCCAGCTTTACAAGCGCCTCGTCGTCTTTGGGGACGGGTACGGGGCGCCTTTCAAACCCCATTTTCCCTACGCCGTTCATGACGGCGACTTTCATTTCTTTTTTCATACAATTTTCCTTTTTTTTCGTATCGGCCTGCTCGTTGCGGACAAGGGAATATCCGCATTACGCAGACAATGCCATAACAAAATTATAATTTCACCACAAATTTCCCTTTGGCACGGAGCCCAGCGTCCGCCAGAACTTCGGGCAGTTTTTCAAGGGGGACAGGCGGGCACGCCATGCTCTTGACATCTACCCTACCCTGCTCAATGAGCGCCAGCGCCCGCTGCTGCGTGTACGGATTGATGTACGACGAACGCAGCGTGAGTTCTTTGGAAAACACGTCATACGGTTTCAGCGTGACTGCGTCGTCCGGCTTTGTCAGCCCGAACAGCATCACCGTCGCTTTTTTGCCGGCGGCGGCGATCGCCTGTTCGATGGTGCGCGTGAGCCCTGCGCATTCGATCACGCAGTTGAAATCGTAGCCTTGGCACAGTTTTTCAAATTCGCCGCCCGCCATCGGTACGGGATCGATACACAGGTCGGCTCCCAGCTTTTTCGCCTCTTCCCTCTTTGACGCCACGGGTTCAGACACCGCTACAAACGCCGCGCCCGACAAGCGCGAAAGCTGCAGCATCAGCAGCCCGATCATGCCCGCGCCGATGATGAGCACCCTGTCGCCGGGTCTTATTTCACACAGATCCATGCCGTGCAGGCAGCACGCCAGCGGCTCCGTCATTGCCGCCGACTGCATATCCGTTTTTTCGGATATGAGATGCGTCTGCCCGGCGGGCACCGCGACGTATTCGGCGAATCCGCCGTTGACCATGGTGCCGATGCCCGTCATATGCTCGCAGAAATGCCCCTTTGCGGAAAGGCAGTATTTGCACGATCCGCACAGCACGTTCGGATCGACGTTGACCCTGTCGCCTGCCTTTCTGCCCTGCACGGCGGCGCCGACCCGCTCGACAACGCCCGAAAATTCATGCCCAAGCACAATGGGCGGATGCACTTCCGCGCAGCCCTTGTCGCCCTCGAAAATATGTACGTCCGTGCCGCACACGCCGCAATAGGCGACTTTTACGAGCACTTCGTTTTCCTTGATTTTCGGCACGGCGATCTGTTCGATGCGCAGATCGTGCCGCCCGTGAAATACCGCCGCTTTCATCGTCTTTTCCATATTTTGCTCCTGTTTTCTCGTTTGGCAGAAAAAGGGAGAGAAAGGTCTCTCGCAAGCGATCTTCCGTTTCTCTCCCCCTCTGTTTGCCTGCAAAAGCGCCTATGCCTGCGCTCTCTTCCACTGCGGGATGCGGTCAGCCACTACCGTAAAGTATTCGGTGTTGAAGCCGCTCGCGTCAAAGCCCGTAAGCTCGTAGGCTGTGATGTCGAAGTCCACCGCAGAACCATTGATGACGGTCACATCTGCCGTAAAGGCGCTGTTGTTCCCATTGAACGCGATCGCCTGATTGCTCGCGTTCCGCGAGATCAGAACAGTATTCTCGAAGGAAATGCTGTTGTAGTGGTTGATCGGCACAAACGAAGTGACCAACGCGGAAGTTGCCGCCGCCGTACCGTTGCCCGGCGTGCCGACGATGACGCAGTTTTCAAACGTGATGTCTGCCGCCGTGGCAAACAACAGCCCGCTGTACCGTACGACCGTTCCGCACGTCACGTCAAAGTAGCAGTTTTCAAACGTCACGCCGTAGGCGCGGCTTGCCAGCGCCGCAGGGCGCACCTGAATACCGGTAATACCATCCGTATTGCTCAGCGTAGCCACAACGCCGAGGTTTTTGATGACCGCGCCGCTGCCGAGATCGCCGAACAAACCACTCCAGCCCGCACTCTGCGCCGTAATGGTGTACCCGCTCCCGTCGAAGGTACCGAGGAAGCCGACTTTATTGTCATTCGGTACGGTGTCCGCAGCGATCAGCAGCCAGATCTTGTGCTGTAAATCTTCCGTAAGGGTGATATCCGCCGTGAGCAGGATGTACTCCCCTTCACCGTAGGTATAGACGTCCGCCTTTGCAGTATCGGCGTTTATATACGTCTTCGCGTCCTTGCTCGTCTCCTCGCGCCACGCCATGAACTCGTCCGCAGTGCCGATCGTCTTTGTGACAAGCAGCGCCGTGAACTTGTACGCCACGTTGTCGCTGCCGACGACGTAGAACACGCTTTCCCCGAGGGGCACGTCCGCCCAATCCAGCGTGCCGCCGCTCAAAATGCTTGCCGAGGCAGCCGCCGAACCGTAGCGGACGTCCACAATGGTCTTACCCGAATCTGCGCCCCAAACGTCCTCTGCGGTCAGCGAAGAAGCAAGGTCTGTGACCGATTTGAGGAACACCACCTCTTCCGCAAGCGCCGCGTCCTTGACGGGCATCGTGACAATTACGGTGACCGTATCGGTATACTCTACCGTGTTGTACGTGATTTTGAGTGTGACTTCCGCCGTGCCTTCGGCAAGCCCCGTCACCTCGCCATCCTGCGAAACAGAGGCAATGGTATCGCCGCCGCCCGTCACCGTCCATGCGACCGTAACGCCCTCGGTGATCGGGGTGCCGCGGTAGGTGAAGGTGTAGCTAAGCTGCGCCGTGTTGCCGTCTGTGCCCGTTTCGGTGGTGACCTCTACGCTGTTTTCGGTGATCGCCGCAACAGGCTTGAAGTCTGCCGCCGTCTTGCCCCACTGCGGGATGTAGCCCTCTTCCACATAGAAGTATTCGGTGTTGAAGCCGCCCGTTGACAATGGTCACGCCGGTTGCGCATTCGGCATTGCCTTCGTAACGGGCAAAGACCTGAATGCTTGCACTATACGACACGGCAACCACGTTTTCGCAGGTGACTTTGTAGCCTGTGTGCACATACTCGGTGAGTACGGCGCCGTTATCCGCTTTGGAATCGCTTACGATCACGCTGTTTTTGATCGTTACGTTGCCCGCCGTCATGAACACGCCCGAGCGCCTGCCCGTCTGCTCGCAGCCGTCTTTTACGGAAATGTAGCAGTTTTCGATCGTGGCGCCGTAGGCGCGGCACGCCAACGCCGCAGGCTGGCCTGGGATATTCTCGTTTCTTGCAACAGAATGAACGTCTGCATAGTTGAGCGTTGCCACAACGCCGAGGTTTTTGACGACCGCGCCGCTGCCGAGATCGCCGAACAAGCCGCTCTGCCCGACCGTTGCCGTGATGGTGTGCCCGTTCCCGTTGAAGGTGCCGAGGAAGCCGACTTTGTTATCATCGAGGGTCGTAGCAGGAGCCGTTTGCATCCACACCTGATGGTTGACGACCCCATCGATCGTAAAGCTGCCCGTCAGCAGGATATACTCCCCTTCGCCGTAGGTATAGACATCCGCCTTTGCCGCAGTGACTTCTTTATCCGTATACGTCTTCGCGTCCTTGCTCGTCTCCTCGCGCCA
>CASDPE010000052.1 GCA_949282395.1 uncultured Bacillota bacterium | reverse complement strand
GCTCCGTGAGGTTGCCGTCGCGGCGGCTTGCGACGCCCGCGGGCGGAAAAAGAGCGCGCTTCGCTTTTTTGTGCATTCGCCGCTATCCGACAAAACTTCTCCGTCTGCGCCAAACGTTGCGATATGCGCAGGTTGACATATCGGCACCCGTCGTTTACAATGGTTACGGTAAGCATTTTTGCACGGGAGGTTTGCGGATAATGGCAGCCGAAACGCTTTTATTGGACAAAAGAACGCAGTCGCTGGTGGAAAATTATGTGCCCTGCGGGGAGGTGCTGGACGGGATCGTCTGCTTCTTCTCCGTATTTGCTGACAGTACGCGGGTGCGCATCCTTTCCGCGCTCGCCATCACGGAGCTGTGCGTGACCGATCTTTCGCGTGTGCTGGATATCAACCAGACCACCGTGTCGCACCAGCTGCGCTATCTGAAAAATCTCGGGATCGTGGCGGCAGACCGCCTCGGTAAGGTCATTTTTTACCGCCTGAAAAATGAGATCGTGAACGATGTTCTGCTCAAAGGCGTGGAATTCCTCGGATATTGAGCGGCGGCATGGAGCCGCGCGGCAAAGCAGATAAGGGCAGCGAAAGAAGTTGCCCTTATTTTATTGCAAATTCCGCCGCCGTATTGTATAATACAGGGGAGCGGTAAGCCTATGGATGAGATCAGGGAAAAGTTGAAACTTCTGCCGGAAAACCCGGGCGTCTACGTCATGCTGGATAAGGACGGAAACGTGATCTACGTCGGCAAGGCACGCGTGCTGAAAAACCGTGTGCGGCAGTACTTTCATTCCTCCGTCAAAACGGAAAAAGTCGCCGCGATGGTCGCCTGCATAGCAGACTTTTACTACATCATCACCAAGTCCGAGATCGACGCGCTGGCTCTTGAAAACAATCTCATCAAAAAATACAAGCCGAAGTACAACATCCTGCTCAAAGACGATAAAACGTATCCGTACGTCAAAGTCACCGTGTCCGAGCGCTATCCCGCGTTTTCCCTTTCGCGCAAATTGCAAAAGGGGAGCAAGTACTTCGGGCCGTACATGGGCGGCGTGCGAGTGAAGGACGTGCTTGAGATCGTCAATACGGCGTTCGGAGTGCGCACTTGTTCTACGGCGATCGGTGAAAAGCCGAAAAAACCGTGCCTGAATTACCACATCCACCGCTGCGGAGCGCCCTGCGCGCACCTCATCTCCGAGGAGGAGTACAGGGAACGCGTGCAGGCTGCAATGCGTTTTTTGAGCGGGGAAGAAGGGGATGTGGAAGAGCGCCTGCGCGAACGGATGGAGCGCTATGCCGCGAACGAGGAGTTTGAGCTGGCGCTGGATTGCCGCAACAAGCTGGAAATGCTCTCCAAGATCGCGCTGCGCAGGATCACGGCGCTCAAACGCGACCTTGACGCAGACGTTTTTGCGTACATGAGCAACAAAATGTACGCGGCGGTCGGTGTGCTCATCATCCGCGGCGGCATCATGCAGGGCGCGCGTACGTATGCGGTGGAAAACGCCTCGCAGGACGGCGAAGCGGTCGCGTCTTTTCTGGCGCAGTATTATGCCAAACAGCAGCTTCCCGAAGAGGTCGTTGTGCAGGAGTGCTGCGAAACCGAGCTTTTGGAAGGCTTTTTCCGCGAACAGTACGGCAAAAGCGTTTCCGTGCTCGCCCCCAAGCAGGGCGTGCGCAGGCAACTTTTGGAGATGGCGGAAAAGAACGCCGCCGAATACTTAGATAAGGTCATAGACAAGATCCGTCATCGCGAGGATATGACCGTCAACGCGTGCAGGCGTTTGCAGGAAGTTTTGGGGCTTGCGCGCTATCCCCGCCGCATGGAGTGCTATGATATTTCCAACATCAGCGGGGTCGACAAGGTCGGGTCAATGGTCGTCTTTATAGACGGGGAGCCCGACCGCAGCAGTTACCGCCGCTTCCGCATCAAGACCGTGGAGGGAGCGGACGACTTTGCGAGTTTGCAAGAGGTGCTCGGCCGCCGTCTTGCGAAGCTCGGTACGGAGGAGGAAGAGCGCTTTGCCAAGCCCGATCTTGTGGTCATCGACGGCGGCAAGGGGCAGCTTTCCGCCGTGGAAGAGGTGTTCCGCCGTGCGGGCGTGGAAGGGGTCGACCTCATTTCCCTTGCCAAGCGCGAGGAAGAGATCTTTACGCTGAACGCCAAGGAAAGCGTTCTGCTGGACAAGCGCGATTATTGTTTGCGCATGCTGCAGCGCCTGCGTGACGAGGCGCACCGCTTTGCCGTCACCTATTTCCGCAACATCCACAGCAAGCGCACGCTTACGTCTGTGCTGACGGAGATCCCGGGGGTCGGCAAGATCAAGCGGAAGGCGCTGTTGGAGCGGTTCGGCACGATCGACCGCCTGATGCGTGCGCCGCAGGGCGAGATCGCCGCCGTCAGCGGCATCGGCGAAAGCCTTGCCGCCGTCATTAAAAAGTATTTTGAGGAAGAACTTTGATGTTGCGCTATAAGCTGGTCGCCTCCGATTTTGACGGAACTTTGCGGCATACGGACGGAAGCGTTTCAGAAGAAACCAAGCGCACCGTGCGCTCTTTTGTTGCGGCGGGCGGTATATTTGCGCTCTGTACGGGGCGCATGACTTCGTCTATCCTGCCGTACGCGCAGGAAATGGGGCTGCGCGGGCTCATCGTCGCCTACCAAGGCGGATCCGTGTGCGATATTGCAAGCGGCAAAGTGCTGCGCGACGAGCGCATCCCGAATGAAGACGCCGCGGAAATATGCCGCTTTTTGGAGAGCGGCGCAAACCATATCCACGTCTATGACGGGGACAGGTTTTTCGTCAACGCAGACGATGTGTTCCGCTCCATGTATGAGCGCGTCTGCCGCGTGCGCGGCATCCTGACGGGGCTGCATATCTCGCAAACGGTCGGCGAAGAAGGGATCGCCGCAAACAAGATCGTCGCCATGTGCCTGCCCGATAAGCGTGACGCGCTCCTTAAAAGCTGTTCTTCCATGTTCGGAGAGCGGTATTACGTAACGTCGAGCATGGAACAGATGGTCGAGATCGCGCCGAAAGGGGCAGACAAGGGGAGCGCGCTCGCCTTTCTTGCTTCGCATTACAAGATCCCGCTGTCCGAAACGATCGGGTGCGGAGACAACTTCAACGACCTGCCGCTCATCAGGGCGGCGGGGCTCGGGGTCGCCGTCGGCAATGCGGTGCCCGAGCTGAAAGCGGCGGCAGGTTTTGTTACAAAGACCTGCGACGAAGACGGCGTCGCCTATGCGATCCGTAAATTTGCATTGGGGGAAGAGGAATGAACGAGCCGGAAACGATCTTATTGGAAAATTTTTGCGGCGATCTCGGGCTGGAGATCGTCTTTGCGGGGCGGGGCAGGCTGACGCTTACCTCGTACAGCGTCACGCGCCCGGGGCTCCAATTTGCGGGATTTTTCAAATATTTTGATTCTTCGCGCATTCTTGTGCTCGGCAATACCGAGTATGAATTTTTGCGCGACCTGCCGCAGGACGTCCGCCGCGAACGCATCAAGCAACTGCTTTCGTTCAGCGACATCCCCTGTATCATTCTGGCGCGCGATCTGCCTGTTTTGCAGGAGTTGATCGAGGAAGCGCGGCTCACGGGCTGCCCCATTCTGCGCACGGACAAAATGACGACGGTCATCCTGAACGATCTGTTCTTCTATCTGAACAAGCATCTTGCCCCCATGCTGACCGTGCATGGCGTGCTCGTCGACGTTTCCGGTGTGGGGATCCTGCTCACGGGGCACAGCGGCGTCGGTAAGAGCGAAACGGCGATGGAGCTGATCAAGCGTGGGCACCGCCTCGTAGCGGATGACAGCGTCATCATTAAGCGTGTTTCGGATGAGTTGTACGGCTCTTCGCCCGAAACGATCCGTTATTTCATGGAATTGCGCGGCATCGGCATCATCAACATCAAAAACATGTACGGTTCGGGCTCCATTCTCGACGAAAAGAAGGTCGACCTTGTCATGGAGCTGGAAAATTGGGACGAAGGGAAGACGTATGACCGCCTCGGCGAGGGAACGCTGTATGAAACGATCCTTGACGTGAAGGTCATGAAGCACGTGATCCCCGTCAAGCCGGGGCGCAACCTTTCCATCATCATCGAAGTTGCAGCGCGCAATTTCAGGCTCAAGAGCATGGGCTATGACGCCGCGCAGGAACTGATCATGCGCACGATCGGAAGGTAAATATTCTTTTGGTAAAAAACGTCTGCTTGCAGAAGCAGGCGTTTTTTGCGTTTCGACTACTATGCGGCGGCGCTCTGCAATATAATAGAGGATATGAAGCGTTTTATCCGTTCTGCGCGCGTGCCCGTGCTTTGCCTGCTGCTTGCGGCGGTTCTCGCCCTGAGCGCCGCCGTGGCGTATCCCGCTCTTGCCCGCCGCGGCGGGCAGGAGCGCGCGGGTTTTTCGGGGATATTGCGCCTGTGGCAGATCGACAGCTTTGAAGGCGGCACGGGTTCGAGGGCGGCTTTTTTGAGCGGGGTTGCGCGCACATACGAGGAGCAAAACGAGGGCGTTTTTGTGCTTGTGAGCGCGCATACGCCCGCGAGCGCCGCGAATGCGGCGGCTGGCGGGGAATACCCAGACCTTCTGTCCTTTGGCGTCGGGGTGGATCTCGCGGCGGATGCGGCGCTCCCGCTGCGCGGCGCCGAAAGTACGGCGGGCAGCATCGGAGCAGAAACGTATGCCGTGCCGTGGTGCCGCGGGCAGTATTTTCTGTTTACGCTCGAAGGCGACTATTCGGACGTGAACGCGCAGAATACGCTTTTATCGCAGGGCAGGGGCGTGACGGCGGCCGCCGCATACGCGGCGGGGCTGACGGGGGAATTTGACCGCGCAGAGCCCGTGCGGGCATACGTCGCGCTTTTGCAGGGAAAATACAAGTACATGCTCGGCAGCCAGCGCGATGTGTACCGCTTTCAGGCGCGCAGCGCCGCAGTTTCCGCCGAGCCGCTCACGGGCTATTGCGACCTGTGGCAGTACATGGCTGTCTGTTCGCGTGACCGCGAGCGCTATTTTGCGGCATGCGGGTTTTTATCGCTGCTGCTGTCGGCTGAGGTGCAGGGCACGCTTTCGCGCATCGGCATGCTGCCCGTGTGCGGCAAAGCGTATGAAAGCGGCGCGATGAGCGCAGCCGAACGCGCTGTGCCCGAATATACGCTGAATGCCTTTTTGACGGCAAACGCGTTGGAAGAGGTGCGTGCGGCGGCGGACGCTGCTTTGCGCGGAGACAAAAACGGCGCAAAAAAATTGCAAAAATTCTTCACGGAAACATTGTAAAAAGCGGCGTTTTGCTGTATAATAAGGGGGATAAAAACGAATGGATATCCGCACGGCTTTTTCGGAGGAGGAGTGGAAGGCTTTGCGGGCGGAACAGCCGTTCGCCTTCAGCCGTCATACGACGATCGGTACGGGCGGCAACGCACTCTGCGCACTGTACCCGTCCTCGCCCGAAATGCTGGAAAATGCCCTTTCGCGCCTTGCGCGCATAGGGGTGCCCCGAATCGTTCTCGGAAGGGGATCGAACGTGCTTGCGTCGGATAGTGGGTTTTGCGGCGTTGTTATCAAAACCGATCGGCTTTGTATGCTGCGCCGCTGCGGGCAGATTATCGAAGCGGGAAGCGGCGTGCGGATCGCGAAGCTGCTCGCGTTTGCGGCTGCAAGCGGCTGCGGCGGGCTGCATTTTTTGGCGGGGATCCCCGCAAGCGTCGGCGGCGCGGTCTTTATGAATGCGGGCGCGGGCGGCATATACATTGGCAGCAGGGTCCGCAGCGTCACGGCGCTCTGCGGTAAAACGGTGCGCAGGTTCACGGCGGAAGAGTGCGCGTTTTCGTATAAGCACTCCGTCTTTATGGAGAAGCCCTGTTGTGTGCTTTCTGTCGAATTTACGACGGATAACGCGGATAAGCAGAGTATTCTGCGTGACATAAACGGGGTCATTTCGGCAAGAAGGCGGCTTCCCCGCGGCAGGAGCATGGGCTGTGTTTTCAAAAATCCGCAGGGCGATCCTGCGGGCGCGCTCATTGAGAGAGCGGGCATAAAGGGCGTTTCCGTGGGCGGGGCGATCGTTTCGCCTGCGCACGCAAATTTTATCCTCAACACGGGCGGGGCGAGTTCGGCAGACGTTTATGCGCTCATTCAGGCGGTGAAGAGCGCCGTGCTGCGCCGCTGCGGTGTTTTGCTTGAAGAGGAGATCCGTTATATAGGAGAATTCTGAATGCAGCTTACGGGCGATTATCATACGCACACCGTGTACAGCCACGGCAAGGGAACCGTTTTGGAAAATGCGTTGCAGGCGAAGGAGCGTGGTTTGCGGGAGATTGCGATCACAGACCACGGCTTCGGGCAGATGGCGTTCGGGCTGAGGCACAGGCGGATGCCGCGGCTGATCGCCGATTGCAAAGCGGCGACGGAGCAGACCGGTGTGCGCGTTTTGGTCGGGATCGAGGCGGATCTTCTCGGCGAGAGCGGGTCGACCGACCTGAAAGAGGAAGACTACAAAGACTTTGACGTCTTTCTGATGGGGATCCACCGTTTTGTGCGGTTCAAACCGTTCGCGCAGGGGATGCGCAATTTGTTTTTCCGCAATTGGTGGTACACAAAGCGCGGCAAAAACCCGCCGCAGGCGTTGATCCGCTACAATACGAAGGCGCTGATAAACAGCATCGAGCGGTATCCCGTTGACGCAGTGACGCACCTGAATTACCTCAGCTTCTGTGACGCGGCGGAAGTCGCCAAAGCCGCGCGTGACTGCGGCACATACGTCGAGCTCAATTCCAAAAAGATGCACCTTACCGACGACGAGCTTGCCGCCGTGTGCGATACGGGCGTGCGCTTCATCATTGACTCGGATGCGCATTCCCCCGGGCGCGTCGGTGATACAAAGCGCGTGGAGGAACAGCTGCGGCGTGTTGCGATCCCGCGCGAACGGATAGACAACATCGACGGGCGCACCCCGCGGTTCCGTTTCATAGAATACAAAGAGAGAAATCTGTAACGTGGCGAAGATCAATTTTACGGGCGAAGTCAAGCGCGAGCTCATCCGCAACGGGTTTGAAAACGCCTGCTGCAAAACGGCGGCGCTCTCTGCTTTTTTGCGCGTTACGGGCAGCATCGTACACAGCAGCGAAGGTATCGGGTTTGAATTCGTTACCGAAAGCGAACGCGTTGCCGAATACTTTATCGGGCTTGCCGAAGAGCTGTTCGGTGCGGAATTGCAGATCGTGCAGGCGGGCACGGACAGGCGCAGCGGCAGGGGCAGGCTGGTGTTCCGTTGCCTTTCCTCCCGCTCGCTCTACATTCTGTTCGAGCTCGGCATTGCCGAACGCGACGGCGGCAAAGTTGCGCTTCGGTTCGGGATAGGCGATTACCTGCTGGAAAACGACTGCTGCAAGCGCGCCTTCCTTGCGGGGGCTTTCTGCGGGAGCGGGAGCTGTACGCTGCCGAAAGAGGACGGCACGGGCGGGTACCATCTGGAAGTCGTGTTTTCGCGCAGGCAGCTGGCGGAGGAGTATTGCGCGCTGCTGGAAACGTTTGACGTACTTGCAAAGTGCGTTCCGCGCAAAAACGATACCGTCGTCTATGTAAAGAGCAGAGAGAGCATTTCAGACTTTCTTTCCCTTTTGGGCGCGGAGCGCTCGCTGGCTTCGCTGGACGCCGTTTCGCGGCGCAAGGACGCGCGCAACCGCATCAACCGCATCGCCAACTGCATGCAGAAAAATTATGACAAGAGCGTGCTTGCGTCCGTTTCACAGGTTCGCGCCATCGAACGGCTGCAAGCGTCGGGCGGGCTGGACGCATTGGATGCGGGCCTGCGCGCCGTGGCGGAAGCGCGGCTGGCAGACAAAGAGGCTTCTTTGGCGGAGCTTGCGGAGCGGCTCGGCATTTCCAAAAGCTGCATCAATCACAGGTTCAGAAAGCTGATAAAAACAGCGGAAGAAACAACGGAGGAAAACGATGAATAGGGCAGTGTTTGTCTACCATAAGGATACGTACAACGCGTATGACGCGCAGCGCATCGTCTTTGAGGCGAGCAAGTACAAGAGCGAGATCACCTTTGCCGACGGCAACAAACGTGCCAACGCAAAAAGCATCATCGGGCTGCTGTCCATGAAGTTTTTGCGGGGCGACGAATACACCGTTCTCGCCGAAGGGCAAGACAGTAAGCGCGCCGCCGAAGGCATTGCGGCGTTCGTGGAAAAGCTGTAAAGGAGCGCACGGGCGTTCCCGTGCGGCTTTCGTGCGGCAGAATGGAGGGGCGGGTCGCTCCCGCACGCGGCAGGCAGAGGGCGGTTTGCGCTCTCTGCGGTTTTTACGGTTCGGAAAAAAGAGATGGCTGATTTTATTCATTTACACGTACACACGGAATATAGTTTGCTCGACGGCGCCTGCAAAGTGGACGAGCTGGTCGACCACTGCGTAAAAAACAAGATCCCCGCGATCGCCATCACCGATCACGGGAATATGTATGCGACGCTGTATTTTGCGGAACTTTGCCGCAAGCACAACATTCAGGCGATCATCGGCTGCGAAATGTACATGACGCAGGACATGTATGCCAAGGACGGGAAAGGGGATTTCGATCACCTGATCCTGCTCGCCAAAAACAAAAAAGGGTATAAAAACCTCGTCAAACTCGACTCGCTCGCGTTCGTCGACGGGTTTTATTACAAGCCGCGCGCCGATTATAAGACGCTGCGCGAACACAGCGAAGGGCTGGTGTGCCTCTCTGCGTGCCTTGCCGGGCGGATCCCCAAACTGCTTTTGAAGGGCGACTACGAGGGTGCGAAAAAGACGGCGCTCGAACTCAAAGAGATGTTCGGCGAAGACTTTTACATTGAGATACAGGATCACGGCATCGAAGAGCAGAAGCGCGTCCTGCCCCTCCTTTTGCAGCTCGCCAAAGAGATCGGCGTGCAGACCGTCGCCACTAACGACGTGCATTACATCAACAAAGAAGATTGGGAGATGCAGGACATCCTGCTGTGCATCCAGACCAAAAAGACGGTCGAAGACCCCAACCGCATGCGTTTCGATACGCATGAATTCTACCTGAAAACGCCCGAAGAGATGGCGGAGCTGTTCCATTATGTGCCCGAAGCGATCTCCAATACGCTCGTCATTGCGCAGAAGTGCGCCGAAGAGCCGTGCTTCGACCTGAAAGACAACGGCGACCCGATCAAGGACAAATCGCTCATTCCCGGCTATACCCCCGACGACGGTTCCGACCCGCGCGACTATCTTACGAAACTGACGTGGGACGGGCTGAAAAAGCGCTATGGCGAGATCACGGACGCGGTGAAAAAGCGCGCCGACTATGAGCTGGGCATCGTTATCGGCATGGGGTTTGCCGAATACTATCTCATCGTCATGGATTTTATCCGCTGGTCGAAGGAGCACGGCATCCCCGTCGGCCCCGGGCGCGGCAGCGGCGCGGCGAGCATCGTCGCCTACGCCATCGGCATTACGGACGTCGACCCGCTCAAATACGATCTGTTCTTTGAGCGATTTCTGAACCCCGATCGCGTCACCATGCCCGATTTCGATATCGACTTCTGTAACGAACGCCGCCCCGAAGTCATCGAATACGTCCGCAACAAATACCACCCTGAAAACGTGGCGCAGATCGTCACGTTCGGTACGCTTGCCTCAAAGGCGGCGATCAAAGACGTGGGCAGGGTGCTGCGCGTGCCTTTTTCGGAGACCGACCGCGTGACAAAGCTCATGGACGGGAAATCGACCATCCGTGAATTGCTCGGCTGGAACATCGAAGGGCTGAAAAAGAAGATCGCCGATCCGTCGCTGGAAGAGGAAAAGCGCAATGAGCTGCTCAAAACGCTGGAAGAGCAGGAGCGCAAGCGCAACGCGGATTTTATTCAGATCTATGAAACGGACGAGCGCCTGCACGGTGTGATCGACATGGCGCTGAGGCTCGAAGGCATGCCGCGCAACACGTCCATGCACGCGGCGGGCGTCGTCATCTGCCGCAAGCCCATTGCAGACAACGTGCCGCTTTCGCGCAACGGCGAGGATGTTACCACGCAGTTCGATATGAAGGAAGTGGAATCCATCGGCATGCTGAAGATGGACTTCCTTGCGCTGACGACGCTCACCGATATCAAAAAGGCGTGCGACTACATCCTCGAAGATACGGGCAGGGTCATTGACTGGGCGGAGATCGGGTACGAAAGCAAAGAGGCGTACGAGCTCATTTCCGAAGGGGATACGGACGCCGTGTTCCAACTCGAACAAGGCGGCATGAAGCGCTTTATGAAGGAGCTGAAGCCCGGCTGCCTTGAAGATATCATCGCGGGCGTGGCGCTCTACCGCCCGGGCCCGATGGCGTACATCCCCACGTATATCCAGAACAAGCTGAATCCTGCGAGCGTCAAATACGATACGCCGCTTTTGGAACATATCCTGAAAGTCACGTACGGCGTCATCGTCTACCAGGAGCAGGTCATGCAGATATTCCAGGATCTTGCTGGCTTTTCGCTCGGGCAGGCAGACCTTGTCCGCCGCGCCATGGGGAAAAAGAACAAAGCCGAATTGATGGCGCAGAAAGATAAGTTCATCTACGGCAACATCAAGGACGGCGGCAACATCGAAGGGGCGATCGCGCGCGGCGTGCCGAAGCAGACGGCGGAAAAGATCTTTGCGGACATGGAGAGCTTTGCAAGCTACGCCTTCAACAAGGCGCACGCCACCTGCTACGCGGTGCTGGCGTACCGTACCGCATATTTAAAACGCTTTTATCCGAAAGAGTTTCTGGCGGCGATCCTGAACAACCGCATCGATAAGATCGAGGAAGTTTCCAAATACATCCTGTATTTGAAGGAAAAAAACATCCCCGTGCTTCCGCCGGACGTGAATGCGAGCAAAGAATTTTTCTCGGTGCAGAACGGCGGCGTGCGGTTCGGGCTGGGCGCGCTGCGCGGCGTCGGCGTCGGCGCGAC
>CASDPE010000051.1 GCA_949282395.1 uncultured Bacillota bacterium | reverse complement strand
GATAATTCACGCCGCAGAGGGCGCGCTTTAAAAAGCGCGCCCTCTGTTTTTATGCCCTCTTTTTATGCCCGCCGAAAAAAAGCGCAAAATGTTCCGCGGAAGTATTGACAACGTGTCAGTATTGTGCTACAATACGGATGCTGACATTATGTCAGAATAAAGAAAAGGAGGATCCCTTTATGCTCGGAAATTTCACCTACTGCAACCCCACAAAGCTGTATTTCGGCAGGGGAGCGATCGAAAACCTGAACGCCGAACTTCCAAAGTACGGCAAAAACGTCGTGCTCGTCTACGGCGGCGGTTCCATCAAAAAGAACGGCATTTATGACGAGGCCGTCAAACTTTTGCGCGCGCACGGGAAAAACGTGGCGGAGATCGCGGGCGTGATGCCCAACCCCACGGTGGGCAAGCTGTACGAGGGCATGCAGATCGCCCGCGCGCACAAGGCGGAGTTTTTGCTCGCGGTGGGCGGCGGCTCTGTGTGCGATTACACCAAAGCGCTCGCCGTTTCGGTGCACTGCGAAGGCGACCCGTGGGAAAAGTATTATCTGAACGGGGAAGAGCCTTCCTGCAAAGTCTTGCCCGTCGGCTGCGTGCTGACGATGGTCGGCACGGGCAGCGAGATGAACGCGGGCGCGGTCATCACCAATCCGGAGACCAAGCTGAAGATCGGGCACGTGTTCACCGACGAGGCGGTCATGCCCCGCTTTGCGGTGCTCGATCCCGCCTATACGCTCACGCTGCCGCACTATCAGATGGTCGCGGGCATCTACGATATTTTCAGCCACATTTGCGAACAGTACTTTTCGGGCGAGGACGACAACACGTCCGATTACCTCGCGGAGGGGCTGATGCGTTCGCTGCTGCATTCTTCGCGCATCGCGGATAAAGACATGCAGAACTACGAGGCGCGTTCCAACATCATGTGGACGGCGACGTGGGCGCTCAACACCCTCATTTCCCGCGGGAAGGCGACCGATTGGATGGTGCACATGCTCGGGCAGGCGGCGGGCGCGTATACGGACGCGACGCACGGCATGACCCTTGCGGCGGTCTCGCTGCCGTACTACCGCCGCATCCTGCCCTACGGGCTGCAAAAGTTCGTCCGCTTTGCGGTGAACGTATGGGGCGTCGACCCCGCGGGCAAAACGGAGCGGCAGACGGCGGAAGAGGGGCTTTCGGCGATGGAGCGCTGGATGCGCGGGCTGGGGCTGGTAATGCGCCTTTCCGAACTCGGCGCCACCGAAGACATGGTGGAAGGCATGGCAGACAGCACCCTCGTGCTCGACGGCGGCTACCACGTGCTCAGCCGTGACGAGATCGTGGGCATCTTCAAAGAGAGCCTGTAACGGAGGCGCGGCATGAACGGAAACATTCTGGTGGCATATTTTTCGGCAAGCGGTGTCACCCGCCGCGCGGCGGAAGAGATCGCCGCGGCGGTCGGCGGCGACCTGTACCCGATCGAACCCGTGCAGCCGTACACGGCGCAAGACCTCGATTGGACGGATAAGGGCAGCCGCAGCACGCGGGAGATGAAAGACCCCGCCTGCCGCCCCGCCGTCAGGGCGCGCGTGCAGGGCATGGAAGGGTACAAAACGGTGTTCATCGGCTTCCCTGTCTGGTGGTATGTGGAGCCGCGCATCGTCGATACCTTTTTAGAGAGCTACGACTTTGCGGGCAAAACGCTCATCCCGTTTGCGACGTCCGGCGGCAGCGGCATAGCGGGCGCGGAAAAGAGCATGCGGGCGCTCTGCCCCGCCGCGGTATGGAAGAGCGGCAGGCTCGTCAACAGCGGCGCCGCCGCATGGGCGAAGAGCGTTTTATAGGAGGGGAGCGTATGCCGAAGGGTTCCGAAACGCTGACCCGCGCCCGCCGCGAAGAGATCGTGGACGCCTGCGCCGAGCTGTACAAAACGCAGCCCTTCCGCGCGATCACGATCGGCGCGATCGGGGCAAAGACCTCGTTCACCCGCACGTCCGTCTACAATTATTTCCGCACGAAGGAAGAGATCTTTCTCGCCCTTTTGGAGCGCGAATACGCGGCGTGGACGGACGGGCTCAACGCGCTCGCGGCAGAGGCGGAGCGCGGCGCGTTTGCCGACCGCTTTGCCGCCCTGCTCGAAGAGCGCGGGTGCATGCTCAAACTTCTTTCCATGAACTTGTACGATATGGAGGCGGGCAGCCGTTTGGAAAACCTTGTCGCCTTCAAAAAGGTGTACCATGCCTCCATGCAGGCGGTCGCCGCCTGCCTGCGCGCGCACTTTCCGCAGCTTGGCGAGGAGAGCGTGCAGCAGTTCCTGTATGCCTTTTACCCCTTTTTGTTCGGCGTGTATCCGTACACCGCCGTCACCGAAAAGCAGCTTCGCGCCATGCAGGCGGCGGGGGTGCCGTACAGGGAATACTCGGTGCGCGCGCTCACCCGTTCGCTGGTGGAAACGCTGCTGAAAAGCCTCGGAGCGGAAGGGTGAACGCGTTTGCGCACGGGCAGGCGGGCAGGCGGGCGGGCTGCGCCGAACGGCGCGGCCCGCTGTTTTTTTGTTGCGGCAAACGGCGGAAAGCCGCCTCTGCGGCTTGACAGCACGGCGCGCCCGATGTATACTTTAATATACTTTAAGCGGAAAGGTTGCTTCGGCGCGGGACGCGCCGCAAACGCTGCGGGAAGGGATATGTATTCGCTGCTGCTTGCGCTCATCTACCTTGCATTCATAAGCCTCGGGCTGCCGGACTCGCTGCTCGGCGCGGGCTGGCCCGCCATCCACGGCGATCTGAACGTCCCCGTTTCGTACATGGGGTTCGTTTCCATGACCATTTCGGGCGGGACGATCGTGTCCAGCCTGTTTTCCGACCGCCTCACAAAAAAACTCGGCACGCCCGTCGTGACGGTGGTGAGCGTCTTTCTCACCGAGGCGGCGCTGTTCGGGTTCTCCTTTTCGGGCAGGTTCTGGATGCTCATCGTCTTTGCCGTGCCCTACGGGCTGGGTGCGGGCGCGATCGACGCCGCCCTGAACAACTATGTGGCGCTGCATTACAAGGCGCGGCACATGAGCTGGCTGCACTGCTTTTGGGGCGTGGGCACGATCGTCAGCCCGTTCATCATGAGTTACGCGATGGCGGGCTCTTCCTGGAACGACGGGTACCGCATCGTCGGGTATATCCAGCTCGGCATCGGCGCGCTGCTGCTGGCGACGCTGCCCGTCTGGAAAGTGAACAAAAAAGCAGAGCAGGGCGTGCAGAAGAGCATCGGCATTTCGGGCGCGCTGAAGATCAGGGGCGTGCCCTTTTTGCTGGTCGGGTTCTTCGCCTATTGCGCCGCCGAAGCGACGGCGATGGGCTGGGCGAGCACCTATTTTGCGGAGGTGAAGGGCATTTCCGCCGAGCAGGCGGCGCAGTTCGCGTCGCTGTTCTACATCGGGATCACGGCGGGCAGGTTCATCAGCGGGTTCCTTGCGGACAAGCTGGGGGACAGAAGAATGATCGTCATCGGCGCCTGCATCCTCGCCTGCGGCATTGCCGCGCTGCTTTTGCCCGTGCGGCACGTCGCGCTGCCCGTCGCCGCGTTCATCGTGATCGGGCTGGGCTGCGCGCCGATCTACCCGTGCATCATCCACAGCACGCCGTACAACTTCGGCGCGGAAAACTCGGGCGCGATCATCGGCATCCAGATGGCGAGCGCGTACGTGGGGTCTACGTTCATCCCGCCGCTGTTCGGGCTGATCGGCAACCGCGTCGGCTTTGCGGTGCTGCCCCTGTTCCTGTTTTTGTTCGCGGCGCTGATGCTCACCATGACGGAGCTGACCTTCCGCATGGCGAAACGGGCGAGGGAAAGGGAGCAGCGGCAAGAAGAGCAAAAGCAAGAGGAGAGCAAGCAATGATCCTGAATACGGGCGCGCGCACGGATACCGTGCAATACTATACGCCGTGGCTTCTGCGGCGGTTTGAAGAGGGGTTCGTGTACACGCGCAACCCGCTCTTTCCGCATAAGGTGACAAAATACGAACTTTCGCCGGATAAGATCGACTGCGTGCTGTTCTGTTCCAAAAATTACGCGCCCATCCTGCCGCATCTGCGCCGCATCACAGACCGTTACCGCACCTATTTCCATTACACGATCACCGCGTACGGCAGCGACGTAGAGCCGAACGTGCCCCCGATCGGGGAGAGCATCCGAACGCTCGCCGAGCTGGAAAAGATCGTGGGGCGGGAGCGGATCGCATGGCGGTACGATCCCGTGCTGCTCACAAAGGAGTACACCGTGGAGCGGCATCTGGAAACATTCGCGTACATGGCGGAGCGCCTTGCGCCGCACGTCAGCCGCTGCATTTTCAGCTTTGTGGAGGTGTACAAAAAGCTGGAAACGAACATGCCCGAGCTCATCCTGCTCACGCAGGAAGACCGCACCCGCCTTGCCGCAGGGCTGGGCGTGGCTGCGCAGAAATACGGCATTTGGCTGCAGACCTGCGGCACGAACGGCGACTATTCGCGCTACGGGATCCATTCTTCCGGCTGCGCCACGCTGGAAATTTTGGGGAAGGCGAACGGCTGCGCGTTCAAGGACGTGCGGCACAAGGGGCTGCGCGCGGGCTGCCACTGCATCGAAAGCCGCGATATCGGCGCCTACGATACCTGCCCGAACGGGTGCAAGTACTGCTACGCCAACAAGAGCCATGCGCGCGCGCTGGAAAATTACAGGCGGCACGACCCCGCTTCGCCGCTGCTTCTGGGGCATTTGGAAGAGGGCGACGAACTGATCTGCGGCAACCAGAGCAGCTTTTTGAAACCTGCGTCGGGGCAGATGTCGCTGTTCGGAGACTGAGCGGTGCGGCTTTTTGCGCCCGCCGCAAGGGAGAAAGCTGCCGAAAGGCGGCTTTTTTGCACGGTTTGGGGCGGATGCGCCCCTTTGCCGCGTTTTTGGCGGAAAAGCGTTTGACAGCGCGGCGCAAAAAGGTTACAATAGTCGGTACCGAGAGAAGAGGAGCGGCTATGAGGGAACGGCGGAAAAACGGCACGGCATTGGCGGCGGCGATCATCGCCACGCCCGTGGGGCTTGCGGGGGGCATCTATTGGGCGCTCCTTTCGGGCGTATACCACCCGCAGGGCGCCGTGTACATCCTTTGCTTTATCGTGCTCGGCATGGTCGGCCCGCTCATCGGGCTCACGGGCGGCATGCTCGCCTTCGGCTGGCACCGCAGCGGCTGGGTGCTGCTCGCCCTCGCCTGCGTCTGCGCCGCCGCGCTCGTTCCCGTATCCTGCGTGTACGCGGGGGAGTTCCGCATCATTGGCGAAGTTTTTCCCATCATCTGCGCAGCCGTATCGGGGCTTGCCGCCGCGCTCGCCTTCGCCCATCCGCCCGCAGGGGTCAAAAAGGACGGCGAAGAGGACGGCGAAGAGGACGAATAAAAAACGCACATCCCCCGCCCGCGGGCATATGCCCGCGGGCGGGGTTTTGGGTAAAAAAAACATCCCTCCCCGTGGCAGCGGGGAGGGATGCGGCTTTGAAAGGGAGTCATTCTTTTTTGGGCGTTTCCATTTGCGGGGGCAGGGCAGCCGTGTCGGCTTTGCTCACGGCGCCGGGCGCCGTTGCTGCCGCCTCCTGCACGGGGAGCGCCGCCGCCTCTGCGGGCGCCGCCGTCTGGGCGGGTTTTGCGGGGCGGTTGTAGCGGTTCACGACCATCATAAAGGACTTGGACGAGAATACGATCACGCCGACGGCGATGACGATGGCGATGTCGGCAAAGACGTACGTGTTGTATGTCAGGCTGTACAGCCAATCGCTTTCGAAGCCGTAATCGGCGGCGAACTGCCCGAAGGCGAATACTCCCGAAAACAGGTGTGCAAGGTAGCGGACGGCGGAAGCGACGAGCGAGCCGAGCAAAAATTTGACCTGCGGCGCTTTGTCCAGCGCGTGCACGCCGCGGAACATGCCCGCCAGCCCGATGCCGGCAAAGGCGATGGGGTAGTCCAAAAGCAGCTGCGCGGGGTGCAGGATCCACGGGTCCTGAATGACTTGCAGCAGCCCGTAGATCGCGCCCGCGAATACGCCCTTGCGCACGCCGAACATGTACGAGTAGATCATCAGCGGCAGCAGGCTGGCGATGGTCACCGAGCCGCCGTAGGGCATGTGGATGGGCGCAAGGTAGGAGAGAGCGAAGCTCATGGCGACGCAGACTGCCGCATACGAGATGGTACGGGAATCGAACCCTTTCCTGTCCTTTCTGCCGAAGAAGAAGGTCAGAAGCGCAAGGACGACGATCAGCCCCGCCATGGCGAGGTACAGCCCGAGGTCGTTGATGAGCGCAGGGTCTGCCCCGTTGTTGAGGGCGGCGTCACCGGAAGAGTAATAGACGGAAATGCACACGATCAGGGCAATGACCGCCGCCGCAAAAATGCCGAGGCTCGTCCAAAGGGAAACTTTGAACGCCTTTTTGGAATACAGCGAGCAGACGTATGTCGCCGCCGTGCCGAGCAGAACGATGCCGAAGAGTACCGCCGAAGGCACGAGCACGAGTTCGAACACATACCCGTTTTCGCTCATGTCGAAAAATTCGAGTGCCAGCATGACGACGATGATCACGACGGCAAACCCCGCCGCGAACGTGACCGCATACTTTACATAAGTGCGGAAAAAGTCATTGCGCTTGACGCGGATGAAGATGCCGACCGCGAGCACCACCACGGCGAACGCGACGACCAGCCATAACAACACGGAACCTAGCGCGTCTTTCGCGAACGAAGTCCAGATATCGTCGTAGATATACTGCGTCTTCGTTCCGCCCTCGCCGTCGGGTACTTCCTGCGTTCCGACGTACGAGGAGAGCAAATTGAGAAACATAAGACCTCCTTTGTTTCCGCCGAAACGACGTTGAAAAACGGCGCGCCCGTAAAAAAGGGCGCGCCGAACAAGTCTTTGATTACCTCCCGTTCAGGTATTATCCTGTCCGGTTCAAAGGGTATGATCTCAGCTTTTTACAGCACCCCCGGCGGATTTAGTTGTTTTGTAGCTGTATTATAGTATAAACTTTTCGCAAAGTCAATTGAATTTTGCGCGGAGTTGTGGTATAATACCGTTGCTGTAAAAAATAAGCGGAAGTTGTTCGCTTTTCAAAAACGATACGGAGGTACGGGGCGATGGCATCCTACGATTTTTACGCATTTCTGGATCGGATGAAGTACATCCGCCGCTGGTCGCTGATGCGCTCTTCGCGGGAAGAGAACGTGATGGAGCACAGCCAGCAGGTCGCCGTGTTCGCGCACGCGCTCGCGCTCATCGATACAAAGATCTGCGGCAACGCGCCGGATATCACAAAAACGGTGCTCTGCGCCATGTACCACGAATGCGCCGAGGTGATGACGGGCGATCTGCCCACGCCCATCAAATATTACAATAAGGATATCCTCGGCGCATACAAAGACCTGGAAGGGCGCGCGGCGGAAAAACTTTTGGGCATGCTGCCGCAGGAGCTTGCCGAGGGGCTTGCCCCCTTTGTGAACGGTGACCCCGCAAGCTACGAATACAAGCTCGTAAAGGCGGCGGATAAGCTCGCCGCGTACGTCAAGTGCCTTGAAGAGCTGAAAAGCGGCAATGCGGAGTTCAAAAAGGCGAAAGAGAGCATTGAAAGGGAGCTGAAAAGCCGTAAAATGCCCTGCGTAGAATATTTTATGAAGAACTTTATCCCCGCTTTTTCGCGCACGCTGGACGAGATGGAGGGGCTGTAACGGCAAAACGCCGTTAAAAAAGCGGGCGCCGCTCTTTCAAAGAGCGGCGCCCGCGCCTTGTTTTGGGTCAGATCTCTACGGCGCTGTGCCTGCCGCGGCAGGGAACGGTGATGTATGTAAAGCCGATGCGCCTGAGCACGTCGCAGATAAGCTGCCGCTTCTCTGCGACCCTTGCCGCAAGGTGCGCGTCGGACGCGAAGGAAACTTCCCTGCCCCCGAGCTCGAAATAGCGGGTCAGAATGTCCGCGCCGGGCAAAAAGTCGCCCAGTTTTTTCGCGCTCGAATTCACTTCCAGAATTTTGCCCTTGGCGATGATGCGCTTTAAAATTTCGTCCAGAACGTCGGCAAAGTCCTCGTAGCGCAGCACAAAGTCGTCGTAGGTCGCATTGCGCGCGCAGTAGCCGATGTGCGCCACGATGTCATAGGGGTAGGGTGCGTCAAGGCTCTCTAAAACGCGGTACAGGTACAGGTTGTAGGCGTAGGCGCGCGTCTTTCCGTCGCAGTAGTGGGGGTAGTAGCAGTCGCTGCCGCGGCAGGTGTGCACGCTGTTCACCACAAAATCGGGCTTGTATTTTTGTTCCGTTTCGGCGTACCGCGTCTGCGTGCGCGTGGCGTGGTCGTAGCCGAATTCCGCGCCGATGAGCACGTGCATCCGCCCCGCGTATTCCTTTTGCAGTTTGCGCCCTTGTTTGAAGTAGGCGGCTTCGCGGATGGGCGGAACGGGCTTGCCGTTCTCGGTCAGGCGCATGCGGTCGTAATCGTAATTGAAGTGGTCTGCAATGCCGTACCAGGCAAGCCGCTTCGCGTATGCGGCTGCGAGCATGGTCTCCATGCTGTCCCGCCCGTCGGATGAAAACGTGGTGTGGTTGTGGATATCCGTCAAAAGCATGTTCTTCCTCCGTGGTGCGGATATATTGTAGAACTTTTTTCGGCGTTCGTCAAGCGCGTGAGGCGCGCGGGCATGTCCGAAAAATATCCGCGGAAGAGCTGTTTTGCTTGACGGGGGGGGGTAATGTGTTATTATTGTAACGGAAATTTTTGAAGGAGGGGAGAATAGAGAACATGCAATGCAGACGGTGCGGGGCGGAGTTTTTTGGGAACTTCTGCCCGATTTGCGGGCAGGCGGCAGAGAGCACGCCGCAGGAAGTGCAGCCGCCGCAGGCGGCGGAGCAGGCAGGGGGCATGCCGCCCGAACAAGTTCTGCCGCAGGAGAAGCCGCCTTCGGGTGCGGCGGACGTGCAGGCAAACGCGCAGGCTGCGGGGGCGCAGGCGGATATGCAGGCGGGCGTACAAGGAACCATGCAGGCGGATGCGGCAAACGTACAGGCGGGCGATCCCGCCGCTTCGTATGCGCAGCAGATCGCGCGGCAGGCGGGAGAGCTCACCCCGCCGCCGAAGCATAAATGTATGGTCGAATATTGGGCGGAACAAACAGAAAGCTCCAAACGGCAGTTTCATCGTATAAAAAAAATGGGGAAATGGGTGCTTTTGTGTATCATCGCAAGTTTTCTTCCTTTTGCCGTCGTCTTGATCGTTATGTTCGTGTGGGGAGGGAAAGACCCGTTTTCGCTCTTGTTGGAATATGACGGAACGCGGGCTGCATACACGGCACTGATCTGGATCGGCGCAGTTTTGTTCATTGCTACGGTTATTTTTGATTGGCTGTACAGACGGTATGTGCAATATCAATTTGCCATGTGGGGGAAGAAAAACTTTTCCGCGTTCACGGCGTGGACAGAAGCCGATATGAACGCGGCGCAAACGGCGTTGCTCCATTCTGAAAAGGCGGCGCAGGATATAGTCAACTGGTATAATTATGAAAGAGAGGCATGCGTGATATGCAAAAGAAAAAAGAGTTTTGTTTTAGCGCTCGTTTTTGAAGCGACGAGTATAGTGTTGCTTTTCGGATTGGTCGTTTTGTTTTCGCTGTTCCTGACGGATGGCGTCTTCGAGAGCTACGCGCAGGGAAAATTGCTTGTGGAAGGCGCGGGCATGAACGTGTTTGAATGCTTTTTTTCGTTGTTCGGGATCACGGAAGAAAACGGAAATATGATCTGCATGCTTTTTATCTTTTTGGCAATGATCGTCGATATGATCTTGTACGGCGTTTTGCAAAAGCTATCGGATAAAATGCTGATGGAATAAGGGCAAAAAGTTCCATTGTTGTTTAGGGCGGGGGATAAAGGAAGATACATAAAAAGCGGGCGGGGGATATTCCCCGCCCGCCCTGCTGTTTGAGCCGTATTGTGCGCTCAGCCGATCTTCATGACGTTGAGCGTCGTATTGGAATAGAGGTAATTCCCTCCGCTTGAATTGACTTGCAGCGTCGCCGGAACATCCGTCACGCTAAAAACGAGCGCAGCCGACTGCGCCGAAGTCTGCCCGTCTGCCGTAAAGGAGTGCTGCGCGGCGGCGCCGCTCAGCGTGGTGCCGTTCAGGGTCAGCGTGATAAGGTTGCTTTCGGGGTACGATGCGCCCGTCTGCGGGGCAGCTGTGCCGCTGTACGAGGCGTAGTAGGTGCCCGGCTGCGTGATGACTGCATCCGCGGAATTGTCCGCATGGGTGATCGCCGTGCCGAGCTGCGCCGCCGTGCGGTCGAATACGAGCGGCTGCCCGCTTGTGACCGCTGCGGCGGGCGTTGAATACGCCGTCAGCGCCTCCGCAGGGTATGCGCCCGTCGCGCCTGTCGCGCCCGTTGCGCCCGTCGCGCCCGTCGCGCCCGTGGAGCAGGTAACATATGGGAATAATTAAATAGCTTTTTTGCGGAAGTCCGCAAGGGTTTGATTTGATATAAGTTTGTAGTAAATGTGAATCTCACGCGGGGTGTCGTCAGGGGTGCGAGCGCCTACGGTAATGAACTCGATGAGCTGCAAACACATTTCGCGCGTCAGTTCTTCACAAGCGGCATAGCGTTTTAAGCGGGCTATGTACTCTTCGACCTCTGCTTCCATGCAATCCGTTTCCGCAAGCCGTTTTTCCAGTTCTGCGACATGCCGTTCCGTGACGTCTTTTTCATGCTGGTACTTTTCGCATAAACTTTTACATACGCTTTCGGGGAGATTGCCGAGTACTTTTTCTTCAAACGCAGACTGTATCAGTTTGTCTAATTCGGTAAGCCTGCCTTTGAGTGTCCGCAATTGTTTCTCGTCGGACAGCCTGTTTTGTTCCCCGCATCTCGTCTTCTCGCGCAAAAAGTATTCTTTTGCTTTTTTCTCGTCAATTTTTACGTCGCCAAGCATGGATGCTTTTCGGAAACGGAATGCGACGTGCAGTATTTTTTGCCGAGGTCGGTATAAGTGCGGCAGGCGTACATATATATTCTGTCGCGTCCTCCGCTCTTGCCTTTGAGTTTCTTGCCGCAGTCGGCGCAAACGAGCAAGCCAGAAAGGGGGTGTACCCGATTTGCCTTATCAGCCCGCCCGCGCGCATTTCGGTCGTTTATCGCCTGAACCTTTTCCCATACATCGCGGTCGATGATTGCCTCGTGTGCGTTTTCTCTGACGATCTGTTCGCCCTGCGGTACGTTCAGCACTTTGTGGTTTTTATAGGAAAAGCGTGTCGTGCGGTGCTGGATGAGCGTGCCGATATACGTTCGGTCTTTGAGAATGTCCGAAACGGTCTTCTGCGACCAGTAGGGCGAGCCTTGTCGGTCAGACTTTTTTCCGTCCAGCCGCGTATAGTATGCCGTGGGATTGGGGATCCCTTCGTCGGTGAGTTTGCGCGCGATGGTTCTTACGGAATAGCCTTGCAAACGCATATCGTAAATGCGGCGGACTGTTTTTGCCGCTTCCTCATCGATAACTGCCGTGCGGTTTTCGTCCGTACCCGCTTTATAGCCGTAGGGGTATGCCCAGTTGGTGTACCTGCCCGCCTGCCATTTGGCTTCCAGTACGGCGCGTATCTTTTTGGAAGTATTCGCCGCGTGCCACTCGTTGAACACGTTCATGATGGGCATCATATCCATGCCCGAACTGCAGCGATCTGCCGTATCCACGTTGTCCGAAAGGGCGATAAAGCGTATGCCGTAGGCGGGGAAGATATAGTCGATGTACTGCCCGACCTGAATGTAGTTGCGTCCGAACCGCGATAAATCCTTTACAACGATGGTATCTATCTTACCGTCTTTGGCGTCTTCTAAAAGCCGTTTTACGCCCGGGCGTTCGAAGTCGGTGCCCGACCAGCCGTCGTCGATGTATTCGTCTACGATGGTGCCGCCGTTTTCTGCCGTGAATTTGCGCAGGATCATTCGTTGGTTTTCTATCGACATCGACTCTCCCGCTTTTTCGTCGTCGCGCGAAAGTCTGAGATAAAGCCCTGTTCTATTCAGTTGTAGTTGCTTTGACATGAAACCTCCTTTTTCTGTCAAAGCCATTCGGTTGAGTGGCAATATTATACCATGAGCCGCTCAACTTTTCAAGGCTTTTTCAAGAATCCGCTGACTTTACGCAGGGTTTATTTGTTTAATCCGGAATCTCTATCGGCGCGGTTTAGGGCGAGCCGAAAGATTTCTCGAGACAGTTGTTCTTTTTCGGAGAAATGCCGGATTATAACGTACTTCTTTCCGTCGATATCGCACTTATTTTCTGCGGTTTGACTGTTTATATAGTTGTCTTTTAATTGCTGCAAAGATCGTTTCGTTGCATTTCCCTCCTGTCATAAGAAGTTGATGAAAGCCTTTCTATACATGATATGATCCGTTTGCCTGCAAAGTTTAGTTTCAGCATATACTTTATATATAAATAAGGCTCTCTGAAAAAGCGAGGGCGGTCGAGGACAATGACCGTATCCCAGTCCGAGTTTATGTCATTAAATAGTTTTTGCAGTGCAGGGCGTTTAGTCAATCTGCCCGATGCGCTGTTGTCGGCAAAGACTTTGACGACGATATAGCCGTTATCGGCGGCGAACCTTTTACAGAGAGAAATTTGTGTGCGGAGCGAGTCTTTGTTTAAAGCAGCGCTTCTTGCGTAAATGACAGCTTGTTTCATGGATTGGTTTCCTCCGAAGTTTTTTAATATTGTAAAAGATAAACTCGCAAGCCACACGTGACTTTAAAAAAATTTTTAAGCCATGCTTTTTTTGACGAGAACGAAGGGATGGAAACAAGATAGCGATTAAAAGGAAGACAACAAATGAGGAAGGGATTTAAAAATGGTTGGTGTATAGTACAATTGCAACGAAGGAATCTATAGGGATTCACTTTGAGGAGGAAGAATATTTAATTTCGGTAGGAAGAATTGCCAAAGCGTTATATGAGTTGGATAAAAGATCGTTGCTCGCTCCGAAAGGAAAATCTGATTTTGGAATATAAAAAACAGACCTGCTCTACCACTACGGTAAAGCAGGTCTGTTTTGTTCTGTCGCCGGGTGTAACAGGTTTGAACCGTCAATAATAAAAAGCGGGTTTTAGGATAAAAGGAGAATAAGACTTAAGTATTATCGGGCGATTGCAAGAGGGGGACTGTCATATGGTGCAGGGGTTCGTCATGATAAATATATCGGGCAAGCATAGTCGCCGCTTCAAATCCTATTCTGTAATCGTCCTGCAAGAGAGAAAAAGTTTTAAGCCCCAAAGTTGCGTTGAGATCTTTATAATCGCCGTCGAGCGTGATAACTTCAAAGTCTTTGTTCAGTTCCTTCCCAAGATTGTGCATGGCTTGTACGAGCAGATAGAAGATATGTCCGCTGTTGCAGACGATGCCCGTAATATTCGGGCGCTCGGCAAAATAAGCGGTGATTTCGTCCAAAGTCGAATTGCCTCTGAAAATAAGGTGATGGGGGTGGTGGATACGGTGCGCCGCCAACCCATGGTTGAATCCTTCGATCCTGCTGCGGATCGAGGACACTATGTTGTTGAGGGAGATCATACATACGGCAGTGTGTTTTTGGGCTAAAAAATCGGCGGCGATATATCCGATTTGATAGTGATCTGAGCTGACGCAGGTCAGATTCAAGCCAAATAAAAGGCGGTCGACAAGTACGGTGGGAAATTTGTCGATTGCGAGGGACAAAATGGCATTGTTGTAGTTATCTTCGTCGGACGGCATGATGACGAGCCCCTTGCACCCGAGGTTTTTTGCCAGGTTGATGGCGGCTTCTTCCTTGGATGCGCTGCCGTATGTGCTGAGATAAATAGTATTTGCATGAAACTCGTAAAATCCGGACAGATGTAAGCAAAGATGTCGGCGCTGCTTTCCGCATCCGGTCTGTTCGGGGCGCCCGGCGCGTTGTTGATGAAAGATCCTTTGCCTTTCACTTTATAGATCTTGCCTTCCTCTTCCAGCTCTGCCAAAGCCTTGCGCACGGATACCCTGCTGGCGTTCAGCTTGATCGCCAGCTGGTTTTCGCTCGGGAGCATATAGTTGTGGTTGCCTTTGTTTTCATCGATCAGACGCAAAATATGGTCCTGTATAAATTTGTATAAAGGTTTTGCCATGGCGGTACAGCTCCGGATTGATATACTTGTAAACAGTATAACACCGATTTTCGGATAAGTCAATACATGTTGTTCAAATTATCGATTTTAAATTAAACATGTTTTAATTTTTGAAAATAAAATACAGGATATACAAGTTTTTTGCCAAAAAGCAAAAAATTTTTCCGTTCTGTATTGACAAAATCATTTTGTGTGTTAGAATTAAAACAGAAAAAATTAATCAACATGTATAACATGTATTAAGAATGAAGGAGGATTGCGATGAAAAAGTTTTTGGCGGTCATTTCAATGACTATGATGTTGGTAGCTGCGATGTTTACCGGCTGTTCCGGCGGCTCGGCAGAGGTTTTGCAGGAAGGGGATCACGCGACGTTGCGCCTGATGGCGGGCGGAACGCAGTGGCAGGGGACGTATCTGGAGAACCTGCGCGACTTCGTCAAGGCGTTCAACAACGGCGAACTGGGGGAGGAGGCGCAGGCCCTGAACGTGACGATCGAATTAGACGTCGTGACGGATATGTCCTCCACCTATCCCACCCGCCTGCGCAGCGAATCACGCTATCCGCACCTTATGCTTTTCGACAGGTTCAACACCCCCGAATATGCCGAGAACGATTTTATCCTCGATCTGAACGATTATTTCGGGGAACGGGAGATCGATACGGCTCTCTTTACGTCGGCTGCCATGACCGAGATGGTGTATGACGGCGCAACGTACGGGCTGCCCGTCGACCTCGACCTCTGGGGTATCTATGTCAATATGGATATGGTGGAGGCTTATAACGAGACCGCGTCCGATGCCGACGACATTGTTCTGAGCAACGACTGGACGTGGACGGAATTTTTCGAGATCGCCCGAAAACTTACGAGCGGCTCGGGCGACAAGATGGTCGGTGGCTACTATGTCGGCGATATTTACGAGCACTTCTATAAATTTTTCCTGACGACAGGGGAAGATTTCCTTACGGAAAACAATACGCCGAACATGGATACGGGCGCTGCGCGGGCAGTCTTGGAATTTTTCAAGGAACTGACGGGCGCAGGGATCTCCAGAAACGTGGAGGACATCGGTTTCCCCCGCGAACAAATCGCCATGTACACGGAGGCGACGTATTACGCCTCTTATATCGAACGCATGAATTCCGATCTCTCGTATAAATTCATGCCGATGCCGAAGGCTGAGCGGAGCAGCTATACCTTTGAGAACGCATCCTCGGGAGGGATGTTCGGCGGGTTCGGGTTGGTCATCCCCAAACCGATCGAGCGCATCCGCAATGATGCGTATTACAGCTATGTGGAACGTTCGTTGGACGTGCTCGAATGGTGGACGGTAGGCGAAGGTGCTTCTTATTGGTCGCAGTATAATGATACGATGCCTGCATTGGCAAGTTTGCAGGACGATGAAGAGCTGATGGATGTGCAGACGCTGAAAGATGCGTCCGCATTTGTTGACAGCTATAAGATCCGTCCTCAATTGCCCGGGTACATGAACTATCAGTTTGTCGGGCGGCAGAAGTATAGAGGATACGATTAGCGGGCTGAAAGATACGTCTTACCTGCTCGGCTGACGGAAAGAGGGGAAATGAATGGAAGCGACTTTTCGTAAATACAAACGCAGCCTGTTTTTTAAACAGCGGCTTATGGGGTACATTTTTCTCCTGCCGACAGTTGTTTTGTTCCTTATTTTTACCGTAGTCCCGTTCATAATGGCGTTTTATCTTTCGTTTTTCGAATATAATCTGCTTGAGGTCGGGGAGTTCGTCGGGTTCGAATATTATAGCACCGCATTTTCGAATACAGAGTTCATGAAGTCGTTCCTGAACATCCTTATCTATGCGGTGATGTATGTTCCGTCCATCATCGTCATATCCCTTCTGGCTGCGGTTTTGGGCAATTCCGAACTGTTCGGTTCGAAGGCGATGCGTATCATCTTTTACCTGCCCTGCATCACGGGCAGCATCGCCACGGCGTATGTATGGCGGTGGATGTTCGACGTCGACAGCGGCGTTTTTAACGGGATATTGGGTATGTTCGGGCTGCCGGAATCGCAATGGCTCAGTTCGAGGAGTTACCTCGTCATGGTCTGCATCGTCATGGTCTCCGTGTGGAGCGGCATAGGCAACAACATGCTCATCTTCCTCGCGGCGCTCAAGGGCGTCTCTCCCGAACTGTACGAGGCGGCGAACCTTGACGGGGCGAACAAGGTGCAGAAGCTGTGGTATATCACCGTTCCCAGTATTGCGCCGACGAGCTGTGGTATATCACCGTTCCCAGTATTGCGCCGACGATGTACTTTATCACGACGATGAGCATCATCGGCGCCTTCCAGATGTTCGACCTCGTATATGCAATGGTTCCGAGCAACAGCATGGAATGGGGGCGGACTCCCGTTGTTATGATCTACGAAATAGGGTTTACCCGTTTCCGCGGCGGTTTGGGTACGGCGATGAGTATTATCTTGTTTGCCGTGATCATGATCGTTACCTTCTTGTTCCAGCGCGTGGCAAAGGAGGATAAAACAGTATGACGCAAGAGGCTTTTAAAGAAAAGGCGGAACCGATTTTCCGTATAGCTGTAAAGGTATTGATGTATCTGCTTCTCTGTTTGTTCTGTATTGCGATGTTGCTGCCCTTTTATTGGTCGATCGTTTCGTCTTTTCGCCCGGAAATAGAGAACCAGGATGGTTTTTCGCTGTGGCCGCAGGTCTTTACGCCGGAGCAGTATCAAACTTTTTTTGAGAGCATGGCAGACGTCGGCGCGGGCATATCCGTCTTTCAGATCTTTGGGAATACGATATTCGTCGTGCTGAGCGTCATCGTTCTGAGCCTGCTGACCTGTTCTCTCGCCGCCTATGCGCTGACGCACCTGCATTTGCCGGGCGAGAAGGTCATTCTGAAGATCATGACGGCGTCCATGATGCTCCCGGGCGTGGTATCGCTGATCCCGAGCTTTTTGGTGGTCGACTATCTGGGGCTGACGAACAGTTTCGGCGCGGTCATCGTGCCGGCGGCATTCAGTATATACGGGGTGCTGTTCCTGCGCTCGTTTTTCAAACAGACCCCGGGGGAGATCGCGGAGGCGGCGCGCATAGACGGCGCGGGCGAGTTTTATATCTTCCTGCGCATATACTGCCCGCTCATCGTTCCGGGGCTGATCACGCTGGGGCTGTTCACGTTCAATTCGAACTACAACAACTTCCTGTGGCCGTCCATCGTGCTGGCGCCCGAGCAGATGACGTTCGGGATCGTGCTGCGCGAATTTCAGATGGTCGTATCGGATACAGGCGCGCTGATGGCGGGCGCGCTCATCACCTGCATCCCCACATTCATCATCTTTTTGTGCGGGCAGAAGTATTTTATGGAAAATCTGGCATTTACCGGCATCAAATAAGAATCGAGGAGGAAAATCGGATGGCAAAAAAGCGGCAATGGATCTTAATGCTGCTGGCGTTTCTCTTTGCGGTCTGCGCCGTCGGCGCAGTAT
>CASDPE010000050.1 GCA_949282395.1 uncultured Bacillota bacterium | reverse complement strand
AAATACGCGCACGGCAGCCAGAGCGCGTATGTGTACGACCTTTCAAAATTGCAGAAGACCGCCATGAACAAACTGCTCGAAGACCTGTACACCTTCTGCTCCAAACACGATTACCGCAACGCCGCCCGGCCGTGGAACGGCGCGGAAACGGCGCTGCTGCGTTCGGTCATCCGCCTGCACGGGGAAGAGGCGAAATAACTCCCCTGCCCCTTCAAAAAAACACCGAAGCGCGCCCCCGCAGGGAGCGCGCTTATTTACATGTGCAGCAAAATGTCCTTCAATTGCATAAACGTATCCGCAAAAACGGACGCGCCCGCCGCAAGCAGCTGTTCGCGCGTGCGGTACCCCCACAGCACGGCAACGCCGCGCATGCCCGCATTTTTCGCCGTCTGCACGTCGGTGTCGCCGTCGCCGACGAACACGGCGTCTTCGGGGGATACGCCGAGCAGGCGCAGCGCCTCGAACGCCGTGGCGGGATCGGGCTTGACGGGCACCCCTTCACGGTTGCCGATCACGGCGGAAAAGCCGAAATCTTTCAAGAGAGTGTCTTTGAGCACGTCTGCCGCCGCCTGCGACTTGTTGGTGACCACGGCAAGTTTCAGCCCCCGCCCGCGCAGCGCGGCAAGGCACTCCTTTTCCTGCGGGAAGGGCTTTGTGCGGTCGTTCTTCCAATGCACGTGAATGCCGAGGTACAGCGCGTAAAAGGCGTCGATGTCCTTCTTTTTTTCGGGCGGCAGCGCCTGCACCGCGTACTGCTTGCCGCCGTGCCCGACGAACGCGCGGCTCTGCTCCATGGAAACGGGCGGGCAGCCGAACTGCCGCAGCGCCTCGTTCATGCAGGCGTTGAGGTCGGGCAGCGTGTCCAGGATCGTGCCGTCCAGATCGAATAAAACTGCTTTGATCATTTTGCCCTCTTTTTGAAATGTGCCTTGATAAGCAATTTTGCTTGACAAACCAAACGTCTCTTTAATACAATGTACGCAAGCAACACGGGCGTTGCGGCAGACGGTTAGCCTCTCAGGGGGATATGATGCATATTCTCTTAAAGGGGGTGATTGTATGGACTTCATTCTCGCCCTGCTCGACCGTTTGGTCGAATACGGCGTCATCACTTCTTTTAAAGTGACGGGGAAAGGGATCTACATAATCATAAAAAAATAACCGCCCGCGCAGTTGGCACCTCTCGGGTCGGTTATTTCAACTGTAACCGAGGCTGACCGCCAAGCGGCACCGCCCCTCTGTTGCCCTTATAGTATACCATCGTTTTTCTACTCTGTCAATTGTTTGACAGATTTTTTTATTTTGCCGTTTCGTTGCCGTTTCGACGCGCGATCCCATAGCCGCTTCGGTTTGCAAACGCGAGCAGAGCGAGGAAGGCGCGGCTTTGCGAGGGGAGCGTATACAGACATACGTGACCCGAAGCAAAACGCAAGCCTGACATGGCTATGCGACACCGCTCCGCGGCACCCCCCCTGTCATCCCGAGCTTGTCGAGGGATCTCTATGAAAATGTTGTCCTTATTATTTTTAGATATCCTTCGACTGCGCCGCCCTGCGGGCGGCTCCGCTCAGGATGACAGAAAAAATGCTCGCTTTGTTGCCGCTCCGCTCAGGATGACGGAAAGGGTATCCATGCTTACCACTCTGCACAATGTAAGAAGATATTCGGTTCCCGCAGCACAACAAAGTATTGCGACGCGTATGCAAAGCGAGCCCTCCGTTCAGCCCCTTCGATCCGTGTTTCGGTTCGCAGACGCGAGCAAGACGAGGCGCGCGAGGAAAACTCGAGGAAGCATACACAGACGTATGTGACCGAGGGTTGCCGCAGCGCAACAAAGTATTGCGGCGCGTATGCGAGGCAAGACTTCCGTTTAGCCCCTTCGATCCGTGTTTCGGTTCGCAGACGCGAGCAAGACGAGGCGCGCGAGGAAAACCCGAGGGAGTTTACTTAGACGTAAATGACCGAGAGTTGCCGCAGCGCAACGAAGTATTGCGACGCGTATACGAAGCGAAACTACATTTTTGAAGGAACGCCGATCCCCAACAACCCCAACCCGTTTTTCAGCGTGATGAGAACGCTTTCGGTGAGGGAAAGACGGAAGGCGCGCACGGCTTGTTCGGCGTTCAGAATGGAACAGTCAAAATAGAATTTGTTATAGAGCTGGGCAAGGTCGACGCAGTAGCGGGCGATAAAGCACGGCTCGTACTTTTCCAGGGCGCTTTTGAGCACATCGGGGAACTCGGCGAGCTTTTTCACCACTTCAAACTCCTGCGGGGTAACGGCGGCGTTCGCGCTGCTGCGCTCCGCCCCGCCCTTTTCCAGAACGCTGCGGGCGCGCGCGCAGGTGTACTGCACATAGCAGGACGTTTCGCCTTCAAAGTTGAGCACCTTGTCGTAGGAGAAGGTGATATCCTTGATCTTGTTGTTGTACAGCGCGCCGAAGATGACCGCGCCCACGCCGACCGTTCTGGCGATCTCCTCTTTGTTTTCCAAGGCAGGGTTCTTTTCTGTGATGATGGCGAGCGCCTTTTCGATGCAGCGGTCGATCACGTCCTTCAAGTACACCACGCGCCCCTTACGGGTGGACATGGAACCCTCTTCCAAAGACACCATGCCGTAGGCGACGTGCACAAGATCTTTCGCCCACTCCTTGCCCATCAGTTCCAGCACCTTGAACACCTGCCTGAAATGCAGGTTCTGCTGGTAGGCGACGACGTACAGGCACTTGTAAAAATCGTAGGTGTTCTTGCGGTAGACGGCGGCGGCGATATCGCGCGTGGCATACAGCGACGCGCCGTCCGAGCGCAGGATGATGCAGGGCGGCATGTCATAGGCGGAGAGGTCGACGACCTGCGCCCCCTCGCTCTCCGTCAAAAGCCCCTTCGCGCGCAGCTCGTCGATGACGGGCTGCATCTTGTCGTTGTAAAAACTCTCCCCCGCCCAGCTGTCGAACTGCACGTTCAAAAGCTCGTAGATCTTGCCCACTTCCTTCAACGTCAGCGATTTGAACAGCCCGAACAGCTCCACCGCCTGCGGGTCGCCGTCCTCGATCTTTTTGAAGTACGCGCGCGCTTCATCGTTGAGACTGTCGTCCTTTTCCGCCTCTTCGTGAAAGCGGACGTACAGCGCGTTGAGGGCGCGCAGCCCGCCCTCTTCGAGCATCTGCCTGCTGCCCCAGCGGCGGTAGGCGGAGATGAGCTTGCCGAACTGCGTGCCGTAGTCGCCGAGGTGGTTGATGCCGACGGGCGTATAGCCCAAAAATTTGTGCAGCTTATAGAGCGCGCTGCCCAGCACCGTCGTCGAAAGGTGCCCGATGTGGAAGGGCTTCGCGATGTTGACGGAGGAATAGTCGATGCAGACCGTCTTACCCGCCCCCTCGCCGGACGCGCCGTAGCGTTCGCGTTCGGAGAGGATGCGTTCCAGCGTCTGCTTTGCCAGAAAGGCGCGGTCGATCCTGAAATTGAGATAGCCGTTCACCGCCTGCACGCCGCATACGATCCCGTCGCAGGGGTACTTTGCCGCAAGCTCTTCCGCAATGAGCGCAGGCGCCTTGCGCAGCGTTTTGGCAAGGCGGAAGCAGGGCAGCGCCAGATCCCCCATCGCCGTATCCGGCGGCACGGCGAGCATCCCGTACACGTCCTGCACGGTCAGCCCCTCGACGGGAAGTTTTTTCGCAATGTGTTGTTTGAAGTCCATATCGTCCTCACTTCGTCCGTATTCCCGATTAGTTTACCACATTTTGCGCGCGGGCGCAACTTTTTCGCATTTTGCCCCGCCTTTTATTTTGCCAAACGCGCGTTTTGTAGTATAATAGGCGTTGAACAACAAGGAGAACACACTATGAAATTAGGCGTAGTCGGCTTGCCCAACGTGGGCAAATCCACTCTTTTCAACGCGATCACGCATGCGGGCGCGGAAGCGGCGAACTATCCCTTCTGCACCATTGAGCCGAACGTGGGCGTCGTCGCCGTGCCCGACGAACGGCTGGAAAAACTCGCCGCGCTGTACAGCAGCAAAAAGATCACCCCCGCCGTCGTCGAATTCGTAGACATCGCGGGGCTGGTGAAAGGCGCCTCCAAGGGCGAAGGGCTGGGGAATAAATTCCTCTCGCACATCCGCGAAACGGACGCGATCGTGCATGTGGTGCGCTGCTTCGAAGACCCGAACGTGACGCACGTCGAAAGCACGGTCGACCCCGTGCGCGACATTCAGACCATCAATTTAGAGCTTATCCTCGCGGACATCGAAACGGTGCAGAAGCGCCTTGACCGCGCGAAGAACTCCGCCAAGGGCGGCGATAAAAAATTCCTCGCCGAGGCGGACTTTTTGCAGCGCGTGCTCGACCACCTCAACAAAGAGCAGTGCGCGCGCACGATGGAGCTGACGGACGAAGAGCGCGAACAGCTGCAGGGGCTGTTCCTGCTCACCGCAAAGCCCGTCATCTATGCGGCGAACATCGCCGAAAAGGACATGGGCAAGGCGGACGGCGAACTGCCGCTCGTCCGCGCGGTGGAAGACTTTGCCGCGAAGGAAGGAAGCGAAGTGCTCGTCATCTGCGCCAAAACGGAGGAGGAACTTTCGCAGCTTCCGCCAGATGAAGCGAAGATGTTTTTGGAAGAGCTGGGGCTTGCCGAAAGCGGGCTGGACAGGCTCATCAAAAAGTCCTATTCCCTCTTGGGGCTCATCAGCTACCTCACCGCGGGTGAAAAGGAGACGCGCGCCTGGACGATCGCCAAGGGCACGAAGGCGCCGCAGGCGGCGGGGAAGATCCATACCGACTTTGAAAAGGGATTCATCCGCGCCGAAGTCGTGGACTGGCAGACGCTTCTGGAATGCGGCAATTACAACGCCGCCAAAGAAAAGGGCAAGGTGCGCTCCGAAGGAAAGGACTACGTCATCAAAGACGGCGACGTGGTGCTGTTTAGGTTTAATGTGTAAGTTTTTATGCCGCATATATGCGGAAAGCCCCGGCGACTTGTGCCGAGGCTTTCTTTTTTTGCCTTACCGAAGAACAAACCCGCTGTCGCCGCCAAAGGTATAGCGTACGCCCAGTTCCCGCATTAGATCTCTTGTATGCATCGTTTTCAGCGTCGGTTCCGAATTGATGCCCCCGCCGCTGTCGGCGTCAAACACCCACCGCGGGCCCGGATACAGACAAATTTTGATCTGATCGAGTTCTCTGTAAAAACTGTCGCTGACTCCTGCCTGCCCGTGATGCGCCATCTGAACAACGCCGCACGACCTGCACTCATCGTAAAAATATTGATCGCGGATCAGCACATCGCCGTGTTCGGCAAGATCGCCGAGGAACAGAATGTCCTCCCCCGACGTTTCCGCCTTGTATACGACGGAAGAATCGTTCCCCAAATTCAGCGCGCTGCCGAAATACGCATCATTGAGCACTTTTATCGTAAGCGACGCATCAATCACAAACACATCGTTCTTCCCGGGCGTAAACGTGTGTTTCACCCGTCCGCCCGCATTGGCCAGAGCCTCTTCCAACGCCGTCACCGTTGAAAAATCTTCATTCGGATGCTGTGCCCGAACAGATTCCGACGGAAACGAATAATACAGGTTTTCGATAACGATGTCCTGATACTGCTCGTTCGTAAGGATCTCGATCAGCGCATCGGTATGGTCTTCATGGTAGTGCGAAAGAAACCAGTGATCGACCTTCCCGCCGTTCTCGGCAAGGATCCTGCTCAGCTCCGCAGCCTCCCCTGCCATTCCTCCATCGATGACGACGACCTTGCCGGACGGCGTAACCAAAACGAAGCCTTCCATCAAACTGCTTGGTTTGACCTGATATAATACGACACCTCCAAACAAATCCCCCCACTCCACAACGGGGGTACCGCACGAAAATCCTGCAAGCAAAAGAGGAATGTTTTTCGCATGATCGAACGCAAACCGGACAGCATTGCCGATCGATGTTTGCTCGATCGTGCAATCGACGCTTATATTGACCCATTCATTCTCTTTGAAACCGTAATCCCAAACGCTGCCATCCTCATTCAAAAGCCGCACCTCCGAATAGCCGTAAGAGCTGTTACCTTCTGTTTTGAGCCTGAACGTGACGTTCTGCTTTGTTCCCGTCTTCAACGCGTCAAACGACGGATCGCGAAACAAAATCCCCGCGCTGTTCTCCGACGCAAGAAAAGAGAGCACCTTCCCCTGTTCGGCAGGATCCGTCGTGATCCTGCCTTCCGCATTTTCCAAAAGCAAAAATTTTTCTTCCAACTGAAATACGTAACCGGGCACCTCCGTCTCCTCTATTCCACATATCGTGCAGACGCCGTTTTGAAAACTATGTTCCGTGCTCACGGGAAGCATCACATTCTCCGTGAAAGAGCAACGCGTGCATACGCGCTGTTTGTTCCCCTCCTTTGCACAGGTAGGTTCGGTGACCTGCCACGGACCGAACGAATGCATGACGGTCGGGGGCATTACGTCGCCGCATTTTTCGCAGACGCGTTCTTCACAGTACTCCCCTGTATACACATGCTCGCATTCCACGGAGTCCGTACCTTCCGCACAGCCGCAGACGGTCAGCAGCGCCATAAACAGCGCCAATACTACCGAAACTTTTTTCACGTTCTCCTGTTCCCCCTCCGCTTACGAAGCGCTCTTTTCATATACGGCATTGACGACCTTATCCCCGCCGTCAAGCACAAAAATTTCCCAGCCGCACGCAATATAGCCCTCTTTGTGCGGAACTTCATACAACACGATATCCGCACTTTCCACGGTATAATGCTGCGCCTCGCCCACCTGCTTTTCGTCCGCCATAAATATGACCGAATACCGTATGGGCGTAAACACAGCCCGAACCGTTTTATCGCCGCCGTCCGCCGTATAGTCTTCCCATCCCGCAGTATAATGCGTCGGGGCGGCAGGCGGCGCAGGCTCCGTAATGCTGTTGTCTTCTACGGTATATCTGCATTCTGCGACCTGTTCCTCCCCGTTCATGAACCTGACCGTATACTCCGTCGGGCTGAACGCCGCACAGAGCGTATACGGTTCCGACGGCATCGCCGACGCGGGAGGCGTGACCCCGTCCTCTTCGGTCCAGCCGATCCAATCGTAAAATTCCTTCTCGGGTCTGACGCCGTACAGATCGAGCGGCCTGCCCTCGGCAACTTTCCGCTCGCCGATGCATTCCTCCCCGTTTTTGAGCGTCAGCGTAAAACGGGCAGGGAGAGCAACGTCGGATACGGTCCCCTCCGTCCTGTATGTGATCCCCGTTTCGACGTCGATCACCGAAAACGCGGGTCCGATCTCCAACACGATCGCCTCGTCCCCGATCACATTTTGCAGGTAGGCAGGGTGTACGCGTATATCGACATAGCTGTCATTGAAATACACATTCACGGGTTTCTGATACGCTCCGCCAAGAGAAAACGGACGGCAGACGGACCAGTCATATCCGCTCAGGTCGCCTGCATTGATCACGGAGAGCGCGACACCGTTGAGCTTTATGTTGCCGAAAATTTCCGCAGCATCATATTCGTTCGGTCCGTACCCCAAAGCCGTCAGATCGGCCCCTGCAAATTCCGCACGCAGGGACGCGCTGCCGTCGGGAAGGAGCTGCGAACGCGCGCCGTCTATTTCGGCCGTCACGATCTCCTCCCCCTGCAAATCATCCGAACAGATAAAGGCACCATATACGTCCTGATAGGTAAGCGCTTTCGAGATCGTGCTCTTTACCTCACCTCTGATAAGATAGAATCCTTGTCCCAGCCCTATCGTCAGCCCGTCAAGAGTATCCATATAATCTCTGTGTATATGCACATCAAGAAACGTATATGTCGCTGTGTTCGCGATATAGGCGTAAACCGCAGTGGCGTACTTTCCGCCGATATTCCCCGGGAATGTCGTATAGTTGTACTCGTTTTCTGCCGTTTCGGCATTGATCTCCCGTATCGTCTTTCCGTTGACGGTTATATAGTCGAGCAGGTAGCCGTTCCTGTAATTGACGGTATAATCCCCTTCATCGATATACAGCTCCGGGAATTTGAAACGCAGATGCGCGCCGTCGGCCCATTCCTCCGCCCAGAAAGGCACCTGTACCTGCGCCGTAACGTTCCTTTCTTCGTATTGGATCTCTCCGATCCAGGGGCCGTCACCCGTGCAATGAAAAACGACCGTCTGTTTCGCCGCATATATCTCCTCAGATATTCCTTCCATATACCCCTTGGAAGGAAATTCACACCCTTCCAGCACCGTCACCGTACAAGGCTTTTCCAAATCGCCGCCGATGTTAAACACAAAACTCGGCGGTATTTTAGAAAACAGATTAAAATACGGATCTTTCCCTTCAAAAGACGAAAATCTTTCCTCCAACGGCTCTCCGTCCACCACAATATGCGAAAGCGTATTGAGCGCATCCAGCTTTTCGGCATATCCGTCGATTTTTTTCAATTCAATATTTGCATCCGTTGTGTAGTCGCAATCGGACAGCCTGAACCAGATATATCCCGTATTCTGCAAAAGTTCAGAAACGATGACGGGCGTATACGTTGTCCCCTCCGCTTCTGCAGATGCAACCACCGACCTCTCATTGCCCCCGAGCAACGCTGCGGCAAGAAAAAGCGGCAGCAACGCTATCAATAAAATAAGGATGCTGCCGTGCCGTATCTTCTGATCCATATTCCCCCTCTTTTGCAAGCTCGCCCCTCAATGCAGAACATTATACAGATGTGCTGCACCAAATAATACAAACACGCTCACAGCCGCATGATTGTTTTCCGCTGTGCCTGCGTTTGATTTCTTATCACGATTATACTATGTCCTACCCGGTTTTGCAATGTAAAAATTTTAATACGATATGGATATATTTTAAAAATTCGAACGTTTTCGAATTTTCCATACCAAACAGCCGACAAAGCAAACGCCACAATGCATGATCCGCTGATACATTTAAGTAAGACCCAAAAGGGCGTCCTCTGCGAAAATGCAGAGGACGCCCTTTTGGCGACGGCTCACGCCTCCCCGCAATATTGGCAATACTTCATCGTTTTTTCGCTTTCGCCTCCGGTGCAGCGGCGTCAAATGCGCCCTGTTCGATGCGGTCACAGAGCGCGTTCACCTTCCGCTCAAAGACTGCGGCGATCTGTTCCCTGTTCAGCCCCTGCCGCACATACTCCTGCAAAAAACACGGCTCGCCGACGGCGATCACGCGCTTTTTTGCATGGTAGTACACGGGGCGCACGGGCACGTCCTCCCCGTGCTTTTTGTAATACTCCCCCAAAAGCAGCACAAACCCCGAATAGAAACCGTGCACTTTATCGGCGTACCCGTTGTCCGAATTTTCGGGATAGATCATAATGGCGGCGCCGCCGTCCAGAACGTCTACGCTTTTACGCACCGTGCGCGCAAAGCGCGCGTCGGGATAGGTCGGCAAAAACTTCATGCCGCGGTAAAAATATTTGGAGAAAAACGCCTCGAAAAACGCCTTGAACGCCGCAAGCCGCCTGCCCGTTCCGTTCTTTTGGATATACAGCACATCCCGCAGGTAGGCGCGGCGCGCGCCGTAGCCTTCCAGCATCTGGTGCGCGCCCCACTTGACATGATAGGCAGGGAAGAACATTTCGTACTTCATCGGCCCCATTTTGTTGGCGTGGTTCGCAAGGTAGACGCACCGCTCCTGCGGGGCGCCGCCCTCCGCCGCAACGCGCACTTTGCGTATAAAAATGCGCATGAACGCCTTGCAGCAGGCAAAAACGGGCTGTTTGCGCCTGGGCGGGGAATACTCGATGGGCTTCATACTCAGCCCTGCACGCCCTTCCCGCAGCAGTACACGGCAAGCATCCCCGGCCCGCAGGACGCGCCGATGATGGGGCCGATCTTGCCGACACGCACGGTCACGCCGGGCAGGCGTTCGGCAAGCAGCGCCTGCATGCGCGCGGCGTCTTCTTCGCAGTCTGCATGCCCGAGGAAGATCTCTTCGCACGGGGAAGCGGTATAGTCCTCCTTCACAAGGTCTGCAATGCGCACGAACGAATTTTTGCGCCCCTTCACCTTTTCCACGGCGACGTTATCGCCCTTTTCATTGGAAATAATGATGGGTTTGACCTGCAGCAGCCCGCCGAACACGGCGCTTGCCGCGCTGACGCGCCCCGCGCGCTTCAGGTACACGAGGTCTTCCACCGTGCCGTATTGGTGAACGCTCTGCTTGTTCTCTTCGATATAGGCGGCGACGTCGGCAAGCGGCTTCCCCTCCGCACGCAGGCGGGAGGCGAGGATGCACAGCATGCCCAGCCCGAAGCTGGAAATGCGCGAATCGATGCAGAAGATCTGCGCGTCGGGATGCTTTTTCAGCACCTCGTCCCGCGCGACAAGGCTGCCGCGGTAAGAGCTGGAAAGCGCCGACGAGCAGGAAAGGGACAGCACGCCCTTCCCCGCGGCGACGTATTTTTCAAATGCCTCCACATAATCGGGGGTATTCACCTGCGAGGTGCGCACGCGGATGTTCGCGCGCATCAGGTCATAGAACTCCTTGAACCCGATCGCGCCCCAATCCAGGTCGGCGGGCAGGTCTTTGTCCTCGTACAAAACGCGCATAGGCAGGTATTCAATGCCGAATTCGCTGCGCAGCGCCGCATCCAGATCGCTGCATGAGTCCGTCAAAATGACAAAATCTTCCATGTTTATTCCTCTCCTTTGTTTAAAAATTCCATGAACCCGCCGCCGAGCATGGCGAGCGCTTGCTCCACACTGTTCAAAACGGTCTCCTCCCCCGCAGCGCCGTGCATCTTCAAAAGCGGTTTGCGCACGCCGAGCAGCACCGCCGCGCCCTGCGAAGTAAAGTCAAGCGAGCGCATCAGCTCTTTGAAGGCGCTCTTCACGAACCCGCAGTCCGTACCCGGCGGGGCGTGCTTTTTGAGCAGCGCCTGCATCCTGCCGCACACGGACTTGGCCGTGCCCTCCATGCACTTCAACACGATGTTGCCGCCGAACCCGTCCGTAACGACCACGTCCGCCCTGCCCGAAAGCACGCCGTCCGCTTCGATGTTCCCGATAAAGTTCAGCCCGCTTTGGCGGAGCAGGGTGAACGTCTCTTTGACGAGCGCATCCCCCTTGCCCTCTTCCTTTCCGACCGAAAGCAGCGCGACGCGCGGCGCGGGCACGCCCAGCGCGCTGTGCACGTACGCGGCGGCATGGCG
>CASDPE010000049.1 GCA_949282395.1 uncultured Bacillota bacterium | reverse complement strand
CCGCCGCCTTCCGCGAAACGGGCAAGTACCACGGGCACGACGCGCTCGGCGTGCCCATCGGGCAGGCGGTGCTGGAACGGCTGAAAGCGCCGAAACTCACCGCAAAAACGGTGTGCCGCATGATCGCGCTGCACATGTTCGACCTGGACGGCAGAACGCGGGAGGGAAAAGTGCGCGCCTTCATCGTAAAAAATTACGACGTGTACGGGCTGCTGCTGCTCATAAAGCAGGCGGACTTTTCGGGCTGCAAAGACGACCTTTCGCCCTGCCCGACCATCGCCAAATGGGAGAGCATCCGCGCAAAGATGCAGCAGGAAGGCGTGCCCTTTACGCTGCGCGAGCTGGCGATAAAGGGCGACGAACTCAAAAACATCCTGCCCGCGCCGAAGATCGGCGAGGCGCTCGGGCGGCGGCTGCGCGGCTGCGCGCAGGGCACGCGGCAAACCAAAAGAGACGCGCTTTTGCGCGAAGCGGCGCGCATGGCGGAGGCGGAACGATGACGGAAGTATTCGCCATTCTGGCAGCGGTGTTCGCGGCGGGCGCGCTGGGGCTGAGCGCGGCGCTGCTGCTGGGGCGCAAAAAGACGGACGCGGGAAGGCAGGCGGAGCTTTTGGAAAAGCTCGCGCGCGAAACGGAGCGCGCCAACTACCTTGCCGAAAACGCGGCGCGTTCGACGCAGAATTACCTTGACTTCCTCGCCAAGCAGCAGGGCGGCAATTTAAAGGACTTGCAGGACAAGATGGACGGGCTGAGCGCGCAGACCGAACGCAGGCTCGCCGACTTGCAGCGCACGCTCGCGGGCGAGCTGCGCTATATGGCGGAGCAGAACGCGCGCACGCTGGAAAACATCCGCCTGACCGTGGACGAAAAACTTTCCGCCACGCTGGAAGGGCGGCTGAACAAGAGCTATTCGCTCATCAACGAGCGGCTGGAAGCGGTATACAAGGGGCTCGGCGAAGTGAAGCAGCTCGCCGGCTCCGTATCGGACATCCAAAAGGTATTTTCCAATGTGAAGCTGCGCGGCACGTGGGGCGAAGTGCAGCTGGCGGCGCTGCTCGACCAGATGCTCGCGCCCGCGCAGTACCGCGCGAACGTGCGCGTGAACCCGCTGGACAACGCCGTCGTCGAATACTGCATCCTGCTCCCCTCCAAAGACGACGAAACGGTGCTGCTGCCCGTAGACAGCAAGTTCCCCGTCGAAGAATACAAGCGGCTTCTGGACGCGGAAGAGGGCGGCGACAAACAGCAGGCAGAGCGCGCGCGCAAAAACTTAGAGCGCGCCTTCCGCTTACAGGCGGAGACCATCGCGAAAAAGTACATCCTGCCGCCCATGACGGCGGATTTCGCCGTGATGTTCCTGCCGCTGGAAGGGCTGTACGCCGAGTGCATCCGCATGGACGGGCTGACCGAATACCTGAACGGGCTGCACGTGCTCGCCTGCGGGCCCGCGAACTTCGGCGCGCTGCTCACCACCTTGCAGCTGGGCTACCGCACCGCCGCCATCGAAAAGCGTTCGGGCGAGCTTTGGGAACTTTTATCCGCCTTCAAGCACGAATTCCGCAATTTTGTGCTGCTGCTGGAAAAGGCGCAGAAGAAACTGCGCGAAGCGCAGGACACCATCGAAAGCGCCGCCAAAAAGACGCGCACCATCGACCGCAAGCTCAAAAACGTGGCAGACCTGCCCGAAGGCAGCGCACCGCCCGCCCTTGAAAGCGGCGAAGACGAGGATTGAGCCCCGCACAAAAGAACGGGCGCGGGCGGGCAATAAAATATTTTTTCTTGCAATTTTCCGCAGAATGCAGTATAATAATAATTGATATGGGTATCCGTAAAATACAGCGGGAACTCCCCGCAAAGGAAACTTTCACCTTCACCGACAAAACGGTACAGAGCGCGCGGCTGGGCAAAAACGGCGATTCGCTGTACGTCTGCTCCCCCAAACGGTTCAAACTGTTTGCCGCAGGAAGCGAAACGCTGTGCATCGTATGCGGCGAAGGGTACATCAAATGGGCGCGCGGCGAACTGCGGTTCGGCGCGGGCGACTGCTTCGCCGCCGAAAACTGCGGCGAATACGAAGTGAACGGCGCGTGCGAATTTGCCGTGCTGCGCGGGCAAACCGGAGAGGTATAACACCATGATGCGTTCCAATTCAGGCGTGGGCGGCAAGATCCTGCTCGTTTTCATCACCTTTCTGCTGACGATCGGGCTGATCGTGGGCGGGATCTTCGCCGTATACAAACTCGTTTCCGTGCGCAAGATCGCGTCGCTGTTCGGCGCGGATACGCTCATCGACGAATCGTACGACGGCACCATCGAAGACTTTATCAAACTGCTCTCCGACACCGTTTCGGACGGTTCGGTGTGCCTGAACGACTTTGCCGAGATCTCTCCCCTCGTGGGCGAAAAGGTGAACGGCGTTTTAGACGAAGTGGAAAACACGGGGCTGATCTCCGTAGACAGAGACGCGCTGTTCGCCACGCCGCTGCGGCAGCTCGCCGATTCCGCCGGTTCGCTCGTGGCGGTGACGGCGACGCTGAACGGGCTTTCGGAAACGCTCGGGTTCACCATTCCGGACATTCCCCTTCTGGTGGGCGGCGGCAGCGAGCCGCTGGATGTGTATACGCGCGTCAACAACAACGAAGAGGGCGCGATCGATACGGAGTTCACCTTCGGCTCCGCCTCGTACTCCTTTTACACGCGCACCAAGCGCTATGCCGCCGCGTACACGGACGGGAGCACAGAACTGCCCGTCGTGCAATGGGATGCGAAACAGCTCGCCTCGGCGCGCGGCGTCCGCGAAAACGAGAACGGCACCCTGCTGTACGGCGAATACATGCTGTACCTCTGCACCGAGGAAGCGGGCGCGGAGACGAAGTACACGGCGCTCACCACCGCAAACGGCGCGGTCTGTTCCTATGAAAACGGCACGGCGCGCTTTGCCCTTGCCACGGGCACGGGATACAGCGAAACGGTGTGCGTGCGCACGGGCGAGAACAGCTATACGCCCCTCAGCGAACACGCCCCTTCCGATTGGAAGGAGGAGGACACCGTTTACGAGCCGACCGTTTCGGCGCCCTATAAATACACGCCGCTGTATTACCGCGGCACGAACGGCAGCTACCTTCCCGCAAACACAGCCGACCCGCAGACGGGCGCCTACCTTTTAGACGAGGAGCGGGGCGGGTTCGCCCTGTCCCTGCCGTATGCCTCGAAGGATGCGGAGGGGTACTACACGCAGAAGACGGAGCTGTACCGCGTCGCCGTCGGATATTCCGCGCCGATGACGGAGGAAGAGGCAAACGCGCTCATTGCGGAGGCAAAGCAGAAGGGAGAGGAGCCGCCCGCGCTGTACGTACGGACGGACGGCGTTTCCGCGCTGCCCGCGACCTATGCGATCTCCGCACTCTCCTCCACGCTGGATACGGACGCCGCCTCGCTCAACGAGCTGTGCGATTACCTCGGCATCGAACTCTCCGCCGAAGGCTCTGCGGAGGGCGTTCTGAACACGCTGCGCTACATTCCGCTCAGCTACATCGGCGGGAGCATGCAGGCGGAGCTGCAGGGCATCGCCCTCGGCGACGTGCTGCTTTTGGACGGCAACTCGCCGCGCCTGCTCCTCTTTTTCGCCTACGGCGACGAGGGCAAAGACTACGAGATCGGCGCCGACGGTTCGCTGACCGTTTACCATGAAAAGACGGTCGCCGACCTCATTTCCTCACTGAACACGCTGCGCATCGGCGACGTGATCTCCGTCACGGACGAGAGCGCAGACATCCTGCAAGCAGTCAAAGACTGGACGCTTGCAGACTTTTCGGACAGCGGCAAGATCGGCTCGCTCACCCTCGGCGACGTGCTGGACGTGGGCGCGGACGCGCCCGCCATTTTGCAGGCGCTCAAAGACGTGACGCTGGACGGCATGAGCGACGCGATCGGCTCGCTCACCCTCGGCGACGCGCTGGGCGACGGCATCGAAAGCAGTTCGCTGCTCTCTCTTCTGCGCAATTCCACGCTGGAAACGCTGGCGGACGACATCTCTTCCCTTGCGCTGCAAACCATGTTTGCAGACAGCGTATACGCCTATTACGAGGCGGGCACCGTATCCCAATACAACAGTCTTGCGGCGGAGTACGGCGCGGCGAACCTGTACGTGCTGGAAAACTCTTCCTACCTGCCCTATGACGAAACGGCGGGCTATGACGGCAGCGAGCCGCTGTACAGCCCCTACCGCCCCGTGGACGCGGACGAGCTTGAAAACTACAAAAACGTGCCGCTGTACACGCTGCAAAACGGCGAAATGCGCCTTGCCGCCGCCGTCACGGGCTGGAGCCTTTCGCAGCAGCAATACAACGAACACAGCGGCGACGCGCTGTATTACGACCGCGAGGGCAGAGACCCCGTCGGCTCCTTCACGCAGAGCACGGTGTTCACGGCGGATACCGTCTATTATTGGCACCCCGCCTCCGAGAGCATGCAGGCGCTCAAGCTCTCCCCCACAGCCTACGGGCGCACGGGCGGGAGCAGCGCACAGTACTTCACCCGCCTTATCCGCGCAGACGCACCCGAAACGCACGGCGGCACCGCCTATTACAAAGAGAGCAACCTGTATTATTACGACATCGCCGTGCAGAGCTGGCAGCGCGTCCCGCTCACGGGCGTGTATCTGAACGGCAGCGGCAGCGAAGTTCCCGTCACGGAAGAGACGGATACAAGCGGGCTCACCCTCCGCTACAAATTTGCGGACGGGCAGAGCGTGCCCGCAGGCGCGGCGCTGTACACCTACGGCGAAGTGGCGGGCATGTGGCGGTACCTACTGAAAGACGAATACGGCTTTGAACAGGCATACACGCTCGAAGACGTAAACGAGATGATCGCGAACATCAACCACAACATCAACACCGCCACCCTGCGCGAGCTGGTCGAAGACGGGATCATCATCCTCAACGTGACCCCGCAGGACGGCGAAACGCAGGAAGAGGCTGTGCAACGGGTGCTGAACACGTCGCTTAGCGCGGTCGGGCGGGAGGGCACGCTCGGCGACTGCACGACGGGCGAACTTTTAGAGCTGGTCGCACAGTTTATCAGCAACCTGCCGCCTTCCGCATAAATACCCCGTTTTTTTCCGCCGCGCCGCTGCGCGGCGGATTTTTTGCAGATTTTGCGGCGGATACGCGCAAAAAACATTGACTTGCGCAAAAAAATCGGGTAAAATAGACCATGCGCCGATGAAACGGCGCAAAAAAACCTTGCGTGCGCAAAACGCACGCCGAATAAGACCGGGAGGTAAAAATCATGAAATACGAGATGCTCTATCTGATCGACGCATCCGTCGCGGACGAACCGCGCGAGGCGCTGATCGGGAAGTTCGAGTCCATCGTCAGGGATCTCGGCGGCACGGTACTCTCCACCGACAAGTGGGGCGTGAAGAAGCTCGCCTACCCCATCGACTACAAGACCGACGCTTTTTACGTATTGATGACGTTTGAAGCGGACGGCGCGGCAGTCAAAGAGCTGGACAGGATCGCAGGCATCACCGATGAAGTGATGCGCCGCATGATCTCGAAGGCGAACTGAAAGGAGGCGCGGCATGAACAAAGTATTTTTGATCGGCAACCTTACGCGCGATCCTGAGGCTTCGGAGACGAACAGCGGCGTTTCGCTGTGCCGCTTCTCCATCGCGGTCAACCGCAGGTTCTCTTCGGGTGAGGACAGGCAGACGGACTTTTTCAACATCACGGCGTTCCGCGGCTTGGCGGACAACGTGGCGCGTTTCTGCAAAAAAGGGAACAAAGTCGCCGTCGTCGGCAGCATCCAGATCCGCAACTTTGAAGACAACAACGGGCAGCGCCGCACGTTTGTAGACATCGTGGCAGACGATGTGGAGTTCCTTACCCCGAAAAACAGCGGCGGCATGCAGGACGACGACTATACGCCCGCAGCGCCCAAAAAGAAGCCCGCCCTCGAACCCTTTGAAGACGACGGGGATATCCCGTTCTAAACAAGGGGCAGGCACGCTGAAAAGCCGCGCGGCAAATCCAAGGGGCGCCGTACCCGCCCGCGCGCACGTTACGGCACATTCGCATTAAGGAGATAATATGGACGAAAAACCCGCAGTGAGAAGGCCCATGAAGCGTTCCCGCAGGAAAGTGTGCGCCTTCTGCCAGGAAAAAGTGGAAACCATCGACTATAAGGACGTGAACCGCCTGAAAAAGTATGTTTCGGAAGGCGGCAAAATCCTGCCCCGCCGCATGACGGGTACCTGCGCAATGCACCAGCGCGAGCTTTCCAACGCCATCAAAAAGGCGCGCGTCGTTGCGCTTTTGCCCTACCGCGGAGACTAAGCGGCACACCTGCCCTGCGCCTTTCGGCGCAGGGCTTTCTTTTCTTTCGCCCCGCCATAGCGGCGAGGGTTAAAAGAAGCTGCAACCGATGAAAATAAAACGCCCCGCGCTTTGCGCGCGGAGCATTATTCGGCAATGAACAGCCGCCCCGCCATAGCGGCGGGGATTAAAAGAAACTGTAACCGATGAAAATAAAACGCCCCGCGCTTTGCGCGCGGAGCTTTATTCGGCAATGAACGGCCGCCCTCACCACCGCGGCGGGGGTTAAAAGAAGCCGTAACCGATGAAACTGCCCCGCGCTTTGCGCGCGGAGCTTTATTCGGCAATGAACGGCCGAAAACCCCGCCTCAGCGGCGGGGTTAAAAAAAGACTGTAACCGATGAAACTGCCCCGCGCTTTGCGCGCGGAACTTTATTCGGCAATGAACGGAGGTTTTTACCCATGCCCCTGCCGCAAGACCCGTACTTGCTTTTGAGCTATGTAAACACGAAACTGCGCGACGTCTACCCGAGCCTTGCCGCCCTGTGCGACGACCTTGGCGCAGACGAAGCCGCCCTGCGCGAAACACTCGCCTCGATCGGCTATACCTACAACGCCGCAAAAAACGCCTTCGTGTAAAACAGGCTGCCCTGCTTTTTTCTTTTTATCATCACCAGACAAAGAAAATAGCTTTCCGCCTTATTTATCTTCCCGCTTGGGGGGAAGGTTTTATACTATCCCCAAGCTTCCCTTCCTGCAAGCTCGTTCCGCGCCACTGCGCGGAAGCATCGTACGCTGCATCATACCGGCGGCAAAGATTCTCGTTTGCAGCCGACACTTTTTTTCTTATGTTGTTCAGATCTGTATAAATCCGTAAAATGCACCGAATTTTTCCGGATTCTAATCATAGTTATGCAGCGTGATAATGTCGCTCGTCGTATGTTCCCACCCGTCATTGCTGATAACGGGTCGTATGCTGTCGTACGCTTTGGTGAGATAATACAAAGCTTCCGTAAATCTCTGTTCTTTTTTGTCCGCCATGATGCGAGGCACGCCCCAGCTTTCGTTGAACGGCACCAAAACGAATACCGAGGGGTGATTGTAATGTTGTTTTACGACATCTATCCACTCTTTTGTGATCTTGTCTATGGTCGCATCGCGGAATTCATAGGCGGAAGGCATCTCTACCCAAGTTGCAACGCCAAGAATATCTGCATAATAAAAAAATCTTTCGTCTTCAATCTTTTGATGCACCCTGACGCCGTTAAAACCGAGTTCCTTTGCAAGGATCAATTCATCCGCAATCGCCTGCTCATCCGGATATGTCATCCCGGAGTCACGGAAGTACCCCTGCTCCAACGCCATTTTCAGATAGGTCGGACCGTTATTCAGGATCAACGCATCCTTGTTCGCATAAAACGAACGGAAACCGAAGTAAGACCCCGCCTCATCCAAAATGTCCCCTATTTCATCTACAAGGGTAAACTTCATATCGTATAAAGCAGGGCTGTCATAACTCCACCAGTGGATCTTGAAAGATTCATAATCGTTGACAATATCAACAGAATATGAAAACTTATTCCGCACAATGCGCGTTCTGTTTTCAGCCACAAGCTTTCCGTCTTTAGAAATTTCCGTAACAAGAAACGCACCCTTGCCTCCTGCGATCTCCGCTTCAAAATCATCAATATAAACAGGCAGGAATATCAATTTGCAAAAGAGGTATTTATAAAATCCACAGCAGTGAAAAACTTTACTTTGCCAAAGTTGTTATATATTGATTATTGCACCTCTTCGACGGATGTATAATGAGAAAGTACGGCGAACAAATAGACAAGCCTTATTATCCAAACGGAAGGATTCGGTGGCACCACCCTTCTCTGTTAAACACCGGAAAACATTTCAACACGCTTTATTAACACAAAAATTAATTAAAGCCTCGGCTGGCTGATCGTTTTACAACGGTCTTGTCCGTCGGGGCTTTTAGTTTGATTCTTCTATATGACTGCTTTCACCTATTCCGTCTCCTCCTTCCCAAAAACTTCCCAATTTGCTTCCCACTTCCCAATGATGGACAGTTCGGAATCTTATGAAATTCCAAAAAAACACGAAAAAACAGGCTAAATTAAACAGTTTTTATCTAATTTTGCCCGTATTTGGCTGGAGTAGCTGGATTTGTAAGGAACGGAAAAATGATCGTTCGCCGGAGGCGCAATCGCGTCAGCAACGAATGGCGGAGTCCGATGCGAATCAGAATTTTGAAAAACAGCCTCAAAGCCCGTTTTTTGCCCGAAAACTACCGTTTGAAGCCGTTTTTCAGAAATCGACTCCCCGATCTTCCCCGTTTTTATTTTCCAAAATCGCAAAACGCATTGAAGCAAGCGGCGCGGCGGAAAATTCCGCCGCGCACTTTTTGCCTGCGAGCAGGAAAACAAGCAATAAAAAACCGCCCCGCGAGGCGGGGCGGCAAACTGCTGTTTTTTAAAAATTACAGCACGTCGTTCGGGTACAGCGGGTATTTTTCGCAGAGCTTTTTCACCTCCGCGCGCACGGCGCCGAACGCCGCTTCCTTTTCGTCGATGATTTTTGCGATGAGGCGGGCGACGAGCCTTGCGTCCTCCTCTTTGAACCCGCGGGTGGTGATGCTCGGCGTGCCGATGCGGACGCCGCTCGTCACGAACGGGCTGGTCGTTTCAAACGGGATGGTGTTCTTGTTCGCGGTGATGTTCACCTCGTCGAGCATCTTTTCCAGCTCTTTGCCCGTCATATTCTTGTCGCGCAGGTCGAGGAGCATGAGGTGGTTGTCCGTACCGCCCGAAACAAGGCGCACGCCGCACTTAGTAAATTCGTCCGCCATCGCCGCCGCGTTTTTGACGACCTGCTGCTGGTACTCTTTGAAGGCGGGCGAAAGCGCCTCTTTAAAGGCGACCGCCTTGCCTGCGATGACGTGCATGAGCGGGCCGCCCTGCGTGCCGGGGAACACCGCCTTGTCGATCGCCTTGGCGTACTGTTCCTTGCACATGATCACGCCGCCGCGCGGGCCGCGCAGCGTTTTGTGCGTGGTCGTGGTCACGATATCCGCATACGGCACGGGCGAAGGGTGCAGCCCCGCCGCGACCAGCCCCGCGATGTGCGCGATGTCGACCATGAGCAGCGCCCCGACCTTGTCCGCGATCTCGCGCAGCTTGGCAAAGTCGATGACGCGCGGATACGCCGACGCACCCGCGACGATCATTTTCGGCTTGGCTTCAACGGCGATGCGCTCCAGCTCGGCATAGTCGATGCGCTCGTCCTTTTCGGAAACGCCGTAGGGCACGACCTTGAAGTACTTGCCCGAAATGTTGACGGGCGAGCCGTGCGAGAGATGCCCGCCGTGCGAAAGGTTCATGCCGAGGATGGTATCGCCGGGGGTAAGCAGCGCAAAGTACACCGCCGTGTTCGCCTGCGCGCCGCTGTGCGGCTGCACGTTTGCGTGTTCGCAGCCGAAGAGCTGTTTGCAGCGCTCGATGGCGAGGTTTTCCACGATGTCAACATACTGGCAGCCGCCGTAGTAGCGCTTGCCGGGCAGGCCTTCGGCGTATTTGTTCGTAAGGTGCGAACCGACCGCCGCCATCACCGCGGGGGAAACGAAGTTTTCGCTCGCGATAAGCTCGATGTTGTCCCGCTGGCGGGAAAGTTCCAGGCGCATCGCCTCGTACACTTCGGGGTCGGCGTTTTGAACCGTTTTCATATCGATCATAAGTAAGATCTCCGTAAAAGGTTATTTTGTATCATTATACCGCAAAAGCGCGGAATTGACAAGAAAACGAGCCGCGGCGCGCAAATTTTTTTGCGCGCCGCGGAAATTCAAACCCTGTTTTCCGTATCCATCGGGTAGCGCAGCCTGTCCTCTTCCGTGACGGCGCGCAGCACGCGGCAGGGCACGCCCGCCGCCACAACGTTTGCGGGAACGGAGCGGGTGACCACGCTCCCCGCCCCGATGACGGTATTGTCGCCGATGGTCACGCCCGCAAGGATGACCGCGCCCGCGCCGATCCATACGTTGCTGCCGACGGTGACGGGTTTGGCGACTTCATACCCCTCCTTCCGCAGCTGCGGGTCGACGGCATGCTCGGCGGTCGTGACCACGCAGTGCGGCGCGATGAACACATCGCTGCCGAAGCGCACTTTGGCGCCGTCCTGCACGACCAGCCCGTGGTTGGCGTAAAAACGGTCTCCCACTTCGATGTTGTACCCGTAATCGCACCAAAATGGCGGAACGAAGGTGACCTGCCGCCCCATCCTGCCCAAAAGCCGCCGCAGAAGTTTTTGCCGCTTCCCTTCGGCACGCGGAGGCAGCCGGTTGTACCGGTGGCACACCGCCTTGCATTTTGCGATCTCCGCTTCGTATGCGGGCTCATAGCTCCCCTTGAAAAAGCAATTTAGAGGAACGACAGGTTTCCGATGCATACCGCTCAGAGTTTGGAATCGATAAATTCCTTCATCGCCGCCTGCGGCACGAAGCCGACCTGCTTGCCCGCAAGCTGCCCGCCCTTGAACACCATCACGCACGGGATGCTCATGATCGAGTATTCGCGCGCGAGGTCGGGGTTGTCGTCCACGTCGATCTTGACGAATTCCGCCTGTCCTTCGAACTCTTCCGAAAGTTTTTCCATCACGGGCGCGAGCATGCGGCAGGGACCGCACCAGGTCGCCCAGAAATCGACGACGAGCGTCTTTTTTTCCTCCATTGCCGCGCGGAACGCCGCGCCGTCAAAGGTCTTTACCATGTTCGTTTTCCTCCACGTTTTTGATAGTATGTGCGCCGCCGCCCTCTTCCAATACGGCGGGAACCTCCGTTTTTTCTTCTGCCTGCTCTTCCGCGCTTTCCGCGTCCGTTTTCGCACCGATTTCCGCACCTGCCGCGGCGGCCTCTGTGCCGTTTTCCGCACCTTCGGGCTGCGCGGGGCAGACTTCGACCACTTCCATGCCGAACCCGCCAGATCGGGCGAGCAGTTTATCGATGGCGAACACCGCGCCGAATCCGAGCGCCAGCCCGCCCAGGCACAGGAGGACGATGTACAGCTCTTCGAGCTTGCACAGCGCGCCGATCAGCACCCCCGCGCCCGCAAGCAGGACGGGCACGATGTACGCAAAAAAGGAAGCGAGCGTGCGGTTGTCCTTTTCCGCCTGCACGAT
>CASDPE010000048.1 GCA_949282395.1 uncultured Bacillota bacterium | reverse complement strand
AAAAAGGCGGCGGCGCAGATCGACGCGGTCTACGGCGAAAACTTCCTCGATTCCGTGCCCGGGCTCCGCGATTCGGTGGAGTGGCTGCCGCAGGTCGCCGTCAGCAATTACAGCAGCATGACGTACGAGGCGCTGCATTACGCCAACATCTGGTGCCCGATGATCAACAATGTCGCCCCGCAGACGGACTCCGTCTATGACGACCTGTTTGAAGACGATACCGCGCAGTACGGCGAAGTGCAGAAGCTCAAAGAGCTGTGGACGTACACCTGCAACTACCCGCAGTGGTCGTACCCGACCTACCACATCGACGACGAGCTGTTCACGTCTCGCCTGCTGAATTGGATGATGTACGACTACGGCTACACGGGCAACCTGTACTATCTGGCGGTGATGGGCGGCGATTCGCAGTCTGAAGACTCCGGCGCGTATAACCCGTGGGAGGACGCAGAGAGCAACTCCGTTTCCAACGGCGACGGCAACCTTGTATATCCCGGCACCTATTACGGGATCGACGGGCCCGTCGGCACCATCCGCCTCGAAAGCATCCGCGACGGCATGGAAGAGTACGAATACTTCTACATCCTCGAAAACCTGTATGAAGAGATGGCGGACTATTACAAGGCAGGCTCTCTTTCCTACCGCAGCGTCTGCAACGATATCTTCGCCTCGCTGTACACGGACGGGCATTTTTCCGATTCGCTGACCGCGCAGGACGTGCTCGACGCGCGCCAAAAGGTGGCGGACGCCATTCTCAGCGTGAAGTCTGACGAGCACCTCATCGTAGAAAAGGAAGAGACGAAGGGCAACGAATACACCGTTTCCATCCTGCTCTCTTCGGCGGCGGAAGTGGAGGAAAACGAGCACCTTGTAAAGACCGAAAACGCGGGCAGCGGCAAGCGCTACACCTACACGTTCGATATTTCGGGCGACGGGCGCGTCGCGCTTGACCTCACGTACACCATCAACGGGCAGACAAAGACGTACACCAAGATCATCAAGAACGCCACCACGCTTCTGGCGGGCATGAATACGCAAGCCGACCTTGAAAAGGTCAACGTATCGTCCGGCTCGCAGAAGTCGCTCGCCACGCTCGAAGGCGCGCCGCGCGTGATGCTTGAACTTGCGGTGACGGAGAGCGGCAAGCAGAGCTGGTTCAACCTGCTGCTGGATAAGCTCGGCTCCTTTGAAGGCGACCGCCTGCAGATCGCCGTGTACAACGGCGGCGAGGATGTTACGGCGCAGTTCGTGTACATGCTCACATTGTATGACAGCGCGCCGGAAGAGATCACGCTTGCGCACGGCTGGAACCGTTTCGACGTCGACCTCGCCGCATACGGCGTTTCGGCGGTAGAGGGGATCTCCATCCGTCTGGACGGCACAAAAGAATACACGTTCTACATGGGGGAGGTGAAATTCTATGAAAGTTAAGTGGAAAAGGTGGACGGCGCTGCTTGCCGCAGCGCTCCTCCTGCTGGGGATCTGTTTGGGGCTGTTCATCGGCGTACAGGCGGAGGACGGCACCGTCAAGGCGGGCGACCGCGTCACGCTGTACGACTTTGAGACCGAATACGACCGCGCAAGCGTGGATTCGGGCTACATCTTCGGCAAGATCGCGCGCTCGCAGGAACATGTTACCAGCGGCGAAAGGAGCTTGTACCTTGAAATTTCGGGGCATTCCGACGAGGACAACGAGCTGCACTATGCCGGTACCGATCACGAATTCTGGGGGTCGAACTATATCGGGCTGAAAACGACGGACGAGCGCTACGCCGCCGCGCGCGACATTTCCGACTATGATACGTTCACCGTCGATTTCTACAACGCGAGCGACCGCGACACCTCCGTCACCGTGTATTTGCAGACGGGCATGGACGGGCGGTACAGCGCGCTCAACGGTGTGTTCGTCCGCCTCGGCAGGCGCGTGCTGCCCAAAGACAAAAAGGGCTTGCTCGACTTCGACCTCACCAACCTGCAATACAACGGGCTTGACGAGGTGATGCGCATCTGGTTCTTCTTTGACAACATCAACAGCGGGCAGACGCCGCTCAAGCTGTACATGGACAACGTCGCCGTTGAGCGCCGCAGCGAAAACTTCACTATTGCGCTCCCCGTTTCGGGCGTGGAAAACCGCATCACGGGGTTTGAAAGCGAGCTGGAAACGCAGATGATGGCGGCGCTGAGTTACAGCACTTCGTACGAGCAGATGCCCGTCACCGAATGGAACACGGATGAGGAATACGTTAGCGAAGGCGAAGGCTCGCTGAAAGTTGCGCTCTCCAAAAGCAACCAATACTGCCGCTGCGCCAGCCAGCAGTGGAGCGGTTCCTGCTGCCTGGTGCTGCCCGGTTCGCTGTACATGAACGGCTTCAACATCAACGATATGCTTGCGGCAACGGGCAAAACGGCGGATGACTACGTTGTAAAGGTCGATGTGTACAACGCGTCCGAAAAGGCGTACAACATCACCGCGCTTCAAATAAAAAACCAATCCGTCAAACCCGGAGAGTGGGTGACGATCAGCAATTCGCTTTCCAAATTCTCGTTTGCGACCAGCGGAACGTTCAACATGAGTTTGGAGTGGTCGGAATCCCGCGACATGGAAGACAGGGTGTTCTACATCGACAACATCCGCATCGAGGAGGCATGATCATGAAAGGGAAACGTTTTTTGATGTTGCTTCTGGCGGCGTGCCTTTCGCTGCCCTTGCTTGCGGCGTGCGATAACGAATCCGCAGAGCCTTCCCTCCCTCCGCAGAGCGAGCAGCCCGTGTACGACCGCAACGTCACCGATTACGGCATTGAAGTAGGGGAGCCGTTCAAGCTCCCCGCGGCGGGCGAATTCAGGGTGACGGACGCAGACGGCGAAGCCGTGGAACTTGAAGCAGACAAGCAGGGCCGCATCACCTTTACGCAGGTGGGCGACTATATCCTCACCGTGCAGGCGGCGGGCGGCACGCTTACGTACAACCTGTACGTGCGCGATACAAAGGCGCCCGTGTTCGGCAGCATCACGCAGGTTGCAAGCTGCGTCATCGGCGATCAGGTCGACGTCACCGCCCTTACCGGCGTCGTTGACGACTATTCCGAGGTGACGCGCACCTACGAAGTCTATCATATGGCGGTCGACGAAATTCCCGTCGAAAACGGGCACTTCCTTGCCGAAAAGGCGGGGTACTACATCGTCGTCACCACCGCGACGGACGAGGCGGGCAACTATTGGCAGGAGCGCAGCAAGATCTGGTGCGGCGACCTTTCGGAGAACAGCATCAACTCGTTTGACGATATGTTCGTCAACGAAGCCTCTTCCTGCACCTTCAATTCCGATATCCGCATGGGTTCGGAAGGGTACTCCGTGCAGTTTACGGCGAGCGGCACCGATAACTACCTGAACTGCGCCCACCCGCGCGACCTCAGCGGCGTGCGTGACATCTATTATTGGCTGTACTTCGATTCCTCTTCGTTCAAGAGCGCAAACCCCTCGTACAGCCAGAGCAACCTGCCTGAGATCGTCAGCACGAGCCTGCTGCCCACGGTACCGGGCTGGACGCGCACGGAGCTTGCCGATCTGGAGTGGGATACGTGGATCCCCGTTGTGATGACCCGCAACAGCGGCACGGCGCCGATCACGGGCAACAACATCCAGTTTTACGTCAGCAACCGTGAAGTGATCTGGGGGCTGGATAAGACCCCGGGTTCGACCGACGGCTGGGGCAACTTTTCGGGCTTTACCTACAACATTTTTATCGACAACCTGACCTACACGTTTGAAGAGGAAAAGCCTATCTCGCCCAAACTTGCCTACGAGCAGGGCGACGCGCAGTTCTTCCGCAGCGACACCGTCGATAAGATCGACGTTTCCGCCATCACGCTGCCGCAGGGCGTTTCCGCAAGCGATGTTTCGCTGACGGGCGATCTTTCCAAGTCCGGCACCGTGCGGGTGATCGCGCAGGGCGAAGAGGTCGGCTGGATCGAAGTGGGGTTCGCCGACGTTACCATCCTGCAAGATTTCTCTTCCGGTGCAGACAGTTATTCCACGAGCGGGTACGGCTCTAAAATGTTCACGGGCAAAGAGGTGCTGATCGGGTACAGCGGCAGCTCGCTGGGGATCAGTTTCGACGCCCACAACGGTACGTTCGGGCGCACGTGCTATCTTACCGTGCCCACGGAAGCGGACGTCATCTATTATTATCTCTACTTCGATTCTTCGTCGTTTGAAGTGAAGGAGGGCTCGCCGATCCAATCGCTGCCCGCCCTTACGCAGCGGCGCGTTGAATCCATTGACCCGAAAGGCTGGAAGACGGTCGTCGTCGATCCTTCGCAGATCGGGTGGGACAGGTGGATCCTGATGAAGTCCACGCGCGAAGCGTCTACCGTCGGGGCTGTGAGCGAACTGTTCTGGTACCTTGAAAACAACGTTTCGCTTTGGGGCGGAACGGGCAGCGTTGCCAACGGCGCGCTGATCTGCAACATCTATGTAGACGACATATTCACCATGTAACGCCCGCAGGGCGCCCTTCGGGGCGCCCGCGCGGAAAGCCCCGCAGTGCGCGGGGCGGAGAACAGATAGGGAGGAAAGAGCAGATGAACAACAAAGGATGCAGCCCGCGCGCGGCACTGCCGTGCGCAGCCCTCCGCAGCAGTGCGGCAGGGTCACCCGCGGCAACAATGCCGCATAGTAGCCAAAAAGAAAAGGGGGTAACGCAATGAAAGGTTTTACCAAAAAAGCAGGGCTGGGCTGCCTTACGGCGGCGCTTGCCCTCAGTGTAGGGCTGGGCGTATCCGTCTGCGTCAGCGCGCAGCAGGAGCAGGATGTGTTTTCCGAACACGGGCTGACGGTGACGATGGACGCGGGCGCCGCCATACGGCGGCAGGTCGGTGACGGCGTCGCCAACGGCATCCGCTTCCTCGCCGTAGTGCCGGACGCGGCGTACAGCGCCATGGAGGCGCTGGAAGGCGGCGGCGTAAGCGTATCGTACGGCATGCTCATCGCCTCTGCGGAGGATGTGGAACAATACGGCGCGCTCACCGCCGAAACTGTGTTCGGCGACAATGCCAAATACGAACCGATAGAGGAAGGGGGCGCGGAACCCGCAGGCAAAGGGGCGGTGCACCACTTCGAGTATGAAACGCTGCCCACGGGCGAAGACTACACGCACCCCGCCACAGACCGCGTGATCGCGGGCGAGCTGACGGACTTTTCCGACGACGAGCTGACGGACGAGCTTGTGGGCGTCGCCTATGCCGTATATGAGGACGGGAGCGGCGCGCAGTATCTGTTCGCCAAAGACAACAACAACTCCGTTTCCATGACGTACGCGGCGCAGGTCGCCGTTGAAAAACAGCTTGACAGTGCAGAAAACGCCTTTGCCGCCACCTATATCGACAAGGTGCCTTCTGCCGACAGGCAGACCACGTTCACCGTGGAATACCTGTTTGAAGGCGAAAACGGCGCATACGCCGCCGACCCCGCCGTGCCCGCAAAAACGGTCAGCGCCGAGCTCGGCGGAAAAACGAACCTTGACAGCATTCCCGATTCGTTCGATGAAAAGCCCTTCTTCGTCCCCGATGAAGAAAAGAACGCCGAACACGTTCCGCAGACCGTGTACGCGAACGGTAAACGCGTCGTGCAGGCGTATTACCGCAAGGCGGAAGTCACGGCGATCGCCGCAGAGGTCAAACAGGATGCGGTCTTCTCGTCGTATATGAGCGTGGATGCGGTCGCCGAGCTGTTCACCGTCACGGCAACGTATGAAGACGGCTCCGAAGCGCCCGTTGCAGACTTCACCATTGCCGTCGCCGAAGAGGACGAGGAGCTGCTCATCACGGGCAGAGAAGACGGCGCGCTGGATGGCAAACAGTTCCTGCCGTTCAGCGGCAATGTCGATTTTGTTGTCACGGCAGAAGGAATAGCGCCAAGCGCTTTTACTACTACTTGCACCGTCACGATCACCGCAGACGAAGTCTCGGCAACCGTTCAGGACTTCAACGATGCAGACGACGTGCTCGTTGCCGATAACATTAACGGTACCGTCATGTATTCGGAAAACGTCAAACTCGGCTCGGAGGGCGGCGCGGCTGTTCTGGCTGCCAATACAAGCATCTACGGCGACGGCTACATCTATCTGCGGCAGGACATCTCCGCGGTCGATACGCTCTACTATTGGCTGTACTTCGATTCCACGTCCTTGAAGGATGCCGCAGGGGTCTACGGGGAAGACAATCTGCCCGTCATTACCGACACGGTGATCACGCATACGGGATTCCGGAATTGGACGGTGACCGCGCAGACGGCGCTGAAATGGGACAGCTGGATCCTCGTCAAGGCGGTCAAGAGTGATGAGAACACCGAAACATCCAGGATAACCGTCAATGTTTACAATAGGAGCAATACGTGGGGGTTTGGCAATGAAGAAAAGGGCTCGGGCTTTGCGTACAACGTCTATCTGGACGACATCACCACGACCGAGCCGCAGTTGGAAAGCATTTCCGCCAAGGTGACGGGCAGCGTTGCGCCGCGTACGTTTGTAGACGCGCTGCATAACTACGTCGAAGTCACGGCAGCGTACAGCAACGGCGTAACGACTTACGCCGCCGCTACGATCACCGTAGACTCTTCCGATGAAGGTTTGCTGCAAAAATCGCCGGCGGGCGGGAATTCTATTTATCAGACGAGGCATGCCATGCCGCTCACGGGCTCGGTCACCTGCAACGTCGCCTTCGGCGGAAAGACGCAGCAGATCGAGGTCTCCGTCACCCCGGGCGATGCGACCGCCGTCCACGGGTTTGAAAATCAGGACGTCAAGGCGATCGATAATGTCACCGCCACAGCCTCTGTATCTTCGGCGCAGGCGCACGGCGGCAGCTATTCGGCTCTGTTGCAAGTGAACGGACAGTATAACGCAGTCCGCCTGTACCCGCAGATCGATCTGAATGGCGTCAAGGATCTCTATTATTGGCTCTATTTTGATTCGACAAGCTTTAAAGACAAATCAGGGACGTACAACAGTGAGAAACTGCCGACCATTCTTGTAAAGTCATTGGATCTTGTGGGCAGACCGGATGTCGGAACCGTGAAGACAGAGGTGCTCGCAGGCGAATTGAAATGGGATACGTGGATCCTTGTCAAAGCGACATATACTGCAGGTTACACATTGGATACTTACGGCGGCATTAAGCTGCGCGCATACCAAGGTGAAGGCAACGGCTTTGAAGGGAACGGAGGCAAGAACTACACGTACTACGCCTACATCGATGACATCAGCACGGTCGACCCGCGCAGCGCGGCGTGAACCGTTGCGGCAGGGGAGGGGAGCTTTCCCCGCAGGCAGGCAGCCGCGCCTGCGGCGCGGCTGCGGCATAAAAAATTAAACAACAGGGGGTTGTTATGAAAAAGATCCTTTTTGCGGCTCTGACCGTACTTCTCTGCATGGCAGCGTTTGTCGCCTGCAACGAGGAGACGGAAGAGGCAACACAGTACAAGGTCACGTTTTTGCAACAGGGGCAGGAGGCGATCGTCCGCTACGTGAACGAGGGCGAAGACCTCACCGATATCCCCGAACCGCAGGCAAAGCCCGGGTATACGGTCACGTGGGACATTCAGGATTTCAGCAACATCACGGAAGATCTGACCGTAAACGCCGTGGAAACGCCCAACAAGTACACCATTCACTACGACCTCGGCGGGCAGAGCGGGGCGCAGATCTCCTCTGAAACGAGCGAAGTCACCTACGGCGCCGCCTATGAACTGCTCACGCCCACTTGCCCCGGCTACACCTTTACGGGCTGGGTGCTGGAAGATACAGAAGAGCCGTTCACCGCAGGCGCGGCGTACAACACCGTCGGCGACACGCACCTTGTGGCAACGTGGGAGCCAAGCGACAAATACGTCAACCCGTTCCTGTAAAAAGGAGCGCCCTTCCGCAGGGCAAACATGCGGCGAGCCCGCAGCAATGCTGCGGGCTCGCTCTGTTGTACAAGGCAGCGCGGCGGGTCAGTATTTTTTACTGAGCAGAGAAGTTTCCGTCTTTTCGATCGCGGCGGCTGCCTGCGGCAGATGGCACGCGAGGTAAGAATAGATCGTATCGAGGATGGTAAGCTGCGCGATGCGCGAATTCAGCCCGAGGATGGTGTACGCCGTTTCGTCGGCGGCGGTGTGCAGGATGTAGTCGCTCACCTTATCCAAGGGGGATTTGCCGATGTTGGTGATGGCGACCGTCTTTGCGCCGTTGTTTTTTGCGATCCTGAGCGCGTCAACGATGTCTTTTGAGCTGCCCGAGTGCGAAATACCGATCACGGCGCAGCGTTCGTCCGTATGCGAGGCGGCGATCGCCTGTAAGTGCGAATCGCTGTACGCATACGTGCGCAGCCCCAGCCGCAGGAATTTGTGCGCCGCGTCCGCCGCGATGGCGGCGGAGTTGCCCAGCCCGAACAGGTAAACGGTTTCGGCGCTTTGCAGCAGGGCGCACACGGCGGCAAGCGTCTCCGCCTGCAATACGCCCGCCGTCTTTTCCAAAGAGCAGTAGATGGAGCTGCACAGCTTTTTATAGACGGCGATGGCAGGGTCGTCCGCCGTGACGCCGCCGCTGGGTTCGTGTTTGTTCCCTTCCCTTGCAAGCGAGATCTTCAGCTGCTGGTAGCCGCTGTAACCGAGCTTGCGCGAAAAGCGGACGATCGTCGCCTCGCTGGAATGGCAGCGCGCGGCAAGTTCGCTGATCGAAAGGGGCAAAAGCCCCGCAGGGTCGTTCAGGATGTGGTCTGCGATCCGCTTTTCCGCCTTGCTCAGTTTTTCATAGGCGACGCGGATATCGAGTACGGGTTTGTTCATGGGGTGCACCAAACCAAAAATAAATTTCATTTTCAGTATATCATATAGAAAAATTTTTGTCAAACTAAAAATTTATTTCAAAATTATTGAAATTTATTTTTATATATGCTATAATAATTTCCAAGAAAAAGAGAAAAATAAAAATTTTTTTCGTATAAGGAGCGGCAATGAACGACTTTTTGTTTACGCAGGTGCTCACGGAGCTGGAAGACGCGGTGGGGCGCGAAAACTGTTCCGTGCGCGAGATCGACAAGCTGACGCACAGCGTCGACTACTTTTGGCTGTCGCGCATGTGGGCAGACAGGGGCAGGCGCATGCCGGAGGCGGATTTTGTCGTGTCCCCGAAGGACGCGCAGGAGACGAGCAAGGTCGTAAAGATCGCCAACTATTATAAGATCCCCGTCACGGCGTGGGGCGGGGGCGGCGGCACGCAGGGCGGGGCGATCCCCGTGTGCGGCGGCATCCTGCTCGATACCAAGCGCATGGACAAAATTTACGAGATCAACGAAGAGGGCATGTACATCGAATGCGGCGCGGGCACCGTCTACAAGCACCTTGAATGGGCGGCGAACGAGCGCGGGTACGCCACGATGCACTATCCCTCGTCGCTTACCTGTTCCACGGTGGGCGGGTTTCTGGCGCACCGCGGCATCGGCGTCGTTTCCACAAAGTACGGCAAGATCGACGACATGGTGCTGCAAATGGAAGTTGTGCTGCCGAACGGAGACATCATTCATACCTCGCCCGCGCCCAAGCACGCGGCGGGGCCCGACCTGAATCAGATCTTCATCGGCAGCGAAGGCACCTACGGCATCATCACCAAGGCGCAGATGCGCATCTACGAACAGCCCGAAGCGCGCAGGTTCCGCGGCTTCCTGTTCAAGGATATGCACGGCGCGTTCGCGGCGGGGCGCGAAATTTTGCAGAAGTTCAAGCCCTCCGTCATGCGCTTGTACGACGACGCGGAAACGGCGAGCCTGATCAAAAAGATCGTCGGCGTGGAAAAGCCCGGCGCGTTCATGAACGTCGCCTACGAGGGCGTGAAAGAGCTGGTAGACGTGGAGGAGCGCATCCTGCTCGATACGTTCAAAAAGTACGGCGCGGAGGATCTGGGCAGCGAATACGGCGAAAAGTGGTGGAAGGAAAAGATCACCTTCTTCTACCCCGGGCACATGATGGACTTGCCGCAGTTGTTCGGCACGATGGATACCATCGCGCCCTACGATAAGATCGAAAAGATCTACCATGCGATGAAAAAGGCGGTGGAAAGCAACTTCCCGCAGGCGAAGTTCATCGCGCACTTTTCGCATTGGTACGAATGGGGCTGCATGATCTACGACCGCTTCATCTTTGAGGGGAAGGACGTGCCGCAAGACCCCGTGGAGGCGATGCGCCTGCACAACGCGGTCTGGACGCTCGGCGTGCGCACCGCGATCGAGAACGGCGGCGTGGTCAACGACCACCACGGCGTGGGCATCAAGCTCGGGCGGCTGATGAAAGAGCAGTACGGCACGGCGATGCAGGTGTTCGAGGGGCTGAAAAAGGCGCTCGATCCCAACGGGATCATGAACCCGTACAAATTGGGGCTGTAAGGAGGGGAACGCGATGAATTTATCGGAAAAGGCGCGCACGCACATCGACGCGTGCAGGTTCTGCTGGATGTGCAGGCACATCTGCCCGATCGGCAACGCCACGGGGCAGGAGCGCAACACCGCGCGGGCGCGGGCGCTCGGGCTTTCGCTCGTGGTGCGCGGCGCGGAAAAGACGGAGGACGTCATTGACAACGTTTACGAATGCTCCCTCTGCGGCGCGTGTGTCAAGGAGTGCGTAACGGGCTGGGATCCCGTGATGTTCGTGCAGGAGGCAAAGACGGACGCCGTGCTTTCGGGCGTCATCCCCGCGTACATAGAAAAGATGCTGGAAACAAAGGAGCGGACGGGCAGCGTCTACGGCGCGCCTGTGCAGGGGCTTCCCGTGCGCGAAAACGGCGAAGACGTATTGCTGTTTCTGGGGCAGGACGCGCGGCATAAAAGCCCTGCTTCCTGCAAAAACGCGGCGGCGGTGTTGGAGAAAGCGGGGGTGAAATACGGCTGCCTGCGCACCGAGCCCGAAAGCGGGTATGCGATGTGGTTTTTGACGGGCAACACGGCGGAAACGCAGGAAGCCGCAAAGGCATGCGCGGCGGTGCTGAACAAGTACAAAACGGTGGTCGTGTACGATCCTGCCGATCTCTCCTTTATCAAACGGCAGTACAGGGAATGGGGGATCGCGGTCGCGGCGGAGACCGTCGGGTTTGCAGACTTTCTGCTCCGCCTGATCGCGGAAAAGAAGCTGCAAGTGCGCCGTTCAAAGCGCGCCTACACCGTGCAGGACAGTTTTCATACCGCGCGCGAGCTGGAAAATGCGGAGAGCATGCGCAAACTTGTCGCTCTCTGCGGCGAAAACAGGGAGATGCTCTGCTGCGGGAAGGATACTTTTTTGGCGGGCAACCTCCTCATGAACGAGTACATGCCCGAAGTGATGCGCGAAGTGGCGCGCCGCAGGCTGGAAAGCGCCAAAAACATCGGCGCGGAAACGGTGGTGACGGAAAGCCCCGCCGAATACGAGCAGCTGCGCGCGCTGGGCGATGGCGCCGTGCGCGTCGTGCGCGTCCTCTCCAGCGAAGAGATGCTGCTTGAAAATCTGAAATGAGGTGAAAAGCGATGAGTCTGAAAAAGAGTTATACCGCGCAGCACGGCTGCGAACGCGTCATCACGGCGCGCAACAGCGTGCTCGCGTTTGAAGAGATCGATATGCTCTGCCTTGCCGAAGGGAAAAGTTTTTCCGTTTCGGAAGGGGGCAAGGAATTTGCGCTCATAGTGCTTGCGGGCAGCTGCAAGGTGGAGGGCGAAGGCTTTTGCTTTGAAAAGGTGGGCAAGCGCAAAACGCCCTTCGACGGCGTTGCCGAAGTCGCATACATCGGGAAGGATACCCCGTTCACCGTCACGGCAATCGGCGGCGGCGTGCGCGTCTGCATAGCGAAGGCGCCTGCGGAACAGGCGGTCGCGCCGTATTTCATCGCGGCGGAAGAGGTGCGCACAAAGACGCTCGGCAAAGGGCCGTTCGAGCGGTTTGCCGCGTTCAACCTGGACGAAGGGCGCCGCGCGCAGCGGCTGTACATCGGCGAGTTCTGGATGGAGGACGGCAATTGGGCAAGTTATCCGCCGCACAAACACGATGTAGACGACATGCCCGCCGAAGGCGCGCTGGACGAGGTCTATTATTTTGAATTCGATAAGCCGCAGGGGTTCGGCGTGCAGTTCGTGTATTCCAAGGACGGCACGCTCAACGAAGCGTACAAAATACAGACGGGCGATTTTGTAGAGGTGCCGAAGGGCTACCACCCCTGCGCGGTCGCACCGGGGTACAAGTGTTACTGCCTGTGGATCATGGCGGGGAACAACCGCGGGCTGTTCAGCACAACGCAGGAAGAGCACAAGTGGATCAACGAAAATTACACGCCGAAGGGGAAATAAATGTACGTATTGGGCGTAGATTTCGGCGGCGGCGCGAGCAAGGCGACGCTGCTGGATGAAAGGGGGCGCGTCGCGGCGGCGGCTGCGGCGGAATACCCCACGCAGTACGGCAGCGGCGGCATGGCGGAGCAGGATCCGCGCGATTGGTATAGCGCCGCCTGCCAAAATATCCGCAGCGTGCTTTCGCGCGCAAACGTGCGCGGGGAGGAGGTCGCCTGCCTCTGTTTTGACGCGGCGACGCACACCGCCGTGCTCATGGACGAGGCGTTCCGCGTTCTGCGCCCCGCGGTCTATTGGACGGATACGCGCTGCCGCGCGCAGGCGGAGCGGCTGCAAAGGGAGTGCGGCGAGGATATCTTCCGCCGCTTCAAGCACCGCCCCGATACCATCTGGACGCTGCCGCAGCTTCTGTGGGTCAAGGAGAACGAGCCTGGGATCTGGGCAAAGACGAAGCGCATCCTCTTTGCCAAAGATTACGTGCGGCACTGCTTTACGGGCGATTTTCTGACCGACCGCATTGAAGCGCAGGGGAGCATGCTCTGCGACTACGATGAGGGAGGCTGGTCTGCGCCCTACCTTTCGCTGCTGGGGATCACGGAACGGGAACTTCCCCGCATCGTGCAGCCCTTAGAGGCCGCGGGCGGCGTTCTGCCGCAGGCGGCTGCGGATTGCGGGCTTGCCGCAGGCACGCCCGTCATCTGCGGCGCGACGGACACGGCGATGGAAGTGTTCGCCGCGGGCGCCGTGAAAAAAGGGGATATGACGGTCAAGCTCGCCACGGCGGGGCGCATTTGCCTCGTGACGGACAAACTTGTTGCGGACGGGCAGCTCGTCAGCTATTCGCATGTGGCGGACGGGCTGTACTACCCAGGCACGGCGACCAAATCGTGCGCGGCGTCGCTGCGCTGGTTCCGCGACGCGTTCGGCGGGGAATACGAAGAATTTGACAGGGCGGCGGAAAAGGTGCCCGCAGGCAGCGGCGGGCTGCTGTTCCACCCGTACCTGAACGGCGAACTCACCCCGTACGGCGATCCCGCCCTGCGCGGCGGGTTCACGGGCGTATCCGCCGCTCATACGAAGGCGCACTTTGCCCGCGCGGTCATGGAAGGGGTGGCTTTTTCGCTCAAAGACTGCCTGCAATACCTGAAAGGGAAGGGGTATCCTGTTTCGGATACGGCGGTGATCATCGGCGGCGGCGCAAAGAGCGCGCTGTGGCGGCAGATCGCGGCGGACGCGCTGAACATGAAACTTGTCACGGCGGAAAACAGCGATTCGTCCTTCGGCTCGGCGATGTGCGCGGGCACGGCGGCTGGGTTTTTCCCTTCGTTGCAGGCGGCTGCGGCGGCCTGCTGCAAGCGCACGGGCGAAGTTCTGCCCCGTGCGGCAAACGCCGCCGTTTACGAAGCGCTGTTCCCGCGCTATAAAAAGATCGCCGCCTTTTTCGGGGAGCTGGCGCATGAAGGGTAAAAAGATCGCCGTCTGCGTCAAATACTGCGGCGGCGATCTGAACCCGTTCGACGCCGCCGCGCTGGAATGCGCGCTGCGCACGGGCTGTGAAAACGTCACCGCCGTGACGATGGCGCCGCCCTCCGCGGCGGAAAAACTTGCGCAGCTCACCCGCCTCGGCGTGCGCGCGGTGCTTCTGAGCGACCCCGCTTTTGCGGGCGCGGATACGCTGGCAACGGCGAAGACGCTCGCCGCGTTCCTCCGTCGGGAACAGCCGGACTTCGTGTTCTGCGGCAGGCAGAGCGTAGACGGGGATACGGCGCAGGTGCCGCCCTGCCTCTCCGTGCTGTTGGGGTACGGGCTGGTGCCCTCCGTGATGGAGCTGAGCGGAACCGCGGCGAGCCTTCGCGGCGGGGCGGGCACGCTCCTTACGGGCGGGCAGGTGGTGACCTTTGAGCGCATCGCGGCGCTGCGGTTCCCGTCCATCCGCTCGAAGTGCGGCCCCGTCGAGATCGTCGGGAACGACGTGTTGCGGCTTCCCGCCGAAGAATGCGGGCAGGCGGGCTCGCCCACGCGCGTGGTGCAGAGCTTTGAAAATACGGCGGGGCGGAGGAAGTGCACGTTTCTCTCTTCCGCACAGCTGCCCGCCGTCCTTGCGCAGGCGCTGCGGAAGGAGCAAAAACCGCCCGCCGCGCAGAGCGGGCGGAAGCTGCAAACGGTGCACTTTATCGGAAACGTGCGCGCGGAAGCGGAACGCATCGCGGAACGCGCCGAAGAGATCTCTTTTGCGGGAAAGAGCGCGAAGGAGATCGCGCGGGAAATAGAGGAGCGCGGCGCAAAGACCGTGCTCTGGTCGGACGAGCCGCTGATGCGCATCCTTGCGCCGCAGGCGGCGGCATACCTGAACGCGGGGCTGTGCGCCGACTGCACGGGGCTGGAAGCCGACGGCGAAAACCTCGTCATGATCCGCCCCGCGGCGGGCGGGAACATCACGGCGAAGATCGTATGCCGCGCGCCCGTCACGATGGCGACGGTGCGCACGGCGGGCGGGGCAGACAGCCTCATGTTTTCCGTCGGGCGGGGCGCGGAGGGCGCGCTCGGCAAAATTGCGGCTGCGGCAAAAAAATACGGCGCGCGCCTTTGCTGTTCGCGGGCGGCCGTAGACGACGGGCTCTTGCCGTATGCCTGCCAGGTGGGGCTCACGGGGCAGACGGCGGCGCCCAAGGTGTATGTCGCGTTCGGCATTTCGGGCGCGGTGCAGCATCTGTGCGCGGTGGAGCGCGCGGGCACGATCGTTGCCGTCAATAAGGATAAAGACGCGAGAATTTTTGATTTCGCCGATTACGGCGTTTTGGAGGATATCGACGATGTTGAACTATGACCTGAAAATCGGGCTGCTGCCCATCCGCCGCTGGCTCAAGGAACCGCCCAAGCGTATCGGCATTTTTCAGAGCGATTACGCGGTGGAAAACAAGCGGAAGATCGTTCCGTACATCAAAGAGCATTACGGCGACGCGCAGACGGAGTTCGTCGACATCGACTGGCTGAACGAGGAGGGCGTGCTCTTCCTCGATTCCGATTGCGACAGGGTCGCCGCCTATTTCAAAGAGCAGGGGGTCAATGCGCTGTTTATCATCAACTGCAACTTCGGCAACGAAAACTGCGCGGGGCTGGTCGCAAAGCAGCTGCGCGTGCCCACGCTTTTGTGGGGCGCGCGCGACAGGAATTTTGCCGGCGGCATCCGCTATACGGATACGCAGTGCGGGCTGTTTGCCATGAGCAAGCAGCTCAAACGCAACAACGTGAAATTTTCCTACATCGATAACTGCGATGTGGAAGAGAAAGTTTTTGACGAAGGGCTGCGCCGCTTTTTCGGCGTGGCGTGCATGGTGAACAACTTCCGCGATCTGCGCATCCTTTCGGTCGGCACGCGCGTCAAGCCGTTCAGATCCATCATGTACAACGAGCTGGAACTGTGCGAAAAGTTCGGCATCGATATCACGGCGTTCAACCTTGCCGAGGCGGTGCAGGATCTTACGCAGCTGTATGCGGAAAAGCAGGAAGAGCTTGCAAAAGACCTTGTAAAGCTCAAACAGACCTTTGACTGCGGGAACCTTGACGACGAGTATTTAAAAAAGATGCTCACCGTCGTGTACTACTATGAAGAGCTTGCAAAAACGAACAACTGCAACATCATCAGCAGCGAGTGCTGGACGGGCATCACCATCGGCTGGGGCGCCAATCCCTGCCTTGCCATGTGCCTTCTGGCGGAGAAGGATATCTACGTCACCTGCGAATGGGACATCCATATGACGATCACGAATGTGCTGCTTTTGTCGGCGGCGCGCGGCAGGGAAAAGCCGATCCAGGGGGAGTTCACCTGCCGCCATCCCGAAAACGACAACGCGGAGCTTCTCTGGCACTGCGGGCCGTTCCCGCTCAGGTACAAGGCGGAGGGCGAAAAACCGTACCTGTACAACACAAAGCCCTCCTTCCGCTTGCAGGACGGCGAGTACACCATTGCGCGCTTTCAGGCGGAAAAGGGGAAGTATTTTCTGTTCGGCGGCACCTTCCGCACCTGCGCGGGGCCGAAAACGTTCGGAACGTACATGTGGGCGCAGTTCAAAGACCTGCCCAAATTGGAGCGCAAACTCATCGAGGGGCCGTACATCCACCACATGAGCGAGGTGCCCGGCGACTACAAAGAGTACCTGCGCGAATTTGCGAACTACTTTGACGAAATCGAATTTGACGATATGGAGAGTTGACTATGCTGGTAGGATTGAAAGAAATTCTTGCGGTGGCGGAAAAGAAAAACGCGTGCATCCCCGCGTTCAACGTGTACAATTTAGAAACGGTGAAGGGCGTGCTGCTCGCGGCAGAAAAAGCAAAGTCGCCCGTTATTTTGCAGCTGTATTCGCGGTTGGTCACGAGCGGCGCGGCGGAAGGGCTTTCGGAACTTATCTGCGGCTTTGCGAACAGGGCGGGCGTGCCCGTCTGCTTTCATCTGGATCACGGCGCGGGGGAGTGCGAGGTGATCCGTTCGCTGCGCTATGGCATGACGGGGATCATGATCGACGCGTCCACGCTGCCGTTGGAGGAGAACATCGCCGCGACGAAAAACATCGTGCGGCTGTGCGATCACGTCGGGGTCGCGGTGGAAGGGGAGCTCGGGCACATCGGTAAAG
>CASDPE010000047.1 GCA_949282395.1 uncultured Bacillota bacterium | reverse complement strand
CGCCTGTCAAAGCCGAGGCACTGCCAGATCGCGGAGTGCTCGCTGTCTACGGGCAGGATGCGCGCCCCCTTTTTTTCGGCAAGGGCGCAGACGAGCTTGCCGCCCGCAACGAGGCTCTCTTTGTTGGCAAGGGCTACGTCCTTGCCCGCCTCCAAAGCAAGCAGCGTGGCTTTCAGCCCCGCGAAGCCCGTAACGGCGACGAGCACCACGTCCGCTTCGGGGCAGGCGCACACCTCTTCAAACGCCGCTTCGCCGCAGGCGAAGCGGCAGCCCGCAGGCACCTGCGCGGAGAGCCCTTCCTGCCGCAGCACGGCAAACCGCGGCGAAAGCCGCGCCGCCAGCTCTTCCAGCCCCTGCGCGTCCGTATTCGCCGCCGCGGCGACGACGCGGAAACGGTCGGGATAGCGCAAAACGACTTCCGCCGCCTGCCTGCCGATGGAACCCGTGCAGCCGATGAGCGCGATGTTTTTCATGCCTTTTCTCCTCTACTGTATGCGCGTGCCCGCCCGCTTATGCGCGCAGCGCGTTCACGTACAAATACAAAAGATACCCGCGCGGGGTATCTTCTTTTAAGCGATAAACGTCGGAACGGGCGAGATGACGAGGGCGAACACGATGTACACGATCATGCTGGCGAACAGCGTGCCGTCTATGCGGTCCAATACGCCGCCGTGCCCCGGCAGCAGCCTGCCCATATCCTTTACGCCGAGGCGGCGCTTCAACACGCTTTCGACCAGGTCGCCGAACTCCGTCAGCAGCGAAGTGACCAGCCCGAGCGCCGCAAAGATGAGCCACGGCGTGCCCGCCCAGCCCGCGCCGAGCCCCGCGTATCCGTAGCCCGTGGCGAGGGTGTACAGCCAATACAGCAGCACGGACTGATGTTCGGGCAGAGCTTTTTTCCGCCGATCAGGCTGCCCGTAAGGTAGGCGAAGGTATCCGCCACGGGAGAGATGACGAAGATCAGCAGCAGCGCCAGCGTCGACGCCGCATGCAGCTCGTTGGCGAGCATCATGGTGGCGAGGATCGCCGTCGGGTAGATGCCGCACAGCAGCGAAGAGCCCGTGCCCGCGAGCGTCGTGTTTTTGTGATCCAATACCAGCAGGCAGAAGAGCACGACGACGAACACGAACGAGAGGATGAGCAGCCCGCGGTAGCCCGCGCCGTCTTCCAGCCATTCGCAGAAGTAGAACAGCGGCGTGAACAGCCCCGCATACGCCCACACGGCGACGCGCTGCGAAAGGGCGAACATCCCCTTCCGCTCTCCGCCCGCGTAAAACTCGGTGCCTTCGCGCTCCGCCACGTGCGAAAACGCGTGCAGCATCTCATACGTGCCGAAGAGCGAAAAGGCGTAGATGAGGATGCCGAACAGCCTGTGATCGACGTAGCTGCGTAAAAAGAAAAAGCCGACGAGCACCGCTACATAGCAGCTGCCCGTGATCAGACGTTTGATCATTCCTGCTCCTTGGCGCGCAGCCCGCCGAAACGGCGGCTGCGCGAAGAATAATCGACCAGCGCCTTTTCCAGGTCGCGGCGGGAAAATTCCGGCCACATCCTGGAAGAGAAATACAGCTCCGCATAGGCAGCCTGGTAGAGCAGGAAGTTGCTCAGCCGCATCTCGTTGCCCGTGCGGATGATGAGGTCGGGATCGGGCACGCCCGCCGTGAGCAGCAGCCCGTGGAAACTTGTATCGTCCATGAACCTGCCCAGCGCGACCGCCCTGTTCACCGCCTGCAAAACGTCCTGCCGCGCGCCGTAGTTGACGCAGATGTTCAGAAGGCGCTCGGTGATGTGCGACGTCTCCTCTTCCAGCGCGCGCATGCACGCCGCCACGTCGGCGGGCAGCGCGGCAAGGTCGCCGATGACGTGCACCTTTGCGCCGAGTTCGAGCAGCTTCTCCTTCTTTTTGTCGAAGAAGGTGCGGAACAGCTCGAACAGCTCGTCCAGCTCTTCCTGCGGGCGGGAAAGGTTTTCGGCAGAGAGCGCGAACACCGTGACGATGCGCACCCCTAAATGAAAGGCGTGCCCGCAGATGCGGAACATGTTCTGCACGCCCGCTTTATGCCCGAATGCGCGCGGACGGAGGCGGCGGGTCGCCCACCTGCCGTTGCCGTCCATGATGAACGCGAGATGTACGGGCAGTTTGACCGTTCTCATCGCGCGCTATACCGACATCAGTTCCTTTTCTTTATCGGCAGCATGCTTATCGATGGATTCGATGCTCTTGGCGAGCGCCTTTTCCACCTGCTTTTCGTAGGAAGCGCATTCGTCTTCGGAAAGTTCTTTGCCCGTCTTCATCTTTTTGAGCGCGTCCATCGTTTCGCGGCGGACGTTGCGCGCGGCGACCTTCGCCTCTTCCGAAAGCTGCTTGACCTGCTTCACGAGGTCGCGGCGGCGCTCTTCGGTGAGGTCGGGGAAGACGAGGCGGATGACCTTGCCGTCGTTGACGGGGTTCAGCCCGATGTTGGCGGCGAGGATCGCCTTTTCAATGTTTTTGAGCATGCTCGCTTCCCACGGGCTGACGGTCAGGCACTTCGCGTCGGTGACGGTGATGTTGCCGACCTGGTTGACGGGCGTGGGCGCGCCGTAATAGTCCACCAGCACCTTATCCAGCACGTGCGGGTTCGCCCTGCCCGCGCGGATGTTCGCAAACGACTCGCGCAGGACGCTCGCCGTCTTTTCCAGCTTGTCTTCGAGCACGAGCAACAGCTCTTCCGCCCGTTCGGCTCCTTCCATATCGAATTACCTCTCTTATTTTATTCTGCCCGCCCTTATGCGGTGATGAGCGTGCCGATCGTCTCTCCGCAGATGGCGCGGACGATGGCGTCCTTTTCCGAAAGCCCGAACACGAGCACGGGGATATCGTTGTCCATGCACATGGTGATGGCGGTGGTATCCATCGCCTTCAACCCGCGGTTGATGACCTCCATGTGCGTGATCGTATCGATCTTTTTGGCGTTCGGGTTCTTCTTCGGGTCGTCGTCGTACACGCCGTCGATGTTCTTGGCGAGCAAAAGCACGTCCGCGTTCGTCTCCGCCGTGCGCAGCGCCGCGCCCGTATCGGTGGAGCAGTACGGGTTGCCCGTACCGCAGGCGAAGATGACCACCCGCCCCAGCTCAAAATGCCGCAGCGCCTTGCGCAAAATGAACGGCTCGGCGACGGAGACCATGTTCAGCGCCGTCTGCACCCGCACGGGCACGCCGCGCTGTTCGATCGCGTCCTGCATGGCGAGGGAGTTGATGACCGTCGCCAGCATACCCATATGGTCGGCGGTGGTGCGGTCCATGTTCGTGCCCTGCCTGCCCCGCCAGAAGTTGCCGCCGCCCAGCACGATGCCGATCTCTACGCCCATTTCGTGCACGCGGATGAGCTGGTCGACGACGCGTGCGATGATCTTTTCATCCAGCCCGAACCCCTTTTCGCCCGCGAGCGCCTCGCCGGACAGCTTCAAAATGATCCTCTTGTATTTCGGCTGCATTGCCATCCCCTTTTGCCCGTGCGCGGGCGCATTTTAAAAAAAGGCGCACAAAAACCTTTTCAGAATCCGTGCGCCTGCTTTTTGTTACTCTTTCATCTTGGCGACCTGTTTGTCGACTTCCGCCTGCAGGTCTTCCTTTTTCTTTTCGATGCCCTCGCCCATCTCGTAACGGGTGAAGCGGCGGACGGTGATCTTTTCGCCGATGGCGGCGATCGCCTCGGTGATGAGCTGCCCGACCGTTTTGGACGAATCCTTTACGAACGGCTGTTCGAGCAGGCAGAACTCTTCGTAATACTTTTTTATCCTGCCCTGCACCATCTTTTCGGCAATGGCTTCGGGCTTGCCCTCGTTCATCGCCTGGATCTTCAGGATCTCCTTTTCCTTATCGAGCACTTCCTGCGGGACTTCTTCCTTGGTCACATACAGGGGCTTGGACGCCGCGATCTGCAGCGCCATGTCGTGCACGAGCGCCTTGAACTGATCGCCGCGCGCAACGAAGTCTGTTTCGCAGTTGACTTCGACCAGCACGCCGACCTTACCGCCCATGTGGATATAGCTGTCCACAACGCCTTCGGCGGCGATGCGACCCGCCTTCTTCGCGGCGGACGCCATGCCCTTTTCGCGCAGGATCTCGATCGCTTTGTCCATGTCGCCGTTCGCTTCGGTGAGCGCCTTTTTGCAATCCATCATGCCTACGCCCGTCTTCTGGCGCAGCGCGTTTACGTCACTTGCAGTAATAGCCATGTTCGCTACCTCTCTTATCGTATTCTTTTTGCCTTACTCGGCAGCTTCTTCTGCGGCAGGCGCCTCATCGGCGGGCGCTTCCGCTTCTTCGGCGGCGGGAGCTTCTTCGGCTGCCTCTTCCGCGGGGGCTTCCGCGTTGAACGCTTCGCCCTGGTTCGCTTCGATGACCGCGTTTGCGATGACCGAAGAGAGCAGTTTGACCGCGCGGATCGCGTCGTCGTTGCCCGGGATCACATAGTCAATGAGATCGGGGTCGCAGTTCGTATCCGTAATGGCGACGATGGGGATGTGCAGCTTGCGCGCTTCCTGCACGGCGATGTCTTCGTTGTGCGGGTCGACGACGAACAGTGCGCCCGGCAGGGTGCGCATCTCTTTGATGCCGCCGAGGTTGGCGTTGAGCTTCGCCATCTCTTTTTTGAGCCCGAGCACTTCCTTTTTGGGGAGCAGGTCGAACTCGCCGCTCTCTTCCATCTTTTCCAGACGGGTGAGCCTGTCGATGCGGGAGCGGATGGTCTTGAAGTTGGTGAGCGTGCCGCCCAGCCAGCGGGAGTTGATGTAGAACTGCCCGCAGCGCTCCGCCTCTTCGCGGATGGCTTCCTGCGCCTGCTTTTTGGTGCCGACGAACAGGATGCTTTTGCCTGCTTTGACCGTTTCGACCACGAAACGGTACGCGTCCTCCACGAGCCCGACCGTGAGCTGCAGGTCGATGATGTGGATGTCGTTCCTCGCGGCGAAGATGTACTTCTTCATCTTGGGGTTCCATTTGCGCGTCTGGTGACCGAAATGAACGCCCGCCTCGAGGAGCTGCTTCATTGTGATAACTGCCATAATGAATTCCTCCGTTTGCTCCTCCCCCCGCGCCTTTTGCCCGCACTGCCCGCAGCTGAAAAAGATTTCTGCGGGAACGGAATGCGGAACGCATGGGGTGTGAATTTTTACAGCTTTCCTATTTTAGCATATAGGAACGGTTTTGGCAACCGATTTTGCCGCCCGTTGCACGGTTTTTTCCTGCCGTCTTTCCCCTCTTCCGCACGTCCGTCAGGCGGGCAAGCGCATTCCGTCCTTTTTTACCTTCCCCCTTGTGGGGAAGGTGGATGGCGGCGAAGCCGACAGACGGATGAGGGTAAACCCCGCTCCCTGCAATGTTTACCCGAGCGGACTGCCCTACTCATCCTGCTTCCCCTCATCCGCCCCTTTGGGGCACCTTCCCCGCGGAGGGGGGAAGGTTAATACTGTCTTCATTTACCTTCCCCCTTGTGGGGAAGGTGGATGACGGCGAAGCCGACAGACGGATGAGGGTAAACCATGCTTTCGGCAATACACGCCCGAGCGAGCTGCCCCTACTGCCCCTACCGTCATCCCAAGCCGCCCTACTGTCATCCCAAACCGATTTTCCGTCATCCCGAGCCTGTCGAGGGATCTCTATGGAAATTCTATCCCTGTCACCCTGAGCGAGCCGCCGAGAAGGAACGGCGGCGAGCCGAACGGGTCTTTGCCCTGCCGCGCGCGGGTCGGATACAGTCCATGCAGCCCAACATACTGTATACGGCTCTCGCGGTTTTTGAGCAAAGATTTCTCCACTCGCTGCGCTCGGTCGAAATGACACAAGGGGGGGGAGCCCTCTTCGGCTCCGTTTCGCTCCGCTCAGAATAACGGGGAGCGCACCCTGCTTCCCCACGTCTGTCAGGCGGGCGCGCTCATCCTGCTTCCCCTCATCCGCCAAACGGCAGCGCCGTTTGCCACCTTCCCCCCTGAGGGGGAAGCCTTAAAAGGCTGCGATTTTCGGGAGCCCTGTGACCACAAACCTTCGGTTCATCCGAAAGGGGTGAATGCGGCGCGCTTTTCAATAAATGCATGCAAAAGCAAAAATCACACTTTTTGCTTTTGCCCCCTGCACCGCGTGGGCGGTGTGGCGGAAGAGGGTGAAGCGGCGGCATTTCTATAACGGTGTGCCCTGAAAGATGCCGCCTTCCAATAATTAAATCGCGCGTTCCAAAGCCACGCCTTTGGAAAAGCGCACCCAATTTGCCGCATACCTGCGGCTCGCCCGAAAGGGGTGAATGCGGCGCACTTATAATGGAGAGCATTTGGCGCGCGCCGCAGAGGGGAAAACAGCTGTCCCGCAAGGGCGGCGGTTGTCCCCTCAAAATCGCGCAAACCGCAGCATCTCTTTTGCGAGGTTTGCGCGAAACTATTTTTTGTGATCGTGGTTCTTGCACCCGCAGCCGCAGCCCTGTTCGTAGTCTGTATCCAGCGAGGCGGCTTCGTCGGCGTCGTCGTCCTCTTCCATGACGCGGCAGAACTCTTCAAACACCTCGTCCAGAAATTTTTCGTCTTCGACGGGCACGAGCTCTTCGTTCCCTTCGTCACCCACAATCTGCAGGATGGTCACGTCGTCGTTTTCCTCTTCGCCCTCTTCGGCGGTCTGGAAAAAGGCGTACCAGCCATCCTTGTACTCGATGGTGCCGATGTGGTAGCACTTATGCGTTTTGCCCTCGTCGTCGATGAGTTCGACGAGGTTGCTCTCTTCCTCTTCGCAGCCGCAGTCGCATTCGGCTTCATGCAGTTTCTTTTCTTCGCTCATGGTGTTCTCCTTTTTGATTTTATGCAGGTACCCTTCCAGAATGTAGGAAGCGGCAATGCTGTCTATGCTCTGTTTGCGCTTTTCGCGGCGGACGCCGCCCGCGATGAGCACGCCCTCCGCCTCCGCCGTGGAACAGCGCTCGTCCTCGAACACGACGGGCAGCTCCGTATGCGCCGCCAGCAGAGCGGCGAAACGGCGGGTCTTTTCGGTCTGCAACGATTCGGTGCCGTCCGCGTTCAGCGGCAGCCCGCAGACGATCGTCCCCGCGCCCTTTTCGGCGGCGATGCGCGCAAGCGCCTTCGCGTCCTCTTCGGCGCTTTTGGTGCGCCAATACGTTTCGCCGGGCAGGGCATAGGTGTTGAACGGGTCGCTTGCGGCGACGCCTATCCTTTTATCGCCGATATCGAAGGCGATGATACGCTTTTCCATACAGCCTCTTTGCAGACTTGCTTTGTTTCAGTATACCACACCCGCGCCGCGCCGTCCACCGTTTTTTGAAAAATTTACGGCGGCAGGGTGAATATTCGCCCCGCTGCCTTCTGCCGCACACAAAAGCGGCGGCGGAACAGCTCCGCCGCCGCATATGCGCTATGTTTTTTTCTGCGCCCGCCTTGCGCGCACCAGCCGCACGGCAAGCAGCGCCGCGCCCAGCACGATGAGCGCTAAAGAGATGACCTGCGACGGCGAAAGCGGCAAACCAAACAGCGAGCCGCGGTCGTCCGCGCGTAAAAATTCGATGCCGAACCGCCACAGCCCGTATAAGATGCAGTAGAACGGGAGCGCGTCCTTTTTCAGCCAGAAAAAGAGGACAAAGAACAGCACCAGCAGGAACGCCGCCTCGTACAGCTGCGTGGGGTGCACGGCGACGTACCCGCCGTAAAACCCGTACGGGGCGGAGCCTTCGGGGAACACGACGCCCCACTCCCCGCCCGTCGGCTTACCGAAGCAGCACCCGCCCAAAAAGCAGCCGATGCGCCCCAGGCAGTGCCCCGCGGGGATGCAGGCGGCAAGTTCGCACAGGCGCGTGTAGACGGGCACCTGCCTGTTCCTGATGAGCAGAAGGGCGGGCGGGTACAGCGCCAGCGCGCACAAAAGCCCGCCGTAGAACGTGGCGCCGCGCAGTTCGAATGCGCCGCGCTCGCCCCATTTGAGCAGGGCGTCCAGCACGGCGGCGCCGCCCAGGGAAAGGAGCGCCACCACAACAAAGGCGATGAGCACGTACAGGTTTTCGTTGAAACGCTCCCTGTGCCTGCGCAGCGTGACGATGAGCAGCAGCACAAAACACAGGACCGCCCCCGCGATCAGAAGCAGCGCATACGGATAGAGCGTCAGGCTGCCGAAGAGGGTGAACGAGGCGCACATCTGCCCCTATTTTTCCTCATCCTGCCCGTCGCCGCGGGGCGGCTGTACCTGCCACGGCTGCTGCTGCGGCTTGGGTTGCTGCGGCTGCCCGAATTGCGGCTGCTGCGGCGGAGCATACGGCGGCTGCTGCGGCGTGTACGGCGGCTGCGGCTGCCCGTAATAGGGAGGCTGCTGCCCGTACTGCCCGTAAGGCGGCTGCTGCCCGTACCCATAATAAGGCGGCTGCGGAACGGGCGGGATCCCCTGCGGCTGCGCCGCGGGCGCCTTGCGGAACCCGAAGCAGGTCGCCACCAGATAGAGGATGAGCGCGAAGATGGTGCACATTTCCATGACAAAGTTTGCAAAAAATCCCGCGCCCGTATAAATGACCGTGACCACGATGTGCCCGATGCAGAACAGGAGCGCGACCAGCAGCAGCGCCCCGCCCGCGCGCTTGTACCCGAAGGCGAGGATCGCGCCGATCAGCCCGAGCACGGGCCCGACCAGCCCGAACAGGATGAACAGAACCGTCCAGACCGTGTTGCCGCCCGTATCGCCGCTCAAAGCGGCGTCAAGCCCGTGAAGGCAGTCTGCACAGGCGACCCACAAAAAGCCGCCGACCAGCCCGAAAACGGTGCCGATGATGCCGCAGATGAGCGGCGCTATGTTCTTTTTTTGCTGCATTTTCCCTCCCTGTGCAGGGTTTCCCCTGCCGCGCGGCATCCTTTTATGATATTCCGCTGCGTGATATTTTTGTTTTTACATTGTAATCCATTTTCACCGTTTTGTCAACCCGTTTTACCAAAATCGACAAAAAACGCCCTCTGCCAAAAGAAGGAAACCGCCCCGCTGCGCCCGCAGAACTTACGGGCATACGCCCCGGTCAAAACGGCACCACGAAGCAGCGATCAAACGGGAGCGCGTTCTATGATCTTGGAAAGTTCCACATCCCCGATCGTACAAAGTTCCTGTTCCATTTTGACGTATTCGGGCGCGGTAGCAGGCTCCGCAATGCCCATCGCATATTTCATGTAATCGTAGATCACGTCCGCAACGAGCCGCCCCGGCACCTTTGCGACCGTTTTATGCAGCGAAGAAACGGTGAGCCATAACCCCTTTACGGGCTTTTGCACGCCCGAAAGCGCCGGCTGCACGTACTGCATATTCAACCGCATGAACTTGTATTTATCCCAAAAATGAAGATACTTTTTCACTTGCGCACGACTGTGAGACGGTGCGTCTATCTCGCAGAATATGTATTCGGGCCGCTGTTTTCCATTTTCAAATGCATCTTTGGCGACCGTTTCCAGAATGTGATGATACAGCGCCGAGCCGATCCCTGCGGACTGCAAATTCTGCCTGACGGCAATGAACTCGATAACGGCACAGTTCGTGCGTTTGAAATAGTCGAAAATAGCGCCCGCGATCAGCGTTCCCTGCTTGTTTTTGACGAGAACGATGTGATAATTGTACGCTTCGGCACTCGCTGCGTTTTGCAGATATTTGAGCAGGTTTTCAAACGATTCCCTCTCGTTCGCGTCAGGGAAGTTCCCCATATAAATATCCGCATAAAAGCAGGCAAGATCGGTGACCGTGCTCTTATCCGACGCGTCCGCTTCCTCAAAACGGTATTCGGTATCCTGCGCGAAAAACTCGTCAAACGCGGCAAACGCATTGGCGGGGTGCCGTTTCGGCTCGGGCAGAAGCCGCTCGCGGAAAGCCTGCGCCGCATCGCCGCTTTCTGCCGTGCGCTCCGTGTATTTTTGCAGGAATTTTTCTTCGATGTCCTTATTCATGGCGCAGACAAACCTGTACTTTCTCCCGTCGTATGCCCTGTTGCCGAACACAGACTCAAAATGCAAAAAGCATTTATGCAAAAGCGTTTCGATCAGAAACTGATACGTCGCCATATCCGTGAGGTTCGCATGTTCAAAAAATGCGAGGCTGGTTTTGGGCTGGAAGGCGTATTCGCGCTCGTCTTCCAACTCGAACAGGAGCCAGACGTAAGCGGTGCAATAATACTTTTTCGATTTATACCCTTCGCGGACGTGAAAGTCGTCTATGCGCAGGGCAAACGAACTTTCCGCCCCTTCCAGCCGTTCATAAAAATACGCTTCCTCGGGGATGACCTTCTGCCGCATACGCCGCAGGTACTCGCCCTTGTTGAGCAGCGTCAACTCGACGGACATCAGTTCGCCGTACCGCCTGCCGATATTTTTCTGAAAGCATTCCGCGATCTGCGGCGCGATGCGCCCGTTGGCAATGGCGGGAACAGAGTTGCTTTCATCCCCGAAAGAAAGCTGGCACAGCCCCGACCAATACGAATCGTGCGCCAGTTCATAGCTCGGTCCCCATAAGAGCCAGGCAAACGTCATATACAGCTCGTTGGAAAGGACTTTGGCGTTGTCGCTTTCCTCCGTTTCGGTCATATATGCCGTGGAAACATACCTGCGGATGAAGTCCGCCCAATTCTCTTCATAGCGTGCGAGCAAGCCGGTCAGCAAAAACGTAGGCGTCGCATAGGCTTCTTCGATGCGGATCCCGATCGCCCATTCGATCAGATCGCCCTTCATGCCGAATGCCTTTTTGACCTTCTCGTCCCGGAAATAATCGAAATAGACCTGTACCGCCCGCGAAAAGTGTTCGCCCAGCAGAGGCGTACAATTCGGAAGAACGTAAGAAAGGCGCTGCGAAGAATCCGAATAAAACGCCTTGAACTCATTTACGATCGAACGCCACTCAGACAAATTTACACTGTACCCGCCCGTTTTGAGCAGTGAAAATTCAAGGAACGCCCGCTTTTTGACAGGCGAACGGCGGCAAAGGATCAGAATGCGCATCCGCGTAAAAAAACGCAGCCCCAACGGAACGAGGATCTTTTTCAGCGCTTTTGAATACTTATTCAGCATCAGCACGAAAAATGTAATGACCGAAACCGCCAACGCCAAAAATTCAAGCACGCTCAAAAAGATCTCTATGATATTCAGCAATACAGAAAAAAACGTCTCCATGTTCCCCCTTCCGCATGCAGCGCCGCTGCGGCAGCCCTTTTTCGCTGCCCTTTTCTTGCTTCATTATACCATCCGCCCCGCTGCGCTGTCAATCCTTTGCAAAAAAACAGGGGCGCGCCCCTTGCGGAGCACGCCCGTTCCCTTTTGTTTACTTGCCCTTCACCGCCGCAATGCCCGCGGCGAAAGCACGTTTGTTCACTTCGCACACGTGCGGTTTTGCAACGTACTGCGCGTTCAGGCAGTTGATGAAGCTGCGCTCTTCCACGACCTGCGTCAGCTCGCACAGCGCGCCCGCCATGACCATGTTCGCGGAACGGATGTCGCCCGCCTCCATGGCGAGGTCGTTCGCGAGGATGTCGTACACGCGTACGTCGTCGCGCTCGACGTAGCAGTCGGAAAGCGACCCGTTGACGAGGATCAGCCCGCCCTTCGCCACGCGCGGCGCGAACTTATGGAAGCTCGGCGCGTTGAGTGCGATGAGCACGTCGGGCACGGTGCAAAGGGGGGACGCGATCGGCTTTTCGGACACGATGACCGAGCAGTTCGCGGTGCCGCCGCGCATTTCGGGGCCGTACGCGGGGAGATAGGAAACTTCCTTCCCCTCGTGCAGGCCGCATTCCGCAAGGAACCTGCCCGCGCTCAGAACGCCCTGGCCGCCCTGCCCTGCAAGCAATACTTTAAGCATGCGCGTTGCCCTCCTCCTGCGATTTGTCGCGGAACACCCCGAGCGGGAAGGTCTTCGTGCACTCCTCCGCCATGAACCGCAACGCCTCAACAGGCTTCATGTGCCAGTTCGTGGGGCAGGATACGAGCACTTCGATAAAGGTGTATCCCCTGCCCTCCGCCTGGAATTTCAGCGCCTTTTTGATCGCCTTTTTCGCGGCGAGGACGTGCTTTACGTCCTGCGTGGACACGCGCTCGATGTAATAAGGCGCGTCCAGCGTGGCGAGCAGTTCGCATATGCGGATGGGATAGCCGTTGACGGCGGGGTCGCGCCCGCTCTGGCAGGTGGTCGCCTTCTGCCCGACGAGCGTCGTGGGCGCCATCTGCCCGCCCGTCATGCCGTAAATGCTGTTGTTGATGAAGATGACGGTGAACTTTTCCCCGCGCGCCGCGGCGTGCACCGTTTCCGCCATGCCGATGGAGGCGAGGTCGCCGTCGCCCTGGTAGACGAAGACCGTCCTGTCCGGCAGGCAGCGCTTGATGCCCGTGGCGACGGCGGGCGCGCGGCCGTGCGCCGCCTCCTGCATGTCGCAGTTGAAATAATGGGCCGCGAACACCGCGCACCCGACGGGCGCGATG
>CASDPE010000046.1 GCA_949282395.1 uncultured Bacillota bacterium | reverse complement strand
GGCGATGGCGACGCCGAGGTAAAAATAGGCATAGGTGCGGGTGCGCAGGATCTCTTTGAACCCGTGGCGCAGCATCGCCGCCGCGGCGCCGCAGCCGTCCGCCCTGCTGCGGCGGCGGAACAGGCTGCCGCCCGTTTCCAGCGTCATGCGGCGCACGCGCCCGTACACGAGGCGCGAAACGGGCAGCCCGATGCACGTAAGCACGGCAAAGACGCCGAGCACGACCCCGAGCCCCGCCCAAAAATTTTCAAAGAGCAGCAGGCTGCCGCAGTAAGCGGCGGGGTTGAAGGGCGAATCGAGCACGCCGATCAGGTCATGCCATACAGAGGACGTCTCCTGCCCGACGCCGCTGTGCAGGAAATACTCCGTCAGCATAGAGAGCACGTAATTGTAGAGCGCGAAGAACCCCGCCAGCACGGCGATAAAGAGCGCAAGGCGGATGATGTTCCTGTGCTCCAACAGCGCCAGAAGGTACATGACGGGCACTGCCAGCAGCGTGGAGAGCGCAAAGGGCATGAGCGGCGCCGCAACGGCGGCAAGCAGCAGCCCGCCGACCGTCTGCGCCGTGAACACGCCCGCCCCCGCGCAGAACACCGCCATCACGGGGATGACGAGCACCGCGCCGACAACGGCGAGGTTGATGTACACGAGGATGAGGTTCGCCGCGTACAGTTTGAAGGGGCTGAGCGGGAAGCGCGCCGCGATCAGAAGATCGGACGGGCGGTACAGCCGCTTCATCTGCTGCGAGACCGCCATGACCGTAAGCCCCGCTTCGATGACCGTGAAAAAGAGCGCGGCAAGCCCGTGCACGGGCACGTCGGAAAGTTCGCTGCGCAGAACGAACGAAAGCACGTACAGGAGCGCCAGAAGCACCGCCGCGACCAGAATGCCGAACACCCACGCGAGCACGGCGCTGCTCCTGCGTCCGCCCCGCCCGCCCGACCGCGCGAGTTTCAGCTGCAAACGTATGTATTCAAGCATCTGCCTGCTCCCCGATGACCCGCAGATAGTACGCTTCCAGGTCAAAATCTTTGTCTTCGCGCAGATCGGTCAGGCTGATCAGCCTGCCGCCGCGGATAAAGGCGACTTTGTCGCACGCCTTTTGCACCGCGTCAAGGTTGTGCGAGGAAAACAGCACGATGTGCCCCTCGTCCGCATACTGCCGTATAAAGCCGCGCAAAAGCAGCATGGTCTGCGGGTCAAGCCCGACCATCGGCTCGTCCAGCACCCAGAGCATGGGCTCGTGCACAAGCGCGCCGAGGATGCAGATCTTCTGCTTCATGCCGTGCGAATAGTTGGCGATCTGCACGTCCAGCGCCTGCGCGATGCCGAACTTTTCGGCAAGCTCGCCGAGCGCGCGCTCCTTCTGCGCCTTGCCTGCGCCGTACAGGCTGCCTATGTAGTTGACGTACTCCCTGCCCGTAAGTTTTTCGTAAACGGTATGATCGTCCGGTACATACCCGATGAGCCGCTTCGCCTCTTCGGGGCGGCGCGCGATGTCATACCCTTCCAGCTCGATCGTGCCCTCTTCAAAGGGAAGAATGCCCGTCACCGCCTTTAAGATCGTCGATTTGCCCGCGCCGTTGCTGCCGACAAGCCCGCACACTTCGCCTGCGGAAACTTGCAGGCAGATGTCCTCAGCCGAATACTTTTCGCTGTTGCGGTATTTTTTGGAATAATGTTCGATTTTCAGCATGCCCTTCTCCTCGGTGTATTCTCTCACTTTCCGCCCCGCCGCCGAAAACATGACGGCTCTCTCTTTTTTTTGCGCGCCCGCCCGCGGCGGGCGCGCAAAATATGTCAACTCATATTATCTAAAACAAAACTCGCTGTTTTGCCTATATCCCGACAGGTCTGCACCATTATAAGCACTACCCCCCCCCCGTGTCAACCGTTTTACTCATGATTTACCATATTTACACAAATTTATGATACACTTTTCACACACCCGCCGCAGGCGCGCTCACCCGCTGCTACACCTGCATATATTAAACAAATCCAAACGCCCTTTCGTTCCAAAAATCGGCAAAAAAGACGTGCAAATTTTGCACGCCCCTCTTGTTTTTGTGCGCAAGCCACATGCGCAATACCTGTTCACGACATACTGAAACGAATGGAACCGCCTTCCTTCTCAAACGACAATCTATCGTTACTGTATTCGGCACCGTCTTTTAATGTGTCGTTGAGCCTTACGGTTTTTTCAGTCCCGTCGGCATAGCCCACCGTAACACTGTATTCATGACCTTCCACATATTCAAACTGCACTACGATCATATTGTCTTTGTTCATCGTCCACAGATCTCTTCCGTCCGACCACCTATTCGGGTCATAGAACGTTTGCGTTTTGGGAGCATCCAACGTTGCGTCATAGGTCATGTCTTCAAATTGTATATAAAGATTTTCTGTTTCAACACTGAAAGGCTGAAATTCGACCGTCTCCGTCCATGTGTCCACATGCGTGATCTCGGGTTCTTCCTCCACCTTGACGGTACAGACGATACAGCCGTCGTAAGTCGCAGCGTTGCTGCTTTGCAGAGCAAGAACGATCTGCGTTTCCCCCGTTTGCACTTTGGAACGGTCGATCTTGATCGTACCGCCGATGATCGCATTACCATCATTCTGCTCCGTATAGGAAAGTTCCAGCGCATCGTTCGGGATCACGCTTTGATCGGACGATAAAAGCACCTCTTTTTTTAAAAGACTTGTATAGCCCCAATCTGTCGTGAAGGCAAGCTCTGCCGTTCCCGTTCCCGTCAGCACGGTCGTTTCGTTTGCGGTATCCCACGCAAGGAAATCATCGTCCTCCGCCGTGTCCGTAAAAGCAAGCTCGACGGTAATGGTGACGTCTTCGGCGGGCATGGTGAAAGTATAGTAATGTTCTTCCCCTTCGCCCTCGCTTTTGGCGCACGCCTGCCCGTTGTAATAGACCGCCGCAATGGCGACGGCATCGTATTCGGGCGTGACTACGACGTGCGCGGATGTGCCCGCCGAGGCTTCCCGCGTGCACGAGCCGATGTCGTACAGCTCCGACTCCGCTACCGTGACGGTATACGTTTGCGCGCCGCCTTCGCCCTCTTCGGGCGCACCGTCTGCACAGGCGGCAAACGAGACCGCCGCGGCGAGCGACAGAGCGGCAGCCATAACAGCGAATGCGAACCTTTTCATAAGCAGCCTCCTTTTTCCCGGCAGGCTTTTAGCGAAACGTTCCCCTTCCCTGCAAGGGAAGGGGCTCCGCGGAGCCCGAACCGGATCGCAACTTCGGCTGCATTATACCACTGCCCGCAAAAAAACGCAACGCTTTTTCGCTGCTTCCGAAAATGCGTCGCGCTTTTTCACATACGTATACAAGGCCCTGCGCCGCGGGCAAAAAAACTGTCTGCCGTCAGCGGCGCCAATTCCTGCCCGTGGTATCCAGATTCTGCCCCGTGCGCGCCGCCCATACGTCGTTGATCCACGCATTGCGCTTCAAAGCGATGTTGCCCGCCGTGATACTGAGAATGCCGACCACGATCGCCGCCACGAACAGCAGCGCCGCGGGAATGAGCCACCCGACCAGTGTGATCGCCTGCCACGCGCCCCAAACGAGGGCGCACAGCCCGCCCGCCGCCAGCAGCAAAGCCGCCGCGCCAAGAATTTTGCCCGCAAGATACCTGCCGAAATCGGCGGGATTTTCGGAAAGATACACTGCATCCTTGCCCTGCCGCAGCCTGTGCTGGATGCTGTTGCGCGCATAGCCCATGCCCGGTACGAACATCGCCATGGCGATGTTGTTGCGTGTATCCGTTTCGGATACGCGCAAGTCGTTGCAGAGCATCGCATGCCCGTCTATGCCGTGCTGTTTGAGCCATCTGCCGCACACGCGCACGGTGTACAGATAGTATGTAAGATGCAGCGCCGCATACACAAGCCCGAAAAAGAGCAAGACCCAGCAGCCGATCTCGCCCGCCCATACGACAAACGCGGGTATAGAAACCGCCCCTTCCGCAAGATAAAACATAAGAACGGGAACAAGCCCGATGGCAGCCAGAAAGTAACCGATGCCCATGAACACCGCCGCCATGACGCGCAGCGCGCGGATGACCTTGTACGCGCCCGCATGCGGGTCGTTCGCCACCCAAAGGTCGATGAGATACTGATGCGGCCCCTCTTCCTGCGGCTGCGCCTCGTACTGCGACGCGGGCTGTACATACGGCTGCGCACCGTACTGCGGCGCGGGCTGTACATACGGCTGCGCCGCATTGGCGGCGGGCTGCCCTGCGGAAAGCTGCGCCCCGCAGCCCGCGCAATACGCCGTTTCCGCCTTGTTTGCGGCGCCGCAGCGCGCGCATATCCTGATTGTTCCGCCGCAATGCACGCAGCGCGCGCCGCTCGGCGGCGTTGCCCTGCCGCAGTGCGGGCATACGACCTCGTTCTTCTGCATCCTGTTCCCTCCTTTTCGGCGTATATACGCAATAAGCAAATACGCTCTCTGCGTTTTATTATAAAACATCATGAGAAAAATGTCAATCGGTCGAACAATTTTTCTTTACAAAAACACATAAAAGTACGCAAAAAAGCCGCCCGAAGGCGGCTTTCCCGTAACGGTAACCATTATTCCAGCCGTATTTCGGCAAGTTGCTTGGGCGGAACGGCTTCGGCGGAGCCTTCCACCGTCTTTTTGACGAGCGCCGCCGCCTTGCCGATGGCGATGTTCGTGCCCGCGCCCGCAACGCAGCCGCCGGGGCACGCCATCCCTTCGATCAGGCAGCCGTTCTTTTTGCCCATTTTGGCAAGCAGCAGCATCTTGCGGCAATCCTCCAACCCCTCCACATGTTCGACCTGCAAAGGGGTGCCGGGGTAGTAGGCGCGGATGCACTTTTCGATCGCGCCCGCAACGCCGCCCGCGCAGGCGTAGCCGCGCCCCGCGCCCGTGGCGTCGTTCATCTCCCCTTCGCTCTCCATCGCCTGCGGGTCGATGCCGCGCGCTTCGAACACGGCGGAAAGCTCCTCAAAGGTGAGTACGAAATCCACGTCGCTGCGCACGCTGCGGCGGGAAGCTTCCAGCTTTTTCGCCGCGCACGGCCCGATAAAGACGACGCGGTGCTCGGGATATTTTTGTTTGATGGTGCGCGCCGTGGCGACCATCGGCGTGAGCGTGCGCGAAAGTTTATCCGCCGTTTCGGGGAAATAATGCTTGATGAGCATCGCCCACGCGGGGCAGCAGGAGGTGAACATGTACGGCTGCCTGCCCGTTGCGACCTCTTCCGCATAGTGGTGCGCTTCCACCGCCGCGCCCATATCCGCGCCGAGGGCGACTTCGTACACGTCCGCGAACCCGAGCCGTTTGAGCGCCGCCTTGAACTTGGCGGGGGTGACCCCGTCGCCGAACTGCCCCACATACGCGGGCGCGACTTCCGCAATGATCTTATCCCCCCTGCGGATGGCGCGGATGAGCTGGAACAGCTGCGACTTATCGGCAATGGCGCCGAAGGGGCAGCTGACCATGCACATCCCGCAGGAAACGCAGCGCTCGGGCACGATCCGCGCCCTGCCCAGCTCGTCCGATTCGATGGCTTTTACGCCGCACGCCTCCGCGCAGGGGCGGGTGTGGTGCGCGATCGCATCGTACGGGCAGACGCTCTTGCATTTGCCGCAGCGGATGCAGGCGGCTTCGTCGATGACCGCCCTGCCGTTTTGCAGGGTGATGCACTGCTTGGGGCACACCGCCGTGCAGGGGTGCGCCACGCAGCCGCGGCAGTTGTCCGTCACTTTGTACTTGTTCGGCGCGCACGCCGCGCACGCCGAAGGGATGACCTGCATCAGCGGCGGCTCGTAGTATTTATCGGCGATGTCGCTTGCGCGCATGCCGCTGGTCAGGTGCACGGGCACGTCTTCGGGTCGGAGCGAAAGCCCCATCGCCAGCCGCACGCGCTCCGAACAGATGGCGCGCTCCCGCCAGATGCTCTCGCGGTAGCGGGGTCTGTCTCCCGGGGTTATCTTGTACGGGATCCCCTCCACCGCGTCCTTTAAATTTTCCGCTTCCGTTTCAAACGCAATGCGCGCAACTTCAACGAAAACCTGCCGCCTGAGTTCTTTGAGCGGCGTCAGCAGCCCTCTCTCCATGTCCGTATCCTTTCTCCGTTCTGTTTTTTCCGCAGCCGCTATTTTACCATACCGCGCAAAAAAGGGCAAGCGGCTGCGGCACGGGGAAAAGCCCGAAACTTCCTGCGGTAATTCCGCTATGCCCGCCCCGCCGCTTCGAGCGCGCGGCGCAGCTCTTCCGCCGCCGCCCCGCTCGGCATGCGGCTCAGGCGGTACTGCCAATTGCCCGCGTCCGTAGACGGCGTGTTCATGCGCGTTTCAGAGCCCGTCAGCAAAATATCCTGCATGGGCAGCACGGTCAGGCGCGACGGCACCGAAAGCGCCAGAAGCACGATCGCGCGCGCCGCGCTCTTCACCCCCGCGATGCGCACGGGGATGCCAGCCGCCTTCAAAAGCGGCTTTGCGATCGCGGCGAGCCGCTCTTTCTCCCACCCCTGCAAAGAGGAAAGGTAGCCGACCAGCGTATCGTTGTCGTGCGTGCCCGTATAGGTGACCGAATTTTCGCCGATGTTTTGGGGCAGGTATGCGTTGTTCGGGTCGCCGTCAAAGGCGAATTCCAACACCTTCATGGACGGGAAGCCGCTCGCCTTGATCAGCCTGCGCACCCCGCCGTCAATGGTGCCGAGATCTTCCGCAATGAACGGCACATCGCCCAGCGCCTGCCGCACGGCGGAGAACAGCGCCATCCCCGGCCCTTTGCGCCACCTGCCGCCCACCGCCGTTTCGCTGCCCGCAGGGATCTCGAAATAGCGGTCAAAGCCGCGGAAGTGATCCAGCCGCACCACGTCATACAGCGCAAAAGCGCGGCGGATGCGCCCGATCCACCAGGCAAAACCCTCCGCCTCGTGCGCCTTCCAATCGTATACGGGGTTGCCCCAAAGCTGCCCCGTCGCCGAAAAATAATCGGGCGGCACCCCCGCGACCTTGCGGCAGGTAAGATTTTTGTTCAGCTTGAACAGGTGCGCATTTGCCCACACGTCCGCGGAATCGTACGCCACATACAGGGGGATGTCGCCGATGATGCGGATGCCCAGCCCGTTCACGTATTCCTTTAAAGTTTGCCACTGCCGCGAAAATTCATACTGCACGAACAGCCAGAACAGATACTCCTTTTTATTCGCGCGCAAAAAACCATTCAGCGCGGCAGGGTCGCGGAACTTGTATTTGCGCTTCCAGCAGGCAAACCCCTGCCCGCCGTGCGCCGTTTTCAGCGCCATGTACAGCGCATAGTCGCGGAACGCACCCCCCTCTTCAAAGGCGCGGAACGCCTGATCGAAGCAATCGAAGCGCGAAAAGGCTTTGCGCAGCAGCGCGAACTTGCGCTCGTGCAAAAATCCGTAATCGATCCGCCCGCCCGTATGGGCGCAGGAGGCAAGTTCGCTCTTTTTCAGCAGCCCCTCCTCCGCCAGCGTTTCAAGGTCGATGAAATACGGGTTGCCCGACGCGCCGTATACAGACTGATAGGGCGAGTCGCCGTACCCCGTCTGCACCAGCGGCAGCACCTGCCAATACCGCATGCCCGCCGCGTGCAGAAAGTCGGCGAACTGCCGCGCCTCCTTCCCCAACGTGCCGATGCCGTACTTGCCCGGCAGGGACGCTATGTGCAGCAGCACGCCCGCCGCGCGCTCTTTGCCGAGCGGCGCCCGCTCTGCCCTGTTCCCCGCGCGCGTCCTTTTCCCCTTTTCCATCTTTTTCGCCTCGCAAAAAGTTTGTTTTGTATTATTGTATCACATCCGCACACAAATTTAAACAGTTTTTCAAAAACCGCCGAAAAATTTTTGAAGGGCGTGGCGGCGGGGCGGCAGTATCTGCCGCCCCGCCGTCCCGCCCCGAACATTTCCAAAAAAATTTGCCACCGCCGCATAAAAACTGTTGATTTTTTTTGAAAGTATGGTATAATAGATAAGCGCATTACGGTGAACGCGCCCCGCAGTTCAGTCGATAGAGCTGATTTGTTGCGAAAACCAAGTTGTTTTGCAATTTGATACATCTGCTGCCGCGGCCCAGTCGCTCCAGCTGATTCGTCGCGAAAACCAAGCCGTTTTGCAATTTGATACACCTGCTACTGCGGCCCAGTCGCTCCAGCTGGTTCGTTGCGAGAACCAAGCCGTTTTCAATTTAATAATACACCTGCTACTGTGGCTCAGTCGGTAGAGCAGCTGATTCGTAATCAGCAGGTCGCCGGTTCAAGTCCGGCCAGTAGCTCCAAACGGGCATAAAATTGCAGTTTTATGCCCGTTCAACTTCAAATTTTAGTGAGTGCCGAGTGCATTTTCCGTCGTTTTTGTTGTCAGACAGTTGTCAAAGGCGGAAAGAATGCGCCCGGCATTCTCTTTTATGTACTCCGGCTGCACATCGGTGTACACGTTCTGCGTCATTTCCAGCGAGGCGTGCCCCATTAAGTACTGTTTCATCTTCGGCGAAACGCCCGCCTCTTCCAGCCTTGTTGCATAGGTATGCCGCAGCAGATGTGCCGTGACCGTAAAGCCGAGCGCCGCCGACATGCGGCGCAAACAGGAATGCACGCCCGAGTATGAAACAGGGAATACAAGCTCTTTACCCTGCCTCGGTTCCCCCAGCAAGCGCAAAGCCTCTGACGGAACGGGAACGACCCGAACGCCCGCGGCGCTCTTCGGCGTTTCCTGCTCAATGCGCTTGCCGTCGATAAAAACGACGTTCTTACTGACGGAAACCGTCTGCTCCGCAAAATCTACGTCGGCATAGGTCAGCGCAAGCGCTTCCCCTACCCGCAACCCCGTTCCAAGCAAGAACACCAGCAGCGGGCGCAAGGCGACGTTTTCCGCCGCAGTCAGAAAAGCCCCCTGCTGTTCGCGGGTCAGTGCGCAGCGGTGCCCGTTCCTGTGCTTTTTCAGCTCAAGCCCCTCGCATGGATCGCGCGGGATCAGCCCGCGCAGATAGGCTTTGCGGAATGCCTGTTGCAGGTACCCGCGGCACAAATCACGCATTCTTGCACTTTCAATGCCGAGCAGAAACTCCTGCAAGTCTTCCGTGCTAAGATCCCCGAGCTGCCTTTCGCCGATCGCTGCACCGATCACTTTAATGCAGCCGCGCAAGCCGAGCATTGTTTTGGGTTTCAGGTTCGGCGCCTTATACAGCTCCGCCCATTTTGTCAGCCACTCCGATACCGTCGGGGTGGCTTTTTTCTTTTGCGGTGCTTTTTCACGTTTCTTTTTCGGCGGGATGCCGTATTTCAGGAAATGCTCAATTTTGAGCTTTACCTCATCCACGGTTTTGCCGTAGACATACCGCTTCGCGCCTTTGTAAGTGTAGTACCCGCAATAGCGTCCGTCTGAACGCGGTTTCGAGCATACGCAAACGCCCGAAAAGTCAATTAACATTTTTTGCTCCTCCGCAGCGGAAGAAGCCGCCTTTTCCTCGTATCTCTTCTTTTCTGCCTGATTGACCACCTCCAAGAGCATTTGCGCATAGATTTTTATTTTTTCGAGTTCGTCCATGAACACCTCCCGCACTTTTCGTACAGAACCATTATAAACCCGAAAAAACGCAAAAGAAAAATATAACTGCCAACTTTTTAAGGCAACGCTCTGCGGCTCTGTTCAGAGCCGTTTTTTATTGCCGATCGCCGCCCTGTGTAGCATTCAGCTTTTTTACGCTGTCAAGGATAAATTCGCGCATTGCAGGTACGAGTTTGCGGAACTCTGTCACCAGCTCGTTTTCCTGCTGGGTCAGCGTGTACCACTCATACACCTTTTCATCCAACCCGAGAGCATGTTCGATTGCCTGCATCGTATCGATTCGAGGATACCTTGCTTGCCCACTGAAAATTTTCTTTATTGCGCTAAGAGATATTCCCGACCGTTCAGACAAAATTTCATAAGTGATTTTATTTTTTTTCATGTATGACTTTATTTCATTAATTTCCATTTTTATATCCCGCCTTTAACTATTCTTGACTAAATGATAAAAAAAAAGAACACGTTTGTAAACTTTTCCGTCATTCACTCTTGACAAAGTATACAATGATATGCTAATATAAAGAAAAAGTATACGAATGTATACCGAAAAAGGAAGAGTAACGCGTGAACAACGGTTTTGGCGAGAAAGCGCCGTACAGAGATAAAGCAAAGCGGGAGACGGTACGCGAGATAAAAGAAAAACTCCGCGCCGATCAAATAGATCGGGCGGAGCTGGAAACGGTTGCCGCAGGGTTATTTCATTTATGGTACATGTTGGAACCGTTTGAAAACGGTTCTTTGCGGGAATTGCGCAAAACCTTTTTCGGCGGGAGTGTTTACAACCTTAGGACGGAGATAGCCCGCGTCATAAACACGATCGATTTATTTGTGTCCGAAACCGATGACTATGGCGCTTTGGAAAAAGTCAAAGGTTTGTTTGATCCGAAATCCAAACATTTAGAATCGCCTGCCAAAAAGCAGCAAGGCGATCGATAAGTTTATGATCGCGGGTGCTTCTTCTATCGGTACGACGATCTCCTGCTTCAAAATCCCCTCTGTATTTAACATCCGAACGATACGCTATTGTATCTGCTATCAATTCAGCGAAATAGAACAATAGCATTATGACAAAATAAACACCAAACAACGCGAGCAATGTCATCGAGAGTAAAATTCTCCCTATGAATTTGAAAAACGATCTCATTCCAATTTCCTCCTAAGTATTCAAGTTTAAAGTGAAATCTACGCAAAAAAGTCAAAACCATTATACCACAATATATTGCACATGTCCACAATATGTTGTAGTTTACAAAATTTTTTACCTCTACATATGTATTGTTTAAAAAGGTGACAAAAATGCGGTGATTTTAAAAAAATCTCACCGACTAAATAAAAAGGAGGGGTAAACCATGAACAAAGGAAGGCGGGAACGCCTGAAAGAACAGCTGCGGCTGCTGGAGGAGATGCGGGAAGAGCTGGAAGCGATCCGCGACGAGGAGCAGGAGGCGTATGACAACCTGCCCGAACCGTTGCAGGAAAGCGAGCGGGGCGAACGGCTGGAAGAGAACATCGGGATGTTGGATAACATCCTCGAAAACATAGAGCCGATCGCAGAAGAGCTGGACGAGCTTGTGGAGGCGTAACATGGAACAGGCAAAAAGGCTGGGGAGCTTGCGGGAAGTCTGTGAACGTTTGGACGCGGCAGTCGCCGCGGTGGACGCGCAGATCACCTCGCGCACATGGGACACGGCGTCCGCGGACTTGCTTGCGGAGCTGGTAGCAGCAAAGCATTGGTTTGAGGACTACCGCAACGTGTTTGCCGCATACGCGGCGGAGGTGCAGGGATGAACGGGAGCGAAGCAGGCGTGCTGGGGAACGCGCGTCCGCGTTTTTTCGGGCGGCAAGTTGCGCGGGAGAACCCCGCATGGGAGCAGGCGGTCGCGGAGATGGTCGCAGGCGGTGAAAAAGCCGCCGTTCAGGGCGCCGACGTCGGCGCAGATCTCACTGCGGCGCGCGGTGAAAAAACGGGCGCAGCCCCGGGCGATCTCCCGCAAAAATTCACCGCAACGCGCGGTGAAAAAACGGGCGCAGCCCCGGCGCCGGAGCGGGAAAAAGTCACCGCCCTGCCCGAAAGCGAGCTGTTCACGTACGGGCTCGGGCAGAGCTGGGTCTTCCGCTTTCAGACGCGCAAAGGGGCGGCGCGGTTCGTGCAGAGCGACTGGCAGTACATCCTGTACACGGTGCGCAGCTGCCGCGTATGGCACGGCACGCAGTACTACGGCATAGAAATGCAGGACTGCGGCTGCGACGCGCTCAACACGGCAG
>CASDPE010000045.1 GCA_949282395.1 uncultured Bacillota bacterium | reverse complement strand
AAGGCGCGTGGGAGCGCGTTCCCATGCTCATCACCTACAATACAGACACATTGCAGGCGGGCTGGAGCATGGGCATGTGCACGGTGGGGGAAGACCGCCTCATCCAGCTTGCGCCCACGCCCATGAACAGGCGGCTGATGCAGATCACCTACGGCATCGGAAAGTTGGAAACGGTGAAGTAGCCGCCGCACTCTGCCGCGGACTTTCGCCGCACTCTGCCGCGGAGCATAGCCGCAACGCACCGCGGCATGCTGCGGTGCGTTGACCGCACACAATAGGTTTTGCCGTGTTCCGCCGCGCTCCGCCAAAGAGGAGCGCGGCGGAACTTTTTGCCGCAAAAGCGGCGCCGCACTCTTTTTGACTTTAAAAAGCGGCGCGGCGGGAGCGTTTTGCCGCGCGGATAGCGCCTTCGGCGCGTAAAGCGGAGGGGCGGATGTTGCCCGATTACAAATTTTTAAAAAAATTTTCGTGATAGGTATTGACAAGTAAAAAAAGATATTGTATAATACGATTGAAAAACACGTGTTTCTGTGTAATATCATGCTGTCCTTGCCAAACAATGCCGAAAAGGAATAATTTTTCGGCAAAACACGAGCAAAACAAAGGCATAGCGGGCACGGAACACGGCCGCCGCACGGCAGGGGCGTGCATGCGATGACGGGCAAGAAGGGCAGAACGGGCGCACCCCGCTCCGCGCTGCAGGGCGGCAGAGGCATGTTGCCGCATAGAAACACGTGTTCCTTTTAAACAATTCTTCGGAGGAAGTGCTCTTGTACGGATACGGACGGCGCGGCGGCGCCCGTGTGCAAACTAAAAGATCGCATTGGCTGCGTTCGGCGGCGGTGCTTGCGGCGCTGCTGCTCATGGCGGTGTTTTGCCTGTGCGGCTGCGGCGAAACGGGCGGCGCGCAGACCCCGCCCGAGATCACGGACACCGTCACCGACAATGCAACGGAGGATGCGTCAATGAAATCGGTTTACAGTTTGTCCGGCGTGGACGCGCTCGGCAGGGAAGTTTCCCCCGTGCTGAACTTTACGTCGGAGCGCAAAGTGGGGATCTTCTACTTCCTTTGGGCGGGCGAACACGGCAGCACAGGCTCGAACAAAGACGGGCACACGCTGGATATTTCCAAACTTTCCCGCGAAGAGATCACTGCCGATTACGACATCGGCAAGCACCACTATTGGAACGAGCCGCTCTACGGCTATTACCGTTCAGACGATCCGTGGGTGTTCCGCAAACATCTGGAGCTTTTAACGCTCGCGGGCGTGGACTACCTTGTGTTCGACTACACCAATTCCAACGTGGGGAAGGACGGCGGCCCCGTCAACTATTATAAATCGGTGACCGACGCGCTGTTCCCCGTGGCGCTGCAAATGCAGGCGGAGGGGTGGAATATCCCGAAGTTCATTTTTATGCTGAACAACGCTTCGGATAAGACGGTGAAGTTCCTGTACGAGGATTATTACACGAACAGCGAATACGATACGCTCTGGTACCGCGGGCGCGACGGGCTTGCGCAGGACAAGAACGCCGAGGGCAAGCCGTGGGTCATCTGCGGCGATGTGACATACCTTGACAAAAACGTCAAAGACGCGTTTTATATAAAGCAGACGCAGTGGCCGAACGAAGCCGCGTCGTCCGATCCTGCCTGGGATTTTGCCTATAAGGACGACGGCTTCCCTTGGATGAGCTGGGAGCGCGTCAGGAACGGAACGCGCAAACAGTACAGCCACAACGGCATCATGTCCGTTTCCATCGCACAGCATGTCAACGGCGCGTTCAGCGACGCGGTGCTGAATGCGGACAGTTACAACGTGAATTACGGCAGGGGCTGGTCTTCGGGCGACAACAACGGGTTCGGCGCGAACGACGCCGGGCGCGTGGCGGCGGGCACGAATTTTCAGGAACAGTGGGATTATGCCATTGCCGAAGCCCAGAAGGGCAACGTGAACAATATCTTTGTCACGGGCTGGAACGAGTGGGTGGCGCAAAAGCAGCCTGCGGGCAACGGCAGGAATACGAGCTACTTTGTCGACCTGTACGACGACGAATTTTCCCGCGACGCGGAGATGAGCAAGGGCGACCTGGGCGACAATTATTATATGCAGCTGGTTGCCAACATCCGCCGCTTCAAGGGCGTTCCCGCCGCGCCGTCCGCGTACAAAATGGAGAAGAAGAGCGTGCCCGCGCTCGACGACCTTTCCCCCTGGGAGGGCGTTGCGGGCTTCGGCGACCCCGCGGGCGATACCGCCGCGCGCGATCATGCAAGTTCCAACGATTCGCTCCCCGCGTATAAAGACGATACGGGACGCAACGACGTCGTGAACGTCCGCGCCCTGTACGATGCGGAAAATCTCTATTTCCTCATCACCTGCGCCAAAGACGTCACCGCATACGAAGACGGGGACAAAACGTGGATGAACGTGCTGCTTTCCACGGGCGGGAACGGCTGGAACGGGTTCGACTACGTCATCAACCGCACGGTCGCGGAAGGTACCGCCTCTGTGGAGCGGCTGGGCGCGGACGGCGAAGCGGACGGGGAGGTCGGCACGGCGCAGCTGTACCGGAAGGGCAGGTATCTCGCCGTATCGGTGCCGCGCAAGGCGGTGGGGCTGGACAAGAATAAATTTTCATTCAGCTTTAAAGTTGCCGATCATGTGGTCGGGTATACGGACATCATGAATTATTACATACAGGGAGACTGCGCCCCCATCGGCAGGTTCGGGTACACCGTTTCGGGCTGAGCAAGGCGGAATAAAGTTTCGTGCAAACAGGTACCTGTTTTTCCGTTGCTGCGCAACGGAAAACACACGTAACGGCAAATTGTAAAACTGCCGCGAAGATGTTTCTGTGCAGCGACCTCTCCCGTACAGGGAGAAAAAAACAAATTTTCAGGAGGAAGGTATGAGAACAAAAAGCAAAACACTTGTCTGTCTGTTGCTCGGGCTGGTGATGCTGCTCTCTTTGGCAGGGTTCGGCATCGTGGCGTTTGCAGACGACGTGGTGGGCAAACAGGCTACCGCCGACGCTTCGGCATTCGACAGCAACGGCTGGTATACGCAGGCGGCGTATTTGGCATTGGATGATAGGACTTATGGTTTGCGCGAAGGGGATGCGCTCCTTGACAGAACCGATGCACCGAATGACGGGTATCTTGGATATGTTGCTCCCGAAAGCGGACAAGGTTACACGCAGATTGCCACCTTTGACGGAGCCAAGATCACGAATAACACAAAGTTGGATGTGACAAAGCCGATCAGTCTTGAAATCGGTATTCAGCCTGCCACCAGTCATAGTTGGAGGATGCTCCACCTGTATGACAGCGAAGACATGAAAACAAAGTATTATGCTGCCACGGAGTCGACTACCCCCTTTGGTATTCTGCTCCAAGAAGTTGCAGATGAAGCAGAGGTCTATATCAACGGAGCAAAGCAGACGCTGGCAAATGAAACGAATGTTGCGACGCTGAATGTAACCAACACGAAAACTTTAAGCAATGCTACGTATATCATGCATTACATCAACGTTGAGATCGGAACGGATAAAACGCAGGTCTTTATTGATGATGCTTTGATCGGTGAATTTACGAGCGTTACGCGCGCGAGCTTCCCTTCCGGAAACGTGACGGCGGTTTTGCAGTTCAGCGGTGGCGGCGGCGATCCGTGGGTCGCGGCAAGCGCCTTTGACCCGTTTGTCGTCAGCAGCGCGTCCGTGTTCAATACGATCAACGTCAAAACTTTTAAAGACGACCTCACCATCGGGCTCAGCAAGCCTGTTTCCGAAGTCAAGGTGAATGCAAAAGGCGGCGACAAAGTTTTGGAAAAGGATACCGACTATACGGTAGACGGAAACAAGATCACTATCAAAAACGAATTTTTGACGGGGCAGAGCGAGGGCTATTTTGATGTAAATACGACCTTTACGTTCACTTCGAGTGAAGATCCTGCAAGAACGACGGCTTTGAATTACACGGTCTTGTATTATAACCCGCCCGTCTATGAGCAGGCAAAGACGACGATCATAAAAGAAGCCCTTACGGAAGATGTGACCTTTACCGTCGACTATGAAAATAATGAAACATACGGCATGACGGTCAACGGTGAAACGCTTGCAGCGGAAAACTATTCGGCAACATGGGCGGCTGACAAGATCACCGTGACGCTGAAACAGGACTATCTGAACAAACTGACGCACGGCGTGTACACGTTTGAACTTTCCACCCTTGCGGGCAAGGTCAGCCATGTGGTGTACCGCAATGAAAAGGACAATCAATGGATCCCGGTCGGCAACGGTACGACCAGCGATCAAAGCGTAGCATCCGCCGTTGACAACGGGAAGGGTTCCACCACGTTCAACATCGGCTTCCTCGGCAATATCTACTATTCCGAATCGCTCGATGTGACGAAGACGATCTACATCGAATTCGATATGAACAAGGTGGTTTCCGACCCCAACCCGCATGGCTGGATCGCGATCGGGCTGCACAGCGATATTTCGCAGGTCATGTCTATGAACGAAGCCAACAGTGAAGACAGGCTCACGTTCCTTTACGGGCATGCGAAGGGTGAGTTCCAGTGCGCCGGCGTTCTGGCGAATGCAATATTCAAGCCCGAATACGTCAACCAGAACGGGCCGCAGCTGTTTGCGATCGACTTAGCTGAAGCAAATCCCGACGGCACGACCAAAGAAGGACAGATGACGACGCTGTACTTCAACGGGCAAAAGGTTTTTGAAACGGACACGAAGAATCAGGCAACGTTTGCAAAAGGCTGCTTCCTCGGCGTGTATTCCGCAGTTGACGTGCTCAACGTCACCACCCGCACGAACCCTGCGTCGCCCGCGGCGAACACCTACGGGCTGGAATATACGCTCGGCGCGGATACGGATGTTTCCCTTGACCTGTACAACACGACGGCGGTCTCTGCCGTGAAGTACGGCGATGAAACGCTCACTGCGGATACGGACTACACCTTTGCAGACGGCAAGCTCACCATCAAGGGCAGCTACCTCAAAACCATCGCGTATGCAGACATCATGAACTTCACCGTCGTTGCAGACGGCGTGGAAGTGCCCGTGAACGTCAAGGCCCTGTGCGAAGTCAGTGCAGACAAAGCGGCGATCGCTGCGGTCGGCACGGAAGGTGCCGTGTATGAAAACGCGTTCGGCGGCAAAGCGGTCACGTCCGTTGTGGATATGGACACGGTCAAGGCGCTCACCGCGGATACGGACTACACCTTTGCAGACGGCAAGCTGACCATCAAGGCGGCGTACTTCACCGAAAACAAAACGTACTCCTTCGCGGTCGTTACCGAAGACGGGCTGTACTTCGCGCTTGCCACCGCAGAAGACTACAAAGACGGCTGGGCGAACAAAGGCAGTGCGGAAACGGGCACGGTCAAAGACGGTGTGCTTTCCGTCGAAGGGGAAAGTAATTACCTTTCCGAAGAGTTCATCGACCTCACCGCAGGCGCCGTCGCCTTCAAAGTGAACATCACCAATGTGAACGGCTACTTCCTGAACGGGCTTACGGGTACGAGCAACGCGCACGTTGCCGTCTACCTCTACGACCTGTACAGCGGCAACACGCTCACCGTTGAGCTGCATGCAAACGACGACCCCGAAACGGCACAGGCGGGCGCATACCTCGGCTACCTCGTGCTCACCGTGCGCGACAAAAACGGCAACAACGTGTACGTGAACAACACGGCGATCGCAGACAGCACGCAATTCCTTGACGGCAGCGTCATCGGCGAAAACACCCTTGTGTTCCGCGTGGAAAACGGGTCTGTTGTGGTCGAACTCGGCGACATGTCGTATTACTTCAACGGCATCGGCAACACCGTTCTGACCGATCTGCGCCTCGGCGTCTCCTCCACGGCAAACGTGGAAGAGGAGAAGATGGCGTTCAGCATTACGGAGACGGAAGTTCCTTCCGGCGACGTGGATAAGCCGATGGATGACCCGACGGACGACGGCAAAGAAGAACCTGCCGACAACGGCTGGATCATCGCCGTGTGCGTGGTCGCGGGCGTCGTTGTGATCGGCGGCGTGATCGCGGCGGTCATCATCATCAAAAAGAAGAAGGCGAACAAGTCTTCGGGCGACAACGAATAATTGAGGAACGTGCAGGCGGGCGCAACCGCGCCCGCCGCACAAAAACACCATAAGCGGCAGGCGGGCGCATGCGCCCGCATTGCTGCCGTTCGGGCGGGCTGCTGCTCCGCCCGTGAGGAATGCGTATGCAGAATTTACGGAAAAACATATCGCCGCTGTGGGCGGCGCTTACGGCAGTCGCCCTGGCGTGCGTCATCGCCTTTTCGGTGCTGACGGCGCTTGGCGTTTCCGCTTCGGGCGCGGGGGACGCGTTCCCCGTTCCCGCCGAGGCGGGCGCTTCGCTCATGGCGGAGGACGACGTTTACTTTGCCGCCGCCGGCGAGGACGGCGCGCTGCGCAGCTACCGCAAAGAGGACGGGGAACGGCTGTTCACCTACCAAAAACCCGCCGAAGAGGAGGGGACGGCTGCGCCGCTGCCCGTACACATCGCGCTGTACGGCGGGCAATTGTTCGCCCTGTATGACGACAGGCAGGTGCTGCGCTTTGACGCGGACGGGAACGGCACGCCTGCGGGCGTGCTGGAAACCAACTATGCGCCGCAGCGGACGTATTTCCCTACGTCGGGCACGCTGTTCGCCGTGTACGGCGTGGTGGGCGCGCAGAAGGAAGTGTACCTGCTGCGCACGGACTTCGGCGGCACGGCGGAAGAACCCGCCTCGTACCGCGATTATCCGAAGCTGGACGGCGGGCAGTACGCCGTGAGCTCGGGCGGCGTGGAAACGGGCGTGCAGGGCATCTGCGTCACGGCGGAGGAAGAGGTGTACGTCGCCTCCGACATCTACACCGTGCGCAAATTCACCGCGAACGGCATGAAAGATGGGTATCAGGAATACGACATCCGCGCCGAAAAGCTCGCCGCCTTCTGCCGCACGGAAGGGGGCTTTGCGGGCGTAGACCTTGCGGGCAACTTCTATCAGATGGACGAAACGCTCCGCGCGACCTACGTGCAGCGGACGGGGCAGTCTTTCGACAGCGTCGTCTGCGCGGGCAGTACCTTCTACGGCTACGGCGGCGATACCGTCGTCGGGTTCAGCGCGGAACAGGGCAAGCTGTTCTCCGTTTCCGCGGGCGGCGGCAGATTGGTGCTGGCTGCGCCTGCGGCGTTCTCGCTCTCGGGCGCGCAGCCGCGCTACATCGGCATTGCGCTCGCGCAGGACATCGCCGCTTACGCGAACATCCTGCCCGTGTACATCGCGCTGCTCGTCGTCATGCTGCTCTTCCTGATCTTCGCGGGGCTGCACGCGTGGCGCCCGCTGGGCAGGTGCGTCAACCACGGGCTGGCGGTGTGCGGCAAAACGTTTGTCAAGCACAAGTTCGCTTACCTCGGGCTTGTTCCCACCTTCGCGTTGCTCGCCGTGTTCTACTATTGGCCCATCGCGCGCGGGCTGGGGCTGTCCTTCTTCAACTACAACGGCGTCACGAGCGAGTTCGTCGGCTTCAAAAACTTCTGGGACGTGCTGCAAAATACGCTGTTCTGGAACTCTACGCTGAACATGTTCATCCTGCTGGTGACCGACCTTGTAAAGGCGATCGTGCCCCCGCTCATCTTTGCGGAGTTCATCCTCGCCGTGCGCAGCAAGCGCTTTTCCTTTGTGGTGCGCGTGCTGCTGTTCATCCCCGGCATCCTGCCTGGCGTGGCGGGCACCCTCGTGTGGGTGAATGGTATTTTCGGCAGCGACAGTTACGGGCTATTGAACAGTATCTGTTCGCTGTTCGTGCCGGGGTTCATGCAGACGTGGATCGGGCCGTACCTTGAAACGCGGTCGCTGATCTCCATCATCATGTTCGCCTTCCCGTGGGTGGGGTCGTACCTCATCTTCTACGGTGGCATCATGGGCATCCCGAAATCTCTGTTCGAAGCGGCAGAGCTGGACGGCTGCGGCTGGTGGAGGAGGATGGCGACCATAGACCTGCCCCTCATCTTTGCGCAGATCAAGTATATCTTCATCACCTCGTTCATCGCGTCCGTGCAGGATTACGGCAGGCTGTTCATCACAGACCAGTCTACGGGGCACGGGCTGAAGGTGCCTGCGCTCATCATCTATGAAAGCATCTATAAGGGCGGGAGCGAGCCGAATTATGGTTTGTCTAGCGCGATGAGCATGTTCTTGTTCCTCTTCCTGCTGGCGGCGACCATCCTCAGCTTCCGCAAACAGACGAGCAAGGAGGAAATGTAGCATGGAAGGGCAGAATTCTTTCGCCGCCGTGCGCCGCAAAATGCGCAAGCGCGGCATCAACGGTTTTGTCGCACAGTCGGTGCTCATCTTTTACCTTGTGCTGATGCTGTTTTTCACCCTGCTCCCCGTCATCATCACGTTCATCCTTTCGCTGAAAACGGAGCAGGATATCTCGACGGGCAGCCTTTGGTCGCTGCCGTCCAAGATCCAGTGGGAAAACTATTCTTCGGCGATCGTGCAGGCGCTGCCGAACATGGGCATCACCCTCTTTATCGCCATCGTTTCCGTCGTTTCCATGACGCTGATCTCGGCGTTCGCCGCGTACATCTTCGTGCGCAAGCGCTTCCCGGGGCGGAACTTCCTGTTCTATCTCGTCATCCTGCCCATGCTCGTGCCGGGCGTCGTTTCGCTGACGCCGCAGTACCTGAACATCGTGCAGATGAACTTGCTCGGCAGCTGGTTCGCGGTCATTTTGCCGTACATCGCAGGCAACCAGATCGCATCCATCTTCCTGTTCCGCACCTTCATGTCGCAGCAGCCGGCGGATATCTACGAGGCGGCAGAGATCGACGGTTCGGGCGACTTCCGCACCTACTTTTCGCTCTGCCTGCCCATGACCTTCGGCATCATCATGGTGCAGGGCGTATCCATCTTTTCGGCGATCTACAATGACTATCTGTGGCCGCTGATGATCTTCATGAACAATCCCGAGCACGGCACGCTCATGCCCGCGCTCAAAGACCTTGCCGTACAGGCGAGCGAGGCGATCCTCTCCGACGGTACGATCGCCGGCAGGGGCGCGACCTACGCGCTGTACCTTGTCAGCGGCATCCCGCTCGTCGTTACCACGGTCATCGGTCTCAAATTCTTTATTGACGGCGAATTTGCGTCCGGGCTCAAGCTCTGACGCGCGCGCAGCGGCGTCTGCCGCGGCGCAATAAATTAAAGGAGGACTGTATGAAAGTTCTGAAAAAGGTTCTTGTTTTTGCATTCGTTTGCATGTTCCTGCTCCTCGGCGTTGCCTGCGGCGGGAACGGCGATCCGTCGGACGGCGGCGGCAGCGGCGGGCTTGAAGGCGGCACGATCGACATTTTCCTGCCCATCGATTCCGACAGCGAAACGGCGTTCAAAAACGTCGGCAACGCGTACACGCGCATGATGAAGGATAAGGGCATCACCGTCCGCGTCAACGTGCGCTCCACGCAGGACCCGCAGGGGTACTACAACTCTGTGGACGGGCTGCTGAAAAACCCCGATAAGCAGGCGGGCGACATCATCCAGGCGAACACCGTCACCCAATACTACGGCACGGGCGCGCTGGTCGACTTCACCCCGTACCTGAACACGACCAACCCGTACAACGAGAACAAGCAGTGGAAGTCTACGCTGCGCGAAGACGCGTACCGCGCAGACGCCAAAACGCAGCACATCTACAACCTCTCCATGGAGGGCAACGCGTTCGTCGCCTTCTACAACAAGGATACGTTCGAGAAGTACGACATTAAAGTTCCCACCACGTGGGATGAGCTCATTGCCGCGCTTGACAAGCTGAAAAAGGCGGGTTACACCGCGCCGCTCGGGCTGAACTTTGACAAGGCGGGGCTAGAGAGCAACAACTTCAATTGGGTGCTGAAAATGTACATGGATCAGTACTTCCGTGACATGATCGACGACGCGCATTCGCAGGACGGGGATTATTCGTACATTTCCGAGATCGACGAGATCTGGGACTACGACCAAGCCGATCCGCTCAGCGATTCGCCCAGCCTGTATACCTATAACTTCTCCCGCGTGGTGAACGCGTACTTCAAGGACGGCAGCAAGTACAACACGACGTCCGCCCGCTTTGCCGAGCTGATGGCGAACATGAAAAAGCTCGCCTCGTATGCTTCCAGCACGTATTCGGGCAGCGTCATCCGTCAGCGGTTCCAGAATGACGCGCTGAGCGTGAGCGGCACGCAGCAGTATAAGATGGAAGAACGTGTTGCCGTTTACCTGCTCCGCCTCGACTACATCACCGACCACCAGAAGTCGCTCGGCGTTGCAATGAAAAAGAACAACGGCGTCGTGCCGACGGACGAGCTTTCGGATATGCTCGGCTGGTTCAAACTTCCCGCCATGCCGAACAACGGCGGAGCCGGCGCGCCCGCAGCCGACAACCTGCGCACCCTCGGCGGGCCGGATCACCACCCGCTCGCGCTCGTCAACCGCGATTCGAAGAAGACGGAACTTTGCATCGACTTTTTGAAGTACCTCTTCTCACCGCAGGGCTTTGACGAGTATTACAGGCACTACAAAAACCTCGGCAAAGTGTGCGCGATGCAGTGCTACCTCAAAGATTACGAGCTGCCCGAAGAAGTTTCCATCGAAGGCGAGCTCACCTTTGAAGGCGACTGCTCCACCAACCCGTACATGCTCTTTGCGAACGTCTATTCCGAAAACACGGGCATGGGCTTCGTCAAGCTCAAGGACTACGACGAGCGTACAAAGCCCGGACAGGACGCCGCCTCCGTGGCCGCGCGCATCCGCCAGAAGTTCGCGGGCATTCTCGACGGTCAGTTCATCGCCTCCATTCCCCCGGCCATCATCTCGCTGGGCATGACCAACGGCTTCACCATGGAGCTGCAGGACAGAGGCGGCGTGGGCCACGAAAAACTGGTGGAAGCGGGCAAGAAGCTCATGGGCTCAGCCTTCGCCAACCCGAGCATCGCCTACATCCGTCCCACCGGCATGGACGACATCACCCAGTTCAACATCCATCTGGACAACGCCAAGGCCACCAGCATGGGTCTGACGCTTTCCAGCGTAAACGCCGACGTGTCCACCATGCTGGGCGGCTCCTACGTCAACGACTTCGTGCACAACGAACGTGTGAAGAAGGTGTACGTGCAGGGCGACGCCGACGTGCGCCGCACCCCCGAAAGCCTGAACCGCATCCACTTCCGCAATCAGAACGGAGAAATGGTGCCCTTCAACGCCGTGTTCTCCACGGACTGGACCTTCGGCCCCGCCGTGCTCCAGCGCTACAACGCCATGCCCGCCCTCGAATATCAGGGCGAACCCGTGCCCGGCGTAGCCTCCGGCATCGCCATGTCCATCATGGAAGAGGAAGTAAGAAAACTCGGCAAGGACTTCGGCATGGAATGGACGGGCCTCTCCTATCAGGAAAAGATGGCCGGTTCCCAGACCACCATGCTCTACGCCCTGTCCGTGCTGGTGGTGTTCCTCGCCCTCGCCGCCCTGTATGAAAGCTGGTCCATCCCGTTCGCCGTGCTGCTCGTCATCCCCCTCGGCATTCTCGGCGCCGTGCTCGGCACCTACTTCAAGGATTTGACCAACGACGTGTACTTCCAGGTCGGTATTCTGGCCGTCATGGGCCTCTCGTCCAAGAACGCCATCCTTATCGTGGAATTCGCACGAAACCTGCGGGAGGAAGGCCGCAGCCTCATCGACGCCACGGTGGAAGCCTGCCGGCTCCGTCTGCGCCCCATCCTCATGACTTCGCTGGCCTTCGGCCTCGGCGTGCTGCCCATGATGTCCGCCTCCGGCGCAGGCGCGGCCAGCCAGCACGCCGTGGGTACGGCCGTGTTCTGGGGCACCG
>CASDPE010000044.1 GCA_949282395.1 uncultured Bacillota bacterium | reverse complement strand
CCATTTGGCAACACTTTGCCTCTTGCAGGAAAGGTGAAGCCGCACGATTTCTATAATGGTGTGCCCCGAAGTATCGTGCGGCGAGGAAAACCTCCGCGGACAGCGGCGAATGCCGCGTGCCCGTGGGGTTGTCCTAAAAATCGCAGCAAACCGCAGCCGACAGCTCGGCGAGGTTTGCGCGAGCGTTTTGTGTTTTTGTATTATGATCGAAAAATTAGAAGTCATCTTAAAAAAATACAACGAACTTTCGGCGGAGATGGCAGACCCTGCGGTCATTGCCAAGCCCGAGCGCTGGACGCAGTGCGCCAAAGAGCATGCCGAGATCGCCGAAACAGCCGAAAAATACCTCGCGTATAAAAAGGCGGAGCAGGAGATGCAGGACGCCTTCAACGCGGCGGCGGAAGAGGGCGACAAGGAGATGCGCGAACTTTTGGAGCAGGAGGGCTATTCGCTTAAAGAACAGCTCGCCGCCATGGAAGAGGAGCTGCGCATCCTGCTTCTGCCCAAAGACAAGAACGACGAACGCAACGTCGTCATGGAGATCCGCGGCGGCGCGGGCGGGGAAGAGGCGAGCCTGTTCGCCGCGGAACTGTACAACATGTACTGCCGCTATGCTGATTCCATGCGCTGGAAAACGGAGCTGATCGACGCGAACGAAACGGAGCTGGGCGGCATGAAGGAAGCCGTGTTCACCGTATCGGGCAAGGGCGTGTACAGCAAGCTCAAATACGAGAGCGGCGTGCACCGCGTGCAGCGCGTGCCCGAAACGGAGTCGCAGGGCAGGGTGCATACCTCCACTGTCACGGTCGCCGTTCTTCCCGAGCCCGAGGACGTAGACGTTGCGATCAACGAAAAGGATCTAAAAATAGACACCTACCGCTCGGGCGGCGCGGGCGGGCAGCACATCAACAAGACGGAGAGCTGCATCCGCATCACCCACATCCCTACGGGCATCGTGGTCACCTGCCAGGACGAGCGTTCGCAGATGAAGAACCGCGACAAGGCGATGAAGGTGCTCAAAAGCCGCCTGTACGATTTTTACAATTCAAAATACCAAAGCGACTACGCCGAAAACCGCAAGAGCCAGATCGGCTCGGGCGACCGCAGCGAGCGCATCCGTACCTACAATTTTCCGCAGAACCGCGTCACCGATCACCGCATCGGGCTGACGCTGTACTCGCTGGATGCCTTTATGCAGGGCGACATCGGCGGCATGATCGACAGCCTTGCCATCGCCGACCGCGAGGCGCAGCTTGCGGGCAGCAAAGACTGATCCGCCCGCCGCTTGCGGGCAGCAAAGACTGACCCGCCCGCAGCTTGCGGGCAGCAAAGACTGACCCGCCCGCAGCTTGCGGGCAGCAAAGACTGATTCGCCCGCCGCTTGCGGGCAGCAAAGACTGACCGCCCGCCGCTTGCGGGCAGCAAAGGCTGCCTCCGCGGCATTCCGCGGCGTCCGTATTTTGCGGGCATTCTGCGGCGTCCGTGCTCCGTAGGCGCGCCCTTCTTCCCATACGTCAAAGAAATTTTTTCAGATAGAGGTAAACACAAATGAGCGTTACCAAAAGGATCTCATCCATCTCTCCTTCGCTGACCCTTGCCATCACCGCAAAGGCAAAGGCGATGAAGGCGGAGGGCAAGTCCGTGATCGGGTTCGGCGCGGGCGAGCCGGACTTCAATACGCCGCAGCACATCATCGACGCGGCGAAAGCCGCGCTGGACGCGGGCTGCACCAAGTACACGCCCTCTTCGGGGCTGCCGCAGCTGCGCAAAAAGATCGCGGAAAAGTTCGCGGCGGAACAGGGGCTTGCCTACGACGCATCGCAGATCATCGTCTCTTCGGGCGCGAAGCACTCCATCTTCAACGCCATGTTCGCGCTCATCGAGGAGGGCGACGAGGTCATCATCCCCGCGCCGTATTGGCTCACCTATCCCGAACTTGTAAAGGTCTGCGGCGGCAAGAGCGTGTTCGTGGAAGGGCATAAAGAAAATCATTTCAAGGTCGACCCCGCCGATATAAAAAAGGCGATCACCCCCAAAACGCGGATGCTCGTATTCAATTCGCCCTCCAACCCGACGGGTGCGGTGTACACCGAAGAGGAGATCCGCGCCATCGCCAAAGTGTGCGAAGAGGCGGGCGTATGGGTGCTTTCGGACGAGATCTATTCCAAACTCATCTATGACGGCGTGAAGCACTTCTCCATTGCGTGTGCAAGCGAATGGATGAAGGAGCACACCGTGATCGTAGACGGCGTTTCCAAAACGTACGCCATGACGGGCTGGCGTATCGGCTGGCTCGCCGCCCCGAAGGACGTCGCCAAAGCCATTGACTCTTTCCAGAGCCATGCAACGAGCAACCCCGCCAGCGTTTCGCAGTATGCGGCGCTCGCCGCGCTCGAAGGCAGCGAGGAAGAGCTCGTGAAGATGCGCGACATCTTCAACGACAGAAGAAAGTTCATGATCGAACGCATCCGTCGGATCGACGGGCTGGGCTGCATCGAACCGGACGGCGCGTTCTACATCATGCTCGTGGTGAACAAGCTGTACGGCAAGCGCTACAACGGCAGGAAGATCGGCGGTTCGATGGATGTCGCCGATATGCTGCTGGAAAAGGGCGTGGCGGTCGTGCCCGGCATCGCGTTCGGCGACGACGAGTGCGTGCGCCTCTCTTACGCCATCAGCAAAGAGGACATCGCCGCGGGGCTTGACCGCATCGAGGAGTTCGTCAAGGAGGTCTTTTAAGCGGTGATCTACTTCGACAAAAGCAGAAATCTTCTGGAAGAGGACAAATACCATTACGAATTGCAGGACGTGGAGAGCCCCGAGCTGTTTCGCGACCTGTACCCGTATGACGAGATCCCGAAGGTCGTTTTCAACTTCCGCAACGTGCCGATGGATATGCCCGAGCACATCTGGATCACGGATACGACCTTCCGCGACGGGCAGCAGTCCACCTCGCCTTTCACGGTCAGGCAGATCGTAGACATTTTCAAGCTGATGTCCCGCCTCGGCGGGCGGAAGGGCGTCATCCGCCAGAGCGAATTCTTTTTGTACAGCGAAAAGGACAGGAGCGCGCTCAAAGCCTGCCAGGATCTGGGCTTGCCCTTCCCCGAGATCACAACGTGGATCCGCGCCAACGAAAAGGATTTTGAGCTCGTGAAGGACGCGGGCGTTGCCGAAACGGGCGTTCTGGTCAGCTGTTCGGATTACCACATCTTCAAAAAGATGAACCTGACCCGCGCGCAGGCGATGGACAAATACCTCGGCATCGTCAAGAGCGCGCTCGCCTACGGCATCAAGCCGCGCTGCCATTTTGAGGACATCACCCGCGCCGATTTTTACGGCTTCGTCGTGCCTTTTGCGAATGAGCTGATGAAGCTCTCGCGCGAGAGCGGCATCCCCGTCAAGATCCGCATGTGCGATACGATGGGCTTCGGCGTGAACTACCCCGGTACTTCTTTGCCCCGCAGCGTGCAGGGCATTGTGTACGGGCTGCACCACCATGCGGAAGTGCCCAGCGAGCTTTTGGAATGGCACGGTCACAACGATTTTTACAAAGTCGTCACCAACGCCGCCACGGCGTGGCTGTACGGCGCGAGCGCCGTCAACTGCTCGCTCCTCGGCATCGGCGAGCGCACGGGCAACTGCCCGCTTGAAGCGATGGCGATCGAATACGCGTCGCTGCGCGGTACGGATGACGGCATGGATTTTTCCGCCATTACCGAGATCGCGCGCTATTTTGAAGACGAGCTCGGCTACATCATCCCGCCCAATACGCCGTTTGTGGGCAGGTCGTTCAACGCCACCCGCGCGGGCATCCATGCGGACGGCATGCTCAAAGACCCCGAGATCTACAACATCTTCGATACCGAAAAGATCTTGGGCAGGCCTGCGCGCGTTTCCATCAACAACGCGAGCGGGCTGGCGGGCATCGCCTATTGGATCAACGATTACTATTTCCTGCCCGAAGGGCACAAGATCGACAAGCGCGACGAGCTGGTCATGAAGATGAAAGAGATCGTAGACAGCGAATACGCGGCAGGGCGCAACAGCGTGTGGGGGGACGACGAGCTGGATAACATGATCCGCCAGCTCGACCGCGACCGCCACCGCGAGTTCATCGCCTTCGGCAGAGTGAAGTAAGGCGGCTTTTGCGAAAAATTTTGTATTTTCACAGCATTTTTTCGGAAAAGGTATTGAAAGTCGCAAAAAAATAAGGTACAATAGAAGCAGCCGAGAAGTTCGGCGCGGTAAACAAAATCAGACGGAGGTTTCCATGATCAAAATTATCTATGGGCCGAAAGGCACAGGAAAAACCAAGATCTTAATCGACGAGGCAAACGCGAAGGTGGCTACGGCGAAAGGGCACCTGATCTTTATCACCAACACCAAGCGTTATATGTACGACCTGCAAAGGGATATCCGTTTCATCGATACGAGCGATTTTATGGTCGCGGGCGAAGAAGCGCTCATCGGCTTCATTAAAGGCGTCGTTGCGGCGAACAACGATAACGAGTACCTCTTCATCGACGGCGCCGCGCGCATCGCCGGGAAGGAACTGAAAGACATGGCTGCGTTCTACTACGTGCTGGAACGCCTTGCCGAGCAGAACGGGCTGACCGTGTACGTAACGTGCAGCGCCGCCAAAGAAGATTTGCCGGACTTTATTGCGAAATATATTTGAGTTGTTCACGAAAAAAGTTTTGAGCTGACAAAACTTTTTTCCGTGATTTGAGGGCGACACCGCCGTTCACGGCGAAAGCCGCTCGGCGGCGGTTTCTCCCTCGCGGCGGCATCTTTTAGGGCACACCATTATAAGAATGCCGCCGCTTCACCCTCTTCCGCTACGCTTTCCATAAAGCGTAAAGTGCAAAAGGCAAAAGCGTGGTTTTGCCTTTTGCAAGGAATTATTTAGCGCGCCGCATTCACCTCTTTCGGATGAGCCGCAGGTATGCGGCAAATTGAGTGCGCTAAAAGGGCTCCCGAAAATCGCAGCGTGCGAAGCACTGCGAGATTTTTGGGAAGAGGAGTACGGGAAGCGCGCAAAATACAAGGCTTCCTCCTCAGGGGGAAGCTGGCGCGAAGCGCCTGATGAGGGGATAACGACCTTACTTAAAAGAAAATAAGGACGGTATCACCTCATCCACCGCAAGCGGTCCCCCTTCCCCTTCAAGGGGAAGGCAAAAATTGGGGGCAGGCATTCACCCCCCCCCATGGAAAAAAGGCGAATTGCAAGAGACCGTTTCAGCCTGCGGGCAGGTCTGCTGTAAAAAAACAGGATACATACAGAACAAACAAGGCATGCTTTTTCCGCAAGGGGAAAGCTTAGGACAAGCGCGGCGTTTTTCCGCGCGCGTTTCCATGTGAGCGAGGTCAAACAGAATGAAATTTATCAGTACGCGCGGGGGAGAATGCGTGAGCGGTGCACAGGCGATCGTGCAGGGCATCGCCAAAGACGGGGGACTGTTCGTGCCCGAACAGTTTCCGCAGGTGACGAGGGAAGAGCTGGAAAGCATGCTCCCCATGAGCTATGCCGAGCGCGCCGCCTTTGTGCTTGCAAAGTATCTGGACGAATACGACGCCGCAGAGCTGACCCGCGCATGCGAAGAGGCGTATGCGCGCTTTGAGGGCGACGATCCCGCGCCGCTCGTCAAGATCGACGCGGGGCTGTACATGCTCGAACTGTTCCACGGCCCGACGTGCGCCTTCAAGGATATGGCGCTCACCGTGCTGCCGTACCTGCTGCGCAAGGGGTGCGACCTGTGCGGGATCAAAGAGACGGTGCTCATCCTTGTGGCGACCAGCGGCGATACGGGCAAGGCCGCGCTCGAAGGGTTCAAGGACGCGAAGGGCATCAAGATCATGGTCTTTTACCCGAACGACGGCGTTTCCAAGATGCAGAAGCTGCAGATGGCGACGCAGGAGGGGAACAACGTGCGCGTGGTCGCCGTGCGCGGCAACTTCGACGAATGCCAGACGGCGGTGAAAAAGATCTTCACGGGCGACGCCTATAAAGAAGAGCTTTTGAAAAACGGCGTGATCCTCTCTTCGGCGAACTCCATCAATTTCGGCAGGCTCGCTCCGCAGATCGCCTATTATTTTTCGGCGTATCTCGACCTCGTCTCTTCACGGCAGGTCGATATGGGCGCAGAGGTCAACTTCGCCGTGCCTACGGGCAATTTCGGCAACATCCTCGCCGCCTATTACGCCAAGCGCATGGGGCTGCCCGTGGGCAAGCTCGTTTGCGCGTCCAACAAAAACAACGTACTGACGGACTTCATCCGCACGGGCGTGTACGATAAGCGCCGCGAATTTTATAAAACGATGTCGCCTTCGATGGATATCCTCATATCCTCCAACCTCGAACGGCTGCTGTTCGAACTTTCGGGCAGGAACCCCGTGCGCGTAAAGATGCGCATGGACAAGCTCGCCGCCGAGGGCGTGTACGAGCTGTACGACGAGGAAAAGGAGCAGGTACAGCAGCTTTTGTGGGCGGACTTCTGCGGCGAGGACGAAACGGTAGAGACCATCTACGAGTTTTTTGAAGAGTACCAATACCCGATGGATACGCACACCGCCTGCGCGATGTATGCGGCGGGCAACTACATTGCCCAGCACGAAAAGGACGCGGCACCGATGGTCGTCGTATCCACGGCAAGCCCGTACAAATTCCCGCAGGACGTGATGTACGCCATCACGGGCAATGACATCAAAGATTCTTTCAAGGCGATCAAGCACCTGAACATCGCCACGGCGATGAAGGTGCCCGCAAGCCTTTCAAAACTGCGCGACAAGCCCGTGCGCTTTACCGAAGTTGCCGACGGAGACAAATTGTACCCCGTGGCGCTTGCTTTTGCAAAACAGAAGTGACCCGCGCCAAGGCGCAGCGCCGCAAAGGAAGTTAGCATATATTCCGCACCTGCCGCCCGCAAAAGCGGGCGGCGCGCTTTTTTACGGGGGGATCGGGGGCGCCCGCAAAAGCGGGCGGCGCGCTTTTTACGGAGGGATCAGGGGCGCCCGCAAAAACGGGCGGCGCGCTTTTTAAAAGGTACCGCAGAAAAGGGCGGACTTTTTCACGGCGCGGTGCAGCTTTTTCCCGTAAAAAGAATAAATCTTCGCCCGAACGGAAAAACTATCGGCATGAAGTGTAAAGTTCCGTTCTCCGCAGAAGAGGAGCTGCGCACGCGCGACGAGCGCGAAAGCTGCTTCCCGCCCTGCGGAAAGGGGGAGGCGCGGCGTGCAGACGCAATTCGTCAATAAAAATTACCTTGCGTATGTGCATTCCTTCGCCCCGCCCACAAAGCATTTCCACAACTGCCTGCGCGCGTTCATCGTCGGCGGGCTGATCTGCTGCATCGGGCAGTTCCTGCGCATCCTGTTTGAAACGGTGTTTCAGCTTTCGGGCGACGAACTTGCGGCAAGCGTTTCGATGGCGCTCATCTTTTTGGGCTGCCTTCTCACGGGGCTGGGCGTATACGACCGCATCGGCAAGGCGGCGGGCGCGGGTTCCATCGTGCCCATTACGGGCTTTGCCAACAGCGTCGCTTCGCCCGCGCTTGAATTCAAGGCGGAGGGCATGATCACGGGGCTTGCGGCGAAGATGTTCACCGTTGCGGGGCCGATCATCGTCTACGGCGTGCTTTCAGGCACTGCGGTGGGACTGATCTATTATCTTTTGGGGCTGTGAAGGGGCGCGCATGCGCTGTCCGCAGCCGCGGGGAGGAAAAGGGTATGAAACCGCATTTACAGGTCGTCGGCGCGGTCGTCGTGCAAAACGGCTGCGTGCTGGCGGCGCGGCGGGGCGAAAGCAGGTATGCGTACGTCGCGCACAAGTACGAGTTCGCGGGCGGCAAGATCGAGGCGGGGGAAACGCCCGAACAGGCGCTTTTGCGCGAACTTGCGGAAGAGCTGCGGGCAGATGCGCGCGTGCTCGGCGCGTATTGCACCGTCACGCACGAATACCCCGATTTCCGCATCACGCTGCATACATACCGCTGCGAACTTTTTTCGCCCGCCGTCTGCACGGAACACGAACAGCTTTCGTGGCTGCCGCTTGCGGCGCTGGACGCAGGGGAGTGGGCGCCTGCGGACGCCCCCGTCGTCGAACGGCTGCGCCGCGAAGGGACGTGCGGAAACACAGGGAAGTGAACGGGCGCGGCTCCGCGCGCAGAGCGCGCGGAGCCGCGCTTTTTGCTGCCTGCCGTGCGAAGAGGCGGGCGCATTCCCTGCCAAAATCTGAAATTCGCTTGACTTTTGCGGAAGGGATAAAATATAATATTTAAAAGGGCATTGCGCTTTGCGCTGCCGATGAGAAGGGAAAGGTTTTCGGATGGAACAAAGGACGGAGGAAAAGGGCACGCCGCTGCGGGTCGGGCTGTTTATCGATTCGTTTTACCCGATGGTGGACGGGGTCGTGCACGTCGTAGACAACCTTGCGCGGCAGATGCTTGCGGCGGGGGCGGACGTGACGGTCTTTGCGCCTGTCGCCGATAAAAAGTATGACGACGCGCAGCTCCCGTACAAAGTGGTGCGCGGGCCGTCGCTGCGGGTCGGGTTCATGGATTATGCGCTGCCCATGCTCTTTTTCAGCCCGCGTTTCAAGCGCGCGGTGAAGCAGGCAAAGCTGGACGTGATGCACGTGCACGCGCCGTTCGTTACGGCGCCCATCGCGCAGAAGATCGCAAAAAAACAGGGCGTGCCCGTCGTCGGCACCTTCCATTCGCAGTATAAAAAAGATTTTGAGCGGTACTTGAAGAGCAGGTGTTTGCAGCGGATCTTGCTGCGCCACATCGTGCGCGTGTTCGACCGCTGCGACCTGTTGCTTACGATGACGGAGGCGACCGAGGCGGTCGCACGCAGCTACGGCTGCAAGGCGAAGATCGCGCTTTTGCCCAACGGCACGAACCTGCGCGCAACGCCCGCCGCTGCGGAGCGGGCGGCAGAGCTGCGGGCGCGGCTGCTCACCTCTTCGCGGCAAAAACTTCTGCTGTTTGTCGGCAGGCTGTACCTTTTGAAGAACCTTGACCTGATCGTGGACGTCTGCGCCGTTTTGAAGAGCAGGGGCTTTGATTTCAGGTTTTTGTTCGTCGGCTGGGGCAAGGACGAAAGCGCGCTGCGCGAACGCGTGAACGCGCTGCACCTTGCGGAAGACGTGCTCTTTATGGGGCGGGTAGACGGCGCGGAAAACCTTGCCGCCTATTACGCGGCGGGCGACCTGTTCGTGTTCCCTTCCGCATACGACATGGATCCGCTCGTAAAAAACGAGGCGGCGGCGTTTTCACTGCCCGGGATCTTTGCCGAAGGCACGCCTGCGGCGAGCGGCGTTGCAGACGGCGTGAACGGGTATATCGCTCCTCTTGATGCGGAAGCGTTTGCTTCGCGCATCATCGGCGCGCTTTCGGATGAAAGCGCGCACGCCGCCGTGCGCAAAAACGCGCATGAAACGCTGTACCGCACGTGGGATGCGATCGCGGCGGAACATCTGCGGCTGTACCGTGAAGAGATCGCCCGCAAAGCCGCCGCGCAGTGTGCAAAACGCGGGGGGGGGCTCTATCCGATAAATAAATTTGCCGCGGCAGGCAAACGGGTCGGCGCGCAATGCGAAGCATTGGGCGCCTTTACCATGCCTTCGCGGCGGCAAGCTGCCGCAAGGAAACAGGCGGTGTGCCGTTCGGTGTACCCGTGCCCGCATGTGCAGGTATGGGAGCGGGGAGGTGCGGCATGAAGACCTATCCCGTGATCATGGCGGGCGGCGGCGGTTTGCGCTTCTGGCCGCTTTCGAGGCGGAGCAGACCCAAACAGCTTCTGAACCTGAGCGGCAAAGACGTAATGATCAACGAAACGATCGAAAGACTGACCCGCATCGCCGCGAAAGATGATATTTATATCGTCACGAATGCAGGGCAGAAGAAGGAAATGGCAGAGGCGACGAAGGGAAGGATCCCCGCCGGGAATATATTTTATGAGCCGTCCGCGCGGAATACCGCCGCATGCATCGGGTATGCCGCTTTTAAGCTCAGGCAGCTGCACGGAGACGGCGTGATGGTCGTTTCCCCTTCGGACGCTTATATCGGCGAGGAAGAAGAATATGCCCGTATCCTTCGTGCGGCGGTCAGGGCGGCGCAGGAAACGGATTCGCTCGTCACGGTGGGGGTCACGCCTACATTCCCCGCGACGGGGTACGGATATATAGAATTTGCGGGAGACGGGCGCGTCAAAAAAGTCAGAAAGTTTGTGGAAAAGCCGGATGAGGACAGGGCAAAAGAGTATATCGCAAGCGGCGGCTATGTCTGGAACAGCGGCGTCTTTGTGTGGAAAGCGTCCGTGATCCTGGAAAAGTTCAGGAAGCTGCTTCCCGATCTGTACAGCGGGCTTGAAAGGATCGCGGCAGCATTCGGTTCGCCCGAGGAAGAACAGATCCTGAATGAGGTCTATCCGCAGCTGCGCTCGGTTTCCGTGGACTACGGTATCATGGAAAAGTGCGACGATATCCTTGTCGTGACAGGTGAGTTCGGTTGGAGCGACGTAGGCAGCTGGGACAGGATCGATGCACTGCATCCTGCGGATCGGAACGGAAACGTGACGTTCGGGGATGCGTGGGTCTTGGACGGCAAGGATACAACGGTGTATTCCACCGGCCGCTGCGTGGCGGCGATCGGCGTGGAAGATCTGGTCATTGTAGAAACAAAGGATGCCGTGATGGTCTGCCGCCGATCCAACGCGCAGGACGTAAAAAAGATCGTGGAAATGCTGAAAGAAAAGGGCAGGAACGAGCTTTTGTAAAAAGAAGGCGCGTACAGATCGCGGAAACGGATCGGGCATATCCCGAGAAAGGAGAGTGCTATGAGCGAAAAAATGAATACAACGGCGGCTGCCGTTTTGGAAGGCGAAGGCGCAGACGGGAAAAAGCTGCGTGTTCTGGTGGCGGTAGACGTATATCTGCCGAACATGGACGGCGTGGTGAACTGTATGCGCAACCATCTGCTGCATTATCCCGAATGGGTCGAGGCGACCGCCGTCGGCCCGAAGGCGAAAAATTATGTAGACAGCGACCCATATCCCGTCATCCGGTATAAAGGGTTCCATGTTCCCTTTTTAAAGACGGTGGATTTCGGCTTCCCGTCCTGCGACAGGCAGTTTCAAAAGCGGATCCTTGCCATGCCGCTCGACATCATTCACGTACATACCCCCTTCGGCGTGTGCAAGATCCTGACGAAGCTCGCGCGGGAAAAGGATATCCCCATCGTGGCAACGTTCCACACGAATTACCGCATGGTGTTCAAGCATATCCTGTGGCTTCCTTTTCTGTATGAGCCGTATGTCCGCACCCTCGGCAGGCGTTACGGCCGCTTAGACGAGGTGTTTGCGGCTACCGCGGCAACGGAGGCGCAGCTGCGCAGTTTCGGGTACAAGGGAAAGTGCACGATCGTGCCCTTCGGTACAAGTTTGCAGCCGCTTGTAGACAGGGCGGAGTATATCCGCAGGGCGAACGAGCGGTTCGGGCTGCGCGAAGGGGAAACGGTCTTTTGTTTCGTGGGGCGGCTGGTCAAAAGCAAACGCGTACAGTTTACGCTGCGGGCGCTGAAAGGGCTGAAAGAGAAGGGGTACGCCTTCCGCTTCCTGATCGGCGGCACGGGCACGTATGCGGCGGCGTTGCGGCGGAAGATCAAAAAATACGGGCTCTCCGACTGCGCCGTACTGACGGGCTTTTTGTCGGATGAGGAACTGAAAATGCTCTATGCCCGCGCAGACTTGCTGCTGTTCCCCTCCATTTTGGATAATTTCGCGCTGGTCAAGGTGGAAGCTGCGGCGTTTTATACCCCTGGGCTGTACCTGCGCGGATCGAACACGGCGTTCGGAACAACGGATATGCACAACGCCATCCTTGCCGAGAATACGGTCAAAGATTTTTCCGCCAAGATCGAATGGGCGCTCACGCACCCGCAGGAGCTTGCGCAGATCGGGGAAAACGCGTACCGCGAATTGTACTATTCGTGGGACGGCG
>CASDPE010000043.1 GCA_949282395.1 uncultured Bacillota bacterium | reverse complement strand
CGCAGGCGGCGTACCGGCCCGTACAGCCCGCGCAGTCCGCTCCCGCCTCCCGCGGGGAGGAGTATGAACTCAAAGCGGAACTTGCGCAGGTCAGAGGGGAACTGCGCGCCCTGCAGGGAGAAATGGACCGTTCGCGCGGGTACAGCCAGCCGCAGATGCCCGTGATCGTGCAGCCCGTTTCCGCCGCGCAGCCGCTTCCGCAGCAGCCGACGGTCATTTACCAGACCTACCCGCAGGCGGCTCCCGTCCAGGCGCCCGCCGTCGGGAAGAGCGCGGAGGCGGAGAAAAACGCGAAATACAAGCCGGGCAAAAAGCGCCCCGCGAAGATCCGCCGCTGCGGCAGCCGCATCTTTATCTCGATCGTCGTGCTTCTGATGATCGGGCTGAGCGTGGCGATGTTCTTCTTCGACTGGGTCGATAACATGTTCAGCGGGTTTGACGTCATTGCCGCCCTCGCCAAAAACGAACAGGGCGCGGGGTTCGAGCTGTACGTTTCCACCTTCGTCACGGCAGACCAGCTCTGGTTCGGCGGCGTTGCCACCGCGTGCGAATACATCCTGCGCTACGGCGTGATCGTGTACGCCGTGCTGCTCGTCCTCGGGCTGCCCGTGCTGTTCAGTTTGGGCGGCAGGGTCAAGTTCAAAGGGTGGCACACCTTCTGCGCATGGTCTTGCTTCCTGTGCGCGCTGCTGTTCTTTATCATCTTCTGGCTGGCTTCGGGCTTCTCGTCCATGACGCTCTGGTTCCTGCTCGGGGCAGGCGCGAACTTCGTCCGCTGCGTCTTCCTGCTCTTCTATAAAGGGTACGACCACGAAGTAGACATCACCTTCCGCAAAGAAACAAAATTGGAATAAACGGCATCGGAATTGGAATAAACGGCATCGGAAACAGCCCCGCCCGCTTCCTTCGGGAAGCGGGCGGGGCTGTTTTATTTTTTATACCGTTCAGATGTGCGCTTTGCGCCATGCGTTGGGCGTCATGCCGTAGTGGCGGCGGAAGCAGCTGATGAAGTTGCTTTCGTTGGAAAAGCCGAGGTGGTAGGCGATCTGCGCGATCGAGTTGTTCCGCTGGGCGAGCAGGGCGATGGAATATTCCAGCTTCACGCCCGTCATGTATTCGTTCAGCCGCATGCCCATGTGCTTTTTGAATTCGCGGCAGACGTGCGCATGGCAGTACCCCGTCTGGCGGATGTATTCGTCGAGCGGTTTGTTCTTGTCCCGCTCGTGCCGTATGGTGGCGGCAAGCTGGTCGATCCAGTCCGGGCGGCCGCTGTGCGCCTCCTGCGGGTCGTAGGAAAGGTACAAGTCCAGCATCATGGCGACCATCAGTTTAAAGGACGCGGGCGTGCCTGCGGGCGTTTTGTGCGCCGCCATGCCCTGTATGGTCTGTATGTCGTAGTCCTGCAATTTGAAGTGCGGCGTTTCGGGCGAATTTTTCAATAAAGAATAGATGTCCTGTTCGTCATCCAAAAAATGGCACAAATTTTGCATCTGCGCTTCGGTCACGTACAGGTCGCGCTGCGAATACCCGTTCGGCGGCGTGCTCGGGCACATCTCCACAAAATGTTTGTCGCCGGGGCGCAGGATGTACGCGTCTCCGATGCACAGCGGGATCTTTTTTCCGTTCAGGTAATGGATGCCTTTTCCCGATATCAGAAAAAATATTTCCCAAAATGTATGGGAATGGTACATATTTCCCGTATTCAGCGTCAAGGCGGTATAGCAGTTGTCTTTGATCAGCGTCAGCTCGTGCCTGTCAAACACGATGTCTTCATCGGTATCCCAGCCGCGTACAGTATACATAGCGCACCTCGTAAAAACTGTTTCAATTATAACAAATTATTTGTGCGGGCGCAAGGGGAAGGGCGCAATAAGTCAATTTGGCAATACTTTTTTATAGAAATCGAATATACACCCGCTTTTGCGGATGCTATAATAGGGCTGCAAATACGGTAAAAAGCAACATTTTGCCGTGTAAAAGTAACAAACGCCGCACCGCGGCGGAAAATCTAAAACGATGAGGAGGAAACATGAACAGCCAAAAATGGAAAGCGATCTTGCTTATTTGCCTGTCTGTGCTGTTTTGCGTGGGCTGCGCCCTGTTTGCGGCGGGCTGCGCGGACGAAGGCGGCAAAGAAGTAAAGATCACAGGAAGGCCCGAAGGGGACACGCTGGAACTTACGGACAGCAGCAATACATACACCCTCGGCTGCGAGGTATCGGACGTCCTATGGACGTCGTCCGATACCGCCGTCGCCACGGTCGACGGCGGTAAACTCACTTTAATAGCAGGTGGGTCTACCGTCATTTCGGCGAGCAAAGACGAAGCGAGCGACTCCTTCGTCTTATACGTCGTTGACAAGCGCACGGACGGCGCAACGGTCACCATCGGCGGCAAGCCGCAGGGCGACAGCGTGCAGCTTACGGCGGGCAGCGTGCAGCTTACGGCGACCTGCTCGGACGGCTCTGCCGTGGCGTGGCTCTCCCGCGACCCTGCCGTTGCGACCGTCGATGAAGACGGCACCGTCACCCTGCTCTCGCGCGGGACGGCGCAGATCGTGGCGTACAAGGCGAGCAACGTGAACGTGTGCGAAGTGTACCTTCTGCGCGTCGTCGGCGAAGCCGTCACCGCCATTTCCGTCACGGGGCTGCCCGCGAGCGGGAACATCGGCATCGGCAAAACGCTGCCGCTCACGGCGGCGGGCACGCCTGCGGACTGCGAACCGTTTGAAACGGAGTGGAAGATCACGGCGGGCGGCGACTATGCCACGATCGACGCGGACGGCAACATCACGGGCGTAAAGGAGGGCAAAGCCACCGTCACGGCGACGGTCAAGGGCACGCAGATCACGGCGAGCGCCGAAGTCACCGTGCTCAACATCCGCGAAAACCACGAAGACTTTGCAAACGCCGTCATCATCGGCAATTACGTTGTCGGTTCCATTGAATGCAATGACGTGAACGGCACGATCCTGCGCGGGTGGATCAAAGATTACGGCGGAAGCCTGCTTTTGGAACAGACATCCGCTCCCGCTGCGGGCGCTTTGCCCAACTATTTCGATATGACCTTTACGGGGCTGGAAGTGGGCAAGGCGTATACGTTCAGTTATAAAATGCAGGTGGCGAAGAACGACAAATATTACCACTTCAACCAGGTCAACGCCTATGTGGACGCGCAGGGCCGCTTTACGGGCAGCGCCGAAACGGGCACCGAATCGCAGTGGGGCGGTTCTGCAAACTTCACCGCAAACGGCGGCGAATACGGCGACGTCGACACCACGGAGAAGCGTTTCGATTTGAACACATTTGCGGGCGTATTCATTGCGGGCGAAGAGACGGTCACGCTGCGCCTTGTCTGCAACAATGTCTATAAACTTACGTTGGACGACATCTTTGTGGAGCCTGCCCCCGAAGCGGACGATTTCACGATTGCCTCTACGCTGAGCGGCAGCCGCATCGCCGTGGGCGACAAGGCGCAGTTCACGGCAAGCGTGCCGACGGGGTATGCGCCTGTCAACGTGGAGTGGAGCGTCAAGGGTGAAGCCGCGACCATCGCTGCGGACGGCACCCTTACGGCGGGCAAAACGGGCGAAGCGACCGTCACCGCTACGGCGGAGCTGGGCGGGAAGACTATTGAAAAGACGTATGCTCTCACCGTTATTGAGCCCGTCGCCTCTGCACTGTACGAGGACTTCGAACAGGGCTACCTCAACGGCTATGCGTGGCACGGCGCGTGGGAGATGGTCAGCTATGCGCAGACGATCTCCTTCAAGACGCAGCAAGACCCGGCGCAGGACGGCGGCAACGGTACCGTTCTGTACGCGGGCTGCACCCTTTCGAGCGGTTACAACGATATGACCTTCACCGTCACGGGGCTGACGCCCGGTAAGGAATATGTGTTCGCCTTTGACCTGTATCTCCTTTCGGGCAGGTTTGACGGGCAGGTCAACGTCTATAAGGACGGGCAGGGGCGCTTCGGCACCGCCAACGACGGCACGCTCACCCAGTGGGGCGGCGGCAACCTGACCATCAACGGCGGCAAGTATACGACGAATTATCCCAAGCAGCAGTGGAACACCTTTGCGGGCACCTTTGTTGCCGCAGGCGAAAGCGCGACCTTTGTCCTTGCCGAAGGGCACTTCGCATACGAGATCCTGCTCGACAACCTTGCCATCCGCACGCCCGGTCTGGCGGAGCAGATCGTGATCAACGCGCCCGATACGATCGCCATCGATGATGAAGTGCAGCTCACCGTCACGCCCTATCCTGCCAACAGCAGCGCGGGCAACGTCGTGTGGAGCATCGCGGAGGGCGCTGCCGCAACGATCGGCAAAGACGGTCTGCTCACGGGCGTTTCCGCAGGTGAAGTTACCGTCCGTGCGCAGATCGAAGGCACGAACATTTATGACACGTTTGTCGTGACGGTCATTGAACCCGTTGCGCCGGGGCTTGAGGAGGACTTTGAAGAAGGTTACCTCAGCGGCAGCAGCGGCGGTACCTGGCACGGCGCATGGACGATGACGGCGGTCAGCGCTATTTCCCTTGAAATGCTTGAAGAGGACGGCAACACCCGCCTGAAAGTGATTTGCCCGACGACGGGGGATAATCCGCTTACATGGACGGTCACGGGGCTGACGATCGGGCAGAAGTACATTCTCTCCTACGATATGCAGGTGCTGGAAGGTCATCATTTCAGCCAGATCAATGTGTATAAAGACGCAGAAGGCCGCTTTATGAGTGGTGCCGAAACGGGCACGATCGATCAGTGGGGCGGCAACAACCTTACGATCAACGGAAACGCCTATACAGACGAATTTGTTTTGGGAGATGGGCGCTTCAACAACAATACGTATGCGGGCACCTTTGTGGCGGGCAGCGAAACGGTGGTGTTCCTGTTCGTTTGCGGCGAACCTGCGTATGAGATCGCGCTGGATAACCTGTCCGTCTCCGAACCGTCTGCGGTAGAGGATATCACCATCGATGTAGAGAGCGGCGCGCAGCTGGAAGTCGGCAAAACGCTCACCCTCACGGCGACGGGTTCGCCCGCAGGCTGCCTGCCCTTCGAAGTCGAATGGAGCATCACCGACGGCGGCTCGCACGCCACGCTTGAAGGCAACGTGCTCACGGGTAAAGACGTCGGCACGGTCACGGTGACGGCTACGGTCAAGGGCACGCAGATCAGCAAGTCTGTTGAGATCGAGATCATCTCTCCCGTGCAGCCGGGGCTTGCAGAGGACTTTGAGGAAGGCTACATCGCGAACGGCGCATGGCACGGCGCATGGGAGATCGAAGCGACGACCGCCGCCAGCCTTGCGCAGGTGGAGGACGAAGACGTAAGCGGCAACCACCTGCTCAAAGTGACGGCGAACAAGGGCAACGTGCTCACCATGACGGTGACGAACCTTGTGCCCGGCAATGAATACCTGTTCTCCTATAAGATCCGCATTGAAAACAATGCGAATTACCACCACTTCAACCAGGTCAACGCGTACCGCGAAGAAGGGTTGGGGAGCTTTGAAGGCAACGTATTCTACAACGAGCCGCAGGGCGGGGCGATCGGCTACACGCAGTGGGGGCCGAATATGCTGTTCGTGGACGGCGTGCCTTACTCGCAGTATCCCGATACGACCGAAGCCCGCTTCTCGTGGCATACCGTAACGGGCGTGTTCGTAGCGGGGGAGGAAACGGTCGTGTTCATGCTCTGCGGCAGCGGCGATCACGATTGCGTGTTCTATCTGGACGACGTATCCGTCTCCGAAGCGCCCGCGGTGGAGAGCATCGCCATCACCGATAACGGCGGCGAAACGCTTTCAAACGGCACCGAACTTGCCCTGAACAGCTCCGTCACGCTGGGCACGGCGGCGACCCCACTCAACCACGGCAGCTATGAAGTGGAGTGGGCGATCACCGCAGGCGAAGAATTTGCCACGCTTGAAGGCAACGTGCTCACGGGCAAAAACATCGGCGAAGTCACCGTCACGGCGACGGTCAAGGGCAGCGACCCTGCCGTTGCGGCTTCCGTCACGATCCGCATCGTCTCTGCGGTCGAACCGGGGTTTGAAGAAGAGTTTGAAGAGGGTACGCTTGTCGGCGGCACCTGGCACGGCGCATGGACGCTGACGGCGGACAGTGCCATTTCTCTTGCGATGCTTGAAGAGGAAGGCAACACCCGCCTGAAAGCGACCTGCACGACGACGGGGTATAACCTGCTCACCTGGACGGTCACAAATCTGAAGGTCGGGGAAGAGTACCTGCTCTCCTTCGATATGGAAGTGCTGAACGAAGGCTTCCATTTCTGCCAGATCAATGTGTATAAAGACGGGCAGGGCCGCTTTATGGGCAGTGCCGAAACGGGCACGATCGATCAGTGGGGCGGCAAAAACCTCACGATCAACGGCAGCGCCTATACAGACGAATTTGTTTTGGGAGAAGGGCGCAAAGACAACAATACGTATGCAGGCACCTTTGTGGCGGGCAGCGAAACGGTCGTGTTCCTGTTCGTTTGTGAATACCAGCCGTATGAGATCGCGCTGGATAACATCTCCGTCTCCGAACCGCCTGCGGTAGAGAGCATCTCTATCGCCGTGGAAGATGGCGCCGAGCTTGCGGCAAACAGCACGCTCGCCCTCACCGCCACGGCGGCGCCGCTCAACCACGGCAGTTTTGAAGTGGAGTGGGAGATCACCGCAGGCGAAGAATTCGCCACGCTTGATGGCAACGTGCTTACGGGCGTTGCGGAAGGCGAAGTCACCGTCACGGCGACGGTCAAGGGCAGCGACCCTGCCATCACCGATACGGTCACGATCGTCATCACCGAACCCGCCAAAGCCGTCAGCGAAGATTTTGAGGACGGCGCAATCGTGGACGACACGTTCACGGGCGATGGCTGGACGGTCACAAGCGGCGCGAACGTCAATTCCTTCACGATCGACGAAACAAACGGCAGGCGCCTGAAAGTGGAAGCTTCTAAGGGCAACAACATTACGTGGTCGGTCACGGGGTTGAAAGTCGGGCAGGAGTACACCCTTTCGTACAATTTGCAGCTTGTGGACGGCGGCAGCACGGAGCACCACCACTTCAACCAGATCAATGTATTTGTGGACGGCGAAGGGCGCTACGCAGAAACGGGCACCGAAACGCAGTGGGGCGGCAGCGCGCTCACGGTGGACGGCACAACGCCGTACGACAGCTATGCCAGCACGGGCGCTCCGCGCTTTGAAAATCATACCTTTACGGCGAACTTTGTTGCCGGCAGCGAAACGGTCGTGTTCAAGTTCTGCGGCAGCGGCGATCACGCCTGCATCTACTACCTCGACAATCTTTCGGTCACGCCGGTCACGGCGTAAGGCGGTAAAACGCGTATGAAAACCTGTCTCACCAGAAGAAGCGAACGCATTTCGCTCACCGTACTGTGCGTGCTGTTCTTCGTGTATGCGGCAACGCTCGCCTTTCCCTTCCTGTGGCTCCTCTACAACGCCTGCAAAGGGGTAGAAGAGTTCCGTGTGGATCCGTGGGCGTTCCCGCAGGACTTTTTCGGGAACATCGCCAACTACGGCACCGTATTCATGCAGTTTGACATGCTCAACATGCTCCTGAACACGGTGTTCATGTCGGCGGCGATGGCAACGCTGAGCGTGTTCTGCCACTGCTGCGTGGCGTACGCCTATGCGCAGCACAACTTCCGCCTGAAAAAGTTGCTGTACGCGGTCGCCGTCATCCCGCTGATCATCTCGGTCGCGGGTACGCAGCCCGCCATGTACGAACTCATCAACAAGATCGGGTTTTATGACAACATGCCCCTCTATGTGCTGACGGCGGCAAACGGCTTCGGCTTCGATTTCCTGATCATGGCGAGCGTGTTCCAGAACATTTCGGGCACCTACCGCGAGGCGGCGGAGATCGACGGCGCGGGCAAGTGGCGCATCTTTCTGTTCATCTACATGCCGCAGGCGTCCGCAATGATCACCGCCATGTGGATCCTCGGCTTTATCGGGGTGTGGAACGAGTACATGACGCCGTACCTGTACCTGCCGTCTTACCCGACCTTTTCCACGGGCATCTTTTACTTGCAGGAAGAGGTCACGAACGGCAATTCGGTGTTCTCGCTGGACTACCCCAAACTGTTCGCGGCGATCATCATCACCGTGCTCCCCGTTATCGTCATTTTTGTGGTCTTTCAGGAAAAGATCATGCAATTCAGCCTCGGCGGAGGCATCAAAGAATAGGAGGAATCTCGTATGAAAAAGATCGTAAGCGTGCTGCTGTGTGTGCTGCTTGCCCTCGGTTTTTGCTTCGGCTTTGCCGCCTGCAAGTCCAAAAGCGGTACGGGCGGCGGGCAGGCGCAGGAGGGCGTTCTGACCATCCGCCACTTCAACTTCGGGTACGGCACGGAGTGGCTCGTCTCTGCGCTGGAAAGCTACAAGGCGGAGCATGAAGGCTTCAATTACAGGCTCCAGTCCGACCCGACCATCACCAACACCATCACGACCTACCTCAAATCGGGGCAGAACCTTTCGGATATCTACATCACGCAGGGCGGAGACTGGTCGAGCTGGGTGTCGGAAGGGTACCTTGCCAACCTCAAAGACGTGTACGAAACGGAGGTGCAGACCTCCGCGGGCATGCGCACCGTGCGCGACTTTATGGACGACGAGCTGGTCAGCCGCTTCTACATGCAAAAGTATGTGGGGCAGGGCGAATACCTGCCGTGGGTGCTGCCGCTCGGCTCCATCAACTGCTCGTTCGCCTACAATGAAAAGATTCTGCTCGCCACCCCGCACACCACGGAAAGCGCGAGCGGCAAGTGGGAAGTGGGCGATCTGTGGACGGCGCCGCCCGAAACGGTAGAGGAGTTTTTGGCGTACTGCACCGACCTCAACGCGCGGAAGATCACGCCCATCGCATGGGCGGGCGCCGAGGCGCACTGGCTCAAATTCCTGATGTACGGCTGGTTCGCGCAGTACCAGGGCGTGCATGAGGAAAACCTGCAAAACGTTGCGGAAGGCGACGGCGCGTACTACGACTTCTGGAACTTTGAATCTGCCGACGTGTGGAAGATGGAGGGCATCCAAAAGGCGATCGAAACGGTGCAGAGCATCTTCGTCGACGAATCGAAGGACGCGTGGAAGAACACGCTCGGCGCGGTGGACGAGTACACCACGCAGGACGCCGAGCAGCGCTTTGTGGACGGCGAAACGGCGATGCTGCTGGCAGGCTCCTTCTTCTATTCGGAGATGAAGAACCTCATCGGCGAGGACGACGTGTTCAAGATGATGGCGCTGCCCACCATCGAAAAGGCGGAGCAGAACGAGGACGGCTCGGTCAAGAGCATGACCTTCTGCTCTACGGACGAGATCATCGTCGTGCCCGCAAAGGCGACCAACCTTGACCTTGCCAAAGACTTTTTGGCATACCTATGCAACGAAGAGAACGTGCTCAAATTCACGCAAAGCTCGGGCACGATGCGCCCCTTTGAATACGACGCGCTGGAACTTTCGGGTGCGGACTTCGAGTGGAACCCCTTCACCGAGAGCGTTCTGAACATGTACAACGATTCGGACGTGCGCCTGTACGCATACCCTGCGGGCACGGCGAACGAAGAAGTTTCGCTCATCTACCGCTATGAAACGCCCGACCTTGAAGGACATCAGGTGTGGCAGACCTTCCTTTCGGCGATCAAAACGATGACCCCCGAACAGATCATGGTCACGGGCAAAGGCGATTACAAGAGCGTGTACGATATCACCCTTCCCGAATTTGAAAAATGGGAAAAAGAGCTGAACATCCGATGAAAACGGCAGAAGCATCCAAAAGGGGCGCGGGGCGCCTCAAAACAAAAAAATACAAAGAGATCGGGTTCCTCATCTCCCTCGTCGCCATCCCGCTTGTCAACTTCTGCATCTTCTGGCTGTACATCAACATCCAGACGGTGGTGATGACCTTTCAGCGCTACAACGTGGCGACAGGGCAGTATGAGTGGATCTGGTTCGAACGGTACGGCGAAGTGTTTTCGGATTACATCTTCGGCGGGAACAGGGCTGCGTTCAACACGTTCACGAACTCTTTGAAGGCGATCGGCATCAACCTTGTCATCCTTCCGCTCGCCTTCGTGTGCGCCTATTCCTTTTATAAGAAGATCCGCTTCCAAAAGTTCTTCCGCGTGCTGTTCATGTTCCCTTCCATGATCTCGCTGGTCGTTCTGACCATGTGCTACCGCTACATGTTCTCGTACGACTTCGGGCCCGTTTCGGCGCTTTTGGCGCAGATCATGGGGCACAAGGTGAGCTGGCTGGGCAGCGATTCAGACTATCTGTGGGCGCTGATCTGGATCTTCTGTATCTGGGCGGGCATGGGCACGAACGTCATCATGATGAGCGGCGCCATGATGCGCATCCCCGCAGACCTCACCGATTCGTGCAAGGTAGACGGGCTGGGCTTCTGGCATGAGATGGTCTCCATCGTGCTGCCGCTCGTCATGCCTACGGTCGCCATCTACTGCATCTCCATTCTGGCGAGCCCGCTCTCCTTCGTGATGCAGCCGATGATGATCGCGCCCAACGAGGGCACGGAAAACAAGTTCCTCACCATCCCGTGGTACGTCTTTGCGGTGACAAGCTCGGGCGCAGGGCAGGATGACATGCTCAACGCGGCGACCATCGGCATCAGCCTGTCCGTCGTGCTGCTGCCCTTCATCATCGGCGTGCGGGTCATCACCAACAAATTTACCCCCAAAGTCAGTTTCTGATAAAACGATAAAGGAGAAATGCGATGAGAAAAAGAGTCTTTTTTGCGGTGCTTGCCTGCCTTCTGTGCATGAGCTTCGCCGCGGCGGGCGTCACCGTTTTCGCCCAAAAGGAGTACGCCATGAACTTTGCCGGCGTCACTTCCGAGGAAGAGGACGGCTACGTCTACCACAACTATTACATCAATGAAAACGATTGGCTGATCGGGTCGGAGATCGTCCGCCCCTCTTACAGCGACACGAAGGAGCAGGAGTACATCTTCTTTTCGGATACGACCGAAACGTCCGTGTTCGGGCCGCGCGCCAAGTTCAGCGATTTCATCTGCCGCTTCAACATTGACATGGAGGATCTTGCGGGCGTAACGGGGGCTGCGATCGGGCTGTCCTTCAACCGTTCGCAGCTGTTCACGCGGCCTTCCGCAGCGGACGGCGTGTTCTTCATGGACACCGAAGACGGCACCGTCGTCCGCGCGACGGGCGGCAGCATGGACGTCGCCACCGTGGGCAGGTTCTGGCTGCAATACGAAGAAGAGGGCGCCGTCGACCTGTGGAAAGGGGATGTATCCCTTGACGTGATGGTCGTCAAACACGGCGATACCGCGCGCGTCTATTTCGCGCCCGAAGGGGACGCGGAGGGGCTGCGCGTCTGCCGCGCCGTCATCAGCGGCGTGAGCGGCAGCGGGTACGTTGCCGTGGCGGGCTACGCGGGGGCGTCCTTCTACCTTGACAGCATGGTGGTGACCCCGCTCTCGTATGCGGAAGAGCAGGCGGCATCGGTACAGGGCGCCGCGGCAAAGAGCGGCGACGTGTACGCCGCGGGGCACGGCGGCGCCGTGCTCTCGGAAAAGAGCTTTACCGATACCTACCTTGCGGCGGATATCCGCGTCACGGCGGGCAGCTCGTTTTTGCTGCGTTTCGGCAATACGTTTGTGAATTTCGCGGCCGACGGCACGGTCAGCGGCAAAGGGCTGCTGCTCGTTTCGGGCGGGAAGGTCGACTTTTCCGCCTTTGCCGCGGGCGCGGCGGTGCGCCTGTTCGCCGTCGGCAAGGAAGTGTTCGTCGAGGCGGATACGGGCAGCGGCTTTGCGCAGGTGGCGCGGTTTACGGCGCTCACGCCGTTGCAGGCGGGCACGGCGGGCGTGGAAGCGGGCGCGGACGCGTCGCTGATCGTGAGCGGCTTCGGCGTGCTTGACCTTGCGGGCACCATTGAGATCGAAGCGCACGACTACGACCCCGAAACCGACATTGCGCCCGTGCACGAGAAGGAGCTTTCCTTCAATGAGTATTACGGACTGACGG
>CASDPE010000042.1 GCA_949282395.1 uncultured Bacillota bacterium | reverse complement strand
CCGCTGTCAAGAAAGCGGCGCGGCCCTGCGGCGCGCAAGGCGCGCCCGCCCTGCGCGGGGCGCCCGTTTTATTGTACCACACTTGCTGCGGCGGCGTCTTGTCTTTCCTTACCCTGTTTTTGCTGTTTTTTGACTTTTTGAACAGGGAAGCTGCTTCCTGCTTGTATTTTTTTATCAGAAAAAATGAAAATCGGCTTGCCTTTTCCGCGCGCGGCGGGTATACTGGATGCAAGGAGGGGGAAACATGAACACCTTTTTTGCAGATTCCTCGCAGCGCAGGCACGATTTGACCTTCCATTACATATACAGGGATTACCCGATCCGTCACAACCACGATTATTGGGAATTTTTTGTGGTGATCACGGGCGCGTACAAACACACGCTCAACGACGACACGAGCATCGCCAACACGGGCGCGGGCTTTCTGATCCGCCCGAACGACTACCACAGCCTGCGCAACAGCACGGCTTCGGCAAGCCACCTGAACATCCTGATCCGCGACTGCCTGATGCGCTCGGTGTGCGCCTGCCTTGCCCCCGCGCTGTACGACGCCCTGCTCGCCGAAAAGGGCGTGCCCGTCTTTTTGGAAGAACTGCACACCAAAGAGCTGTTCAACTACACCGCCCTTTTGGAGCGCTACAACGAGGACGAGCAAAATTACGAACTTGTTTCGCGCCTGATCCTGTTTTCGGTGCTGGAAAAGATCTTGTACCAGAACCGCTTTGTAGACAGCAAAAAGCCAAAATGGCTGAACGAGCTGCTGCAACTGATCCGCTCGCCCTACAACGCGAATTGGCAGCTGGAAGACTTTATCCGCGCAACAAATTACAGCCATTCGTATTTTACGCGGCAATTCAATAAGTACATGGGCTGTTCGCCCATTCAATACCTCACCGCCGAAAAAATGGCGCGCGCCTGCAATTACCTGATCCATTCGGATATGTCTATCCTTGAAATCGCTTCCACGCTCGGCTATACGAACCTGAGCCATTTCAACCACGTTTTCAAATCCATCTACAACATCCCGCCCACACGCTACCGCAAACTCAACCAAAACCCGCACTGACCGCGCTTTCCCGCACCCGTCAGGGGGGCGCGCTTATCCTGCTTCCCCTCGTCGGAGCAGTCGGCTGCGCTCTCGCATTGCCCCAAAGGGGCAATGCTCGCATGCGCGCTCCGCTCCTCCTCTTCCCAAAAATCTCGGGCTGCGCCCTGCGATTTTCGGGAGCCCTGTTTTGGTGGAAGGTTAACAAGGTCATCTTTCGCCGCCCCTTCCGTCATCCTTCGCCGCCCTTCCGTCATCCCGAGCTTGCCGAGGGATCTCTATGGAAATTCCATCCTTGTCACCCTGAGCGAGCCTGCCTTATTTTGGGCAGGCAGAGCGCGCCACGGCAAGCCGTGGCGCGCTCCGCTATCATGTTTGCCTGTGTGAGCAATTTCACCCGCCGCACCGCCCAAAAAGGGCGCGGTGTGGCTTACCTCTGTTTAGGCTATATAAATAACCTTCCGTTGCGCGAAATAATCGTGCACGGTTCCGCTACTAAACGACTGCACTCTACTTTGTGCTTCTTCAATATTTCCGCCATAATATACTGTTTTTCCATCAATTATGTCATCATAATTGATTTCAACGCCGTCATAATAATACGACCATACGCTTCCTCTAAATCCTCCCGTTGTACTGATTGCACCGTTTGACCAATAATCATCCATTCTGATACCACTCCATTCCGATTCAATCTTTACAGGATCAGCTCCTACAAACGTACCGCCGGAAATCTGAATATTGGTACCGGGGTCATGCACGATGAACAGCCCTGACCTGCTGTTACCCGTAAAGGTGCCGCCGCTGATGGTCAATTTTGCATTCGGGTTGCTGTACCAGATGCCGTCACGCCCCTCACCATCCGTTCCTGTGCCTGTATACGTGCCGCCATGAATGGTGACGTTCGTATTTCTGTCCGTCGTGTTTTCAATGGCGATCGCTGCCGCAAACGCGGAAACAGAGATGGATGAACCCGTTCTTCCTTCGTAGCTCCCATTTTCTTGAAAGGTTATGGAAACATTTCGGAACACGCTGAACCCTGCCTGCCCCGTCACGGCAAACGTGCCGCCGTAGATATACGCCTCAGCCTGTTTGGAAGTACCCATGACGAACGCGCTGCTGCCGCTGCTGCCGCTGCCGCCGAATGTACCGCCGAGCACGGTCACCGTTCCGCCGTACAGTTTAAAGGCATAGGACGCGCCCACACCGGCAATAGGGCTTGTGCGCCCATCCCCATAGTCATAGACATAATTGTCGTTGCCCGTAAAGGAGCCGTTGTAAATGCGCGCATCACCGCCGCGCACCAAAATACCGTTGCCCTGCGCCGCAGAATAGGTGCCGCTTTCTACATTGAGCGTACCGCCCAAAACTTCCACGGCGTGCCCGCCCGTAGATGTGAGCTTGTAATGCCAGTTCCCATCCATGCCGGTAATACTGTTTATATCATCACCGACAACTGTATCTCCCTCTGTGAGCACCTGCAATTTTGCATTTTCCACAGCTATCTGCTCTGTTGTTGCCCCGTCGGCGATCCGATTGCCAAGCGTAACGGCAGCGCCGCCTGAAACATACACGCCCCCGCCGACAAAGTTTTTGATCGTACCCTGTGTGATCGTAACGGTGCTGTCCTCGTCCGTAACGGTGCTGTCCTCGTCGCCCACAACACGCACGGCGTAGCTGCGCACAGCAAACGTTTCATAGGTCAACGAATCGCTTGTATCGTTTTCGATCCCCGTATGCGTGACGTTGAACGTGCCGCTTGCCGTCAGCGAACCTGCCACGTACACGCCGTCGTAGGAAACGCCTTCCCCTTCATACGAAACGCCCGTCAGGTCATTTGTGATATCCGCCGCGCCGTTCAGCGTGAGGGTGCCGTCCGCCACATACACCGCCGCGCCGATGCCGTAGTGCGTGACGCCGAAACTGCCGTTTTCAGCAACGGTGAGCGAGCCTGCTACGTACACGCCGTCGTAGGAAACGCCTTCGCCTTCATCCGAAACGCCTTCCTCTACATACGAAACGCCTGTCAGGTCATTCGTTATATCCGCCGCGCCGTTCAGCGTGAGGGTGCCGTCCGCCACATACACCGCCGCGCCGATGCCGTAATGCGTGACGGTCAGATCGGGATTTTCCGCCGTGCCGCTTCCGTTGACGGTAAGGTCGCCCGAAACGTACACGCCGTCGTACCGCACGCCCGAAAGGCTGCTGCTGTATGTGAACGCGTATTTGGTGATCGTCGCCGTGCCGCCGAGCGTGACTGTGCCATTGGCGTACACCGCCGCCCCCGCGCCGCTGTGATCGACGGTGAAGGATTTGCCCGCAGTAACTTCCAGCGAGCCGTTTTCCACGTGCACGCTGTCATTGGGCACGGCGCTGTTGAACGACGTGTTGTTCGAAACGGTTTTATCCAAATCGAGCGAACCTTGCAGAGAAACTTCGCCTTCCACATAAATGCCCGAGCCGATGCCCGCATGGTCTATATCCAGCGTGCCGCTCGTCGTCAGGTCGCCGGCGACGTACACACTGTCATATCGGGCGCCAGCCAAAACATACGCACTTTCTTTACGGGTAATCGTCGCCGTGCCGCCGAGCGTGACCGTGCCTTTTGCGTACACCGCCGCCCCCGCGCCGCTGTGATCGACGGTGAAGCTGCCGCTGACGGTCATCGTGCCGTCTGCAATGTGCACGCCGTCCTGCAAGGCGCCGACGGGGTTGTTTTCGTAACTGCTCGCTCCGTATTTATAAATGGTCGTATTGCCGCCGAATTCTGCCGTGAAGGTGCCCTCCGCCTCCTGCGCGATGCCCTTGTTCACATACACCGCCGCGCCGACGCCGTGATGCCGGACGGTAAATTCGCCGCCGGCTTCCAGCGAGCCGTTCATGACGCGCACGCCGTCATAATACGCGGCAATCGCGGGATAGCCGCCCGTTACGGCGTTCTTAGTGACCTCTGCGCCCTGTGCAAACGTCGCATTGCCGCCGTCCACGCAGACGGCTGCGCCCGCGCCCGTGTGCGTTGCCGTAAAGCCGCCCGAAGCCGTGAGCGAGCCGTTTTGCACGAACACGCCGTTGAACATCGCCGTGCGCTCGCCGTCCGTTTCGGAAAGGTAGCAGTCGTTCGCCGCCTCGGACGTGACGGAAACCGTTGTGCCCTCTGCAAAGTGCATGTTGCCGCCCGAAACGTACAGCGCGGTGGCGCGCGAGGTCTCAACGGTCAGGCTGCCGCGCTCCAACGTGAGGGAGTTGCCCGTGCCCGTCTGTGCCTGTTCCCCCGCCCACACGGCGACGCCCATGCCGCCCGAACCGACGGTGACCGTGCCGCGAAGGGTGATGCCGCCGTTCAGCGCCGCCATGGCAACGGAGTCGATCTGTTTGCTTGTATCGCTCATTGCAAGGCTAAGGTCGAGCTTGCCGCCTTCGCCCGTATACGTGATGTTGCCGCCCTGTGCGAGCAGCCCGATGGACGAGGATCCCTCCACCTGCACCTTGCAATTGTCGTTCAGGCTGACGTCTGCCGCGGCGTTCACGCCGTAGTTGCCGCTGCCGTTTATCCCCTCTACCATGATATCCGTATCGGTGAGGGTGACGGCGCTTTCTTCGCCCGCGGCATACACGCCGACGTTGCCGCCCGCGGAGGTGCCGTTCGCGTCGGTAAAGGAGATCGCGGCGTCGGTAAGGGTGACGGTGCCGTTATCGGCGTACACGCCGTACTGCGTAGAGCCCGTCAGGCTGAAACCGAGTTTGTTCTGCGCGGAGCCGCTCGCCGTGAGCGTACCGCCCGAAACGCGGATGATCGCGCCGTCGGCAGCGGCGGGGTCGGTATCGTCCTTATAGAACGCGCCGCCCGAAACGAGCATCTCGCCGCCCGAAACGCGGACGGTATCGCCGTTGTCGGAGCTGAAGCTGCCGTTTGCCACGCGCAGGTATTCGCCCTCGCCCGCGTCTTCGCCGTAAGCGCATTCGATGCACACGCCCCCTTCTAGGGCGTCAAACGCGCCCGCTTCGACGGACATATACCCGCCCGAAGCGTACACGCCGTAGGAGTGCCCCGTGCCGAAGTTGGCGGCATACGAGCCGCCGCGCACGTACATGTTGCCCGCCAGCATTTTGACGGTGGCGTAGTTCGCCGCTTCCGTGGCGCTGCCCTTTACGTCGTTGTAGCCGTATACGGTGACGGTGAACACGTTCGTGCCGTCTGCCGCTTCGCCCGTAAGGGTATACGTCGGCGCGCCGCCTTCGCCGTCGTATGCGCGGCGGACGTTGTAGGTATAGTAGAAGTCTGCCGAGCCGCTCACGGCGATCTGCGTGCCGGTGACGGACTTGTCGCTCAACACGTGGTACAGGTAGGTATCGCCTTTGATACCCGTATAGCCCGTTCCGCCGATTCCTTCGTCAAAGTACATGTTGCCGTTGACGAACCAATAGCTCTCTGTACTGCCTGCCGAATACTGCACCTGCGTGACGTACGGCGTGATGACGGGCATATTGACCGTGCCGCCCGGCGTATAGCCGCCCGCGTCGTTTTTTTCGTACAGCGTGACGGAAGCCGTTTCCCTGCCGATGCTGCCGCCCTCACCGCCGATGGTGAACAGCCCGTCTGTGCTTGTAGTTGCGCTGCCCGCCGACCAGCCATCGCCTTCCTTATGGGCGTACTCGCTCTTTTTGGGGCCGCTTACGAACGCGCCCGCCGAAACGGTGAGCGTGCCGCCGCCGACCTGCAAAACGCTGCCGACGGGGTTGTAGAAGGAGCCGCCCTGCTCTTCGGACGTATCGATGATGGTGAGGCGCACGCCGTTTTCGATGTTGAGCATCGGGTCGCGGTTGTTGCGCTGGATCTCGTGCCCGTTTAAATCGAGGATGAGGTCGGTGCCGACGTCCGTCACGCCCGAGGTGATGATGAGCGGGTTTTCCACGCCGTCGGCGACCTTGATGTTGCTGTACCCGTTTTCAATGGCGGCGATCAGCTCTTCCACGTTGGTGACTTCTACCTGTTCGGCGATGATGTACTCCATATCGCTTTCGTAGAACTGCGAGGAAGAGGACGTCTCCTCTTCATACCGCGCCTGCGTGAACAGCACGCCCAGCAGGGTGCACAGCACCAAAAGCAGCGCGATAAAGCCGATCAGCCCGTATTTGGAACGCAGGCTCTTCATACGCCGCCTCCTTCCGCCCGCCCGCGGGGCGTTTTTGCCGCTTTGCCCGTATGCGAAAGCGCATAGCTTTCCGCCCCCTGCCCTGCGGCAGAGGCGCCCGCCGCCTGCGCGGCGGGGGATCCGGAAGCCTGCGCGAACAGCACGTTCAGCGTGGTGGAGTACCCCTTGCTGAGCGCGTCGGAAAGTTCGTATTTTGCATCGCCCTGCGCCGTCTGTTCGGCGTAGGTGTCGTAGAACGGGTCGTCGGAGAGGTTCCCGAACCAGATGTACCCGCTCTTGCCCGCGTTTTCGCACTGCCCGAACAGCGCGGAAGCGGCGTTGTACGCAGCTTCCTCCCAGCCGTTCACGCCCGTAACGCTTGTGAACGCGGGCGAAGCCGCCGTGCCGTTCGTATCCGCATAAAAACTTGCGATGGAGTGCACGACGGACGCGGAGCCGTCGATCTCGGAGACGGGCGCAACGTGGTCGTAGGCGAGCACGGCGCCGCCATTTGCGTAATCGTACGTCTTGGTGATGCGCACCGTCGTCTTGCCCGCGGGGGCATCGGCATGGCTTTGCCCCGCGGTGTAGACGGGCAGATCGCGCGTGAAGTGGTAGCCCAGAACGCGCGCGCCGTTGAAGGTGTAGGGCGTGGTGCCCGCCGCAGGCTCCCGCAAAAGGTCAGCCCAACCGCTCGCGCCGCCGCCGACGGTCCCCGCCGAGCCGCTTTCGCCGCCGCCCCATATGGCGGTGAAGTCGCTGTTGTGCACGCGGTCGATGGCGGTCAGAAAGAGCACGAAAGACTTGCCCTGTGCAACGCCCGCGTCAAAGTACATGGCGGGCAGGGTCAGGTCTACGGTGTAAAAGGCGGTCTCTCTTTCGCAGTCAAGGTACAAAAGCGGCGCCATTTTGCCGCCCGCAGAGGTGCCGCCGCCCACTTCCGCGTCTTCGCCGCGCGCTTCCGTGCGCGTGAACCCGACGGAGTAGCGCGCCGTCTGCACGGAGGACGTGATCGTAAGTTCGGTGCCGCTGCTAGCCGAAAGCGCGGTGACCGTGCCCGTGTGCGCGTCCTTGGTGCCCGTGAACCCGCCCGAAACGGAAAGCACCTCTTCCACGCCCGCGATCGCATCGCCCGTGAGCCCGTCGGTGCGGTCGCTGTAATCCTGCGACATGCCCGTGCGGATCGTGCGGCTGTCCGTAGCGAACGTGCGCTCCGTGCCGGAGGGAACTTTGTCGTACTTGCCGTCGCCGTCCGTATCGGAAACTTCGTAGATAAGGTCGCCCAGCACGTACTGCGGGGTGAGCACGGTGTAATCGCCGTTTGCCTCGACCCGCGCGAATTGCAGCGCAAGGTTGCCCGCGAACTCTGCGGGCGCGTACAGCCGCACGGTGCTTTGCAGGGCGACGTCGCTCGTGCGCCCCGCCGAGCCGTCGGCAGAGAGCAGATGGTTGCGCAGGTCGAAGCGCACGCTGCGCGCCGTGTTCGTCGCGCTCATGCCGTCTTCCACTTCCAGCCAATAATCCGTGTTGGAAAAGGTGAGCGAGGACGCGTCTTTGATCTCGTACGAGCAGATAAAACGGCTGAGCGAAGCGCTCACGTCGCCGCTGGTCGCGCCCGTATAGCGCGCCAGGCTTACGCCCGTAAGCAGGATGCTCACAATGACCAGATAACTCAGATACCTGAGGATCGGGTATTTTTCGGCTTTTTTGCTTTTAGCCATGTTCGCTCCGTAAATGCCGCCGTGTTTGTGCGGCAAGTGTGCGTTTTACAGTATTGCCCGAACGGGCTTCCTCTCTTTTCCCGCTTCCCCTCATCCGCCCCTTCGGGGCACCTTCCCCGCGGAGGGGGAAGGTTTTTATGGCTGCGATTTTCGGGAACCCTATTTTTGGGGGAAGGTTGACAAGGTCATCCTTCACCGTTTTTTCCGTCATTCCGAGCAGCCTTTTTCCGTCATCCCGAGCTTGTCGAGGGATCTCTATGGAAATGTTGTCCTTGTATCTTTTAGAGATCCTTCTGCTGCGCGGCGGCTGCGCCTTTCGCCCCTTCGCCTTTCGCGCTTTCGCCTTCCGCGCTTTCGCCGTCTGTGCCCGCGCCTTCGCCGCCCGCATCCGTGCCTTCCGCGGGTTCGGCGGCTTTGCGCTTTGCGTGCCGTTCGATGAGCCACTCTATCAAAACGGTGGCGCCCCAGACCGCGGCAGCGGCGGCGATCAGCACGAACATGCCCGCAGGGGTCTGCAAAAAGGCGATGAACGAACCCAGCCCGTTCATGACCGCGACCACCTTCCCCACGACCGCACTCTGCGGCACGGTGAAGAGATCCTGCGCGTTGTTCGCGTCGCCCTTGGTGGTGAAGCCGCTCTCCGTGATCTGAATGATGCGGTGGGTGACGTACTCGCCGCGCGTGGAATCGTAAAAGGTGATGACGTCGCCGACGGCGTATTCGTCTTCGGCATGGATGACGATAAAGTCGCCCGCCGCGATCTGCGGCTCCATGCTGCCCGTCTGCACGGCGGCGAAGCCGTAGCCGAACACGGTGGGGATGCCCACGCCATAGGCATAGCGCATGATGAGGGTATATACGTTATACGCAAGCAGCAGCACGGCGAACGTGACCACCAGCGTACGCACGGTTATCTTGATGACGCGGAATGCCTTTTTCATGTTTTATGCCGTATTCTTATCCGTCGACCCGCTTTTGTCTTTTTTTTGGGGGGGGGTGAATGCTTGCCCAAGCGGGTTGCCCACCCGAGCGGGCATCTGCCCGCGCTATTCGCGCACGGAGGCGGTCAGCTCGATGATCAGCGTATACGTTGCGCTCGCCTCGCCCGCGGCAGTATCGACCTCGTCATTGTGCTCCCAATACCATTGCAGTTCAAACAGCGCGGTGGATCTTGCTTCCAGCGTCAGATCTTCCCGCCCCAGCTCTGCGGCGGTGCGGTATTCTTCGCCCGAAATGGACGCGCCGTCACGCACAAGGCGGTATTTCATCCCGATGCCGTACTCGTTCACCTCTGAAAACAGAAGCGAAAACGCGACCGCATCGTCGTTCGCATTTTCAAATTTAAAGCGGTACGCCCCGCGCATGCCGGGCTTGACGACGCTGCCCTCAAACTCGTCGTTGAGGAACACGTCTAACTCTTTGCTGTCTTCCCAATGCTCGCCGTCTTCGGTGGTCAGAAAGATGGTGGGCGCGTACGGCTCGGAAGAATCCGGCACGGCGAGCGCGCCGAGCAGGATCGCCAGCACGATCAGCGCCGCGCAGAGGAAGAGGAGCACCGCGACGAGCGGCAGCCGCGAATGCCGCAGCGTAGCCACGTGCTTGTGCCGCCCCGTGAGCAGGTTGCCGTTGCCGTCAAGGTAGGCGAGCGCCTCCGTTTTGCCCTTCGGGTAATAGAGCACGCCCTCGCCCTGTTCGCGGAAGGTGCCCTGCTCTTCCTTCTCCTCGTCGTACCACACGCCGCGGCGCAGCCGCCCGATCTTCACGCCGAAGCGGTCGAACACAGCCGCCCTGCGCGGCAGGCGCGCCTTGATCGCCGTGGGCGGGATATCGCCCTCGCGCACGGGCGATGACGCCGCTATTTCGGCAGCGACGCTGCCCTCCTTCTCCTTTTGGGCGCGCGCCTTTTGCCCCTTTACGCCCGCGGGCGCGGGAACGCGCACATACACCCGCTTTTGCCGCCGCGGCTTGCCGAAGGCGGCAGCCTGATCGCAGGGGACAAAGTTCGGGTCTTCTTCCAGCCCGCACTCCGCCATCACGAGCGCGATCAGCTCCTGCGCGTGCCGCACCTGCCTGTCGGAAGTGAGCCGCAGCATCATCGGGCAGCGCGCATAGCGCGCCGTTCCCGACATGTTTTTATGATGGTACTTCCCTTCGCCGAATTTGCCCGGGTCGAGCGCTAAAAACAGGCGCAGCGTCGCGCCCGAAACGCGCAGCATGGCGAGCGTCTTCCTGCCGAAGGAAAAATTTTCACCCGTTTTTGAGAGCTTGGCGCGCACGCCCTTGCCCGTTTTGGGGTGGCGGTAGCGCAAAAGCTCGTTCTTGACCGCGTCATACCGCCTGCCGGCAAGGTACCCCGCGCCGCTCATGCGCTGGGCAAACGTCATGCTTTCGCCCGTGCGCATGCCGAAAGGGCGCGCGGCGCCCGCGCCCGAGCCTTGTTCCCCCTCTGCGGGGGTCTCCTCTTGCGAGGCGGCTGGTTCCGCCTGCGGCGCCTCGCCGCCTTCGGCAGGTTCTGCGGCGGCGCGTTCTTCCGCGCCCGCGCCCTGCTCCTCCGTGGCAGCACAAAGCGCCCCCGCCTCTTCTTCGGCGGCGGCAGGCTGGGTTGTATGCGCCCCGTCCGCTGCATCTGCGGCAGGCGCCTGCGCCCCTGCGGGGGCTGCGTCCGCGCAGGCGGGCGCCCCTTCACGGGCGTGATCTTCGTCTTTTGTTTTTTCGGTCGTGTGATCTGTTCCGTTCACGGCGCCCTCTTCCTGCCCCTGTTCGGGCATGCGCCGCTCTTTCCCCTGAGAGGTATCTTGCATTGACCTGCTACACTCCTTTTTAGAGTTGCCGCTTCAATAAAAGTCTACCCCCCCCCCCGTGCAACGGAGATATCCACATTGCTCCCGCTGCACCAATTTTTATACCGTTTTTTCGTCGGATGATGGATCCTGTTTTCCACGAATGTTTCGGCTCACTCTGCGGCAGGGGAGCTGCCGCAGCCTCTGCTTCGGCGGCGCAAGGCGCACCGTTGCTCGGGGAGGCGGGTACTGTTCCTGTTCGTGTACCGCGCGCCGTATTTCAGTGTTCGGCGTTGAAGTCTGTTGCGCGCTTTTTCTCTTTTACAACTCTCTGTGCAGGGATGCCCTGCACTCCGTGCGTGCGGCACGCGCGTGAGCCGCACGGCGCGGTTGATCCCTCTGTTCCTGCCTCGGGCTGCCGCCGCCACATCCTGCGCCGCCCGTATCTGCGGGGCTTGCGCCCCTGCTTTGCTGCCATGCAGGGCTTTGCGCCCTGCCCTGCCGGGGCTTTACGCCCCTTGCCTTGTTTCCCCTTTTGCCCGCCGCGCCGCACGCGGCGCGGCGGGTGGGGCTATTTGCTGTTACGAACCGGAAGCTACGGGAGTTTCGCTGCCCTGCACCGCAGTGAAGGTGAGCGTGCTGGTCAGCCCGGCAATGTTTTTACCGACCCACGAATCCAACGCGTCGGAATTGCCTTCGAGCAAAGCGTCCGCAGACGTCCACGTGACCTCTGCGTAAATGTTCAATTCCACGGGCGTTTCGCTGCCGACGCCGAGTGTGACGGTCGTGCCGCTCTTGAGCTCGGTATTCGCAGCTGCCGCTTCTGCATCCAATGCTCCCTCGCCGCCGTACCATAATTTAATGCTGAACAGCCCGGCGACCTGCGTTTGCGTCGGATTATCCGTTTTGCTGCTTGCAGACCAACCGGCTCCTTCTCCGAAACCGGTGAAAGCCTCGCCCTCGGCATTGACGAAACCGATCGTACCGAGCGTGACCGTCACGTCCGCGTCCACATCGCTGTTGTTCGTAATGGTGGCAACAAGCACTTTGTCACCCGTATGCGAACGGGGAGCATTTTTATGCGTTTCGGCGTCATATTCCGTGTCATCGGGGGAGATCATCCCGAGAGCGACCGCCTCTTCTGCTTCTTCACCGAACGAAACATCCCATTTTGCCACGGCGACCGTTGCCTTGCCCGTGCCGTCACTCGTATAGCGGGCGAACGTGCTCCCGAGGAAGCAGCAGCTGATCGCCGTCAGAACGACGAGCGCAAGGATCAATTTGGAAACGATCCTCTTTTTCTTGACCATTTTTTCCTCCTGTTTTTATAAAATGGTTTTTTTATTTATGTACACGCGCGGCGTATGTGGCTCCGCCCCGCCTGACACCGAATTGATTTTTCCCGCTTTTTGGGGAAAGGCGTTTTGCCTAATTTACCCACCCTTTGTGGGGAAGGGGGACCGCTTGCGGTGGATGAGGGTAAACCTCGCCTCCGCATTGCTTGCCCGAGCGAACTGCCCTACTCTTCCTACCTCCCCTCATCCGTCAAACGGCGTTGCCGTTTGACACCTTCCCCACGGAGGGGGAAGGTTTGAAAGGCTGCAATTTTCGGGAGCCCTGTTTTTGGGGAAGGTTTTATACCGCTCTCACTTGCCTTCCGCCTTCACTTCCTCTGCGCCTTCGGCGGGCGCGGGAGAAGACGAGTCCTCGGCGGCGGGCGGCGCGTCTTCTGCCGCGGGCGGCGCTTCTGCGCCCGCATCCTCTGCGGCGGGCGCATCCTCGG
>CASDPE010000041.1 GCA_949282395.1 uncultured Bacillota bacterium | reverse complement strand
TGCTGCTGCTGTGCGCCGCCCGTCTGGCGGGGGAACCCCTGCGGCGGCAAAACGCGTTTGTTTTTTTATTTAAGACGCCGCGCCCTTACAGCGCCTTTATGTAGGTGCGGCGGCGCTTGACGATCTCACGCTCGAACACGTCCCACTGCGCCTGTACGGCGAGGTTTGTGACGAGCTCGGGGTTGGATTCGACGTGCTCGATCTTATCCTCGATGATGTTTTTGGTGATGCGCGCCATCATCAGCGAATTGACGCCCTTATTGCGGTAATCTTCGCGCACGGCGACGAGCACCATCTCCAGCTCCTTCGGGTGCTTAATGGCGCGCAGCAGCCCCAAAATGGCGCAGGGCGTCATCCTGCCGCGGTGCTTTTGCAGCACGCTGCACAGCGAAGGGATGATCACACCGCAGGCAACGACGTCGTCGTTCTTATCCACAAGGATGGAAAAATAGCGCTGGTTGATGACCGTGGCGAACTGATCCAGCACATTGTCCATCTCGCGCTCGTCCAGCGGCACGTAGCAGTCCAGATGCGCATACGCCTCGTTGACCATGGCGAGCAGCTTGTGCCCGTAGCGCGGGATGAGTTTGCGCATGGGCGCAGTCTCGGCGATCTCGCGCAGCCCCAGCTTTTCGCCGACATACTTTGAAATGCGCTGCAAACGCTCGTCTACCGACGCGGGGATCTTGAAATCGTACTCCACCCACTCGCTTTCGGGCGCAAACCCGAGCTGTTCAAGGAGCTTCGGGTAATACTCGTAGCTGTAATTGGTGACGTACGTGGCACGGCGGTCAAACCCTTCAAAGAGCATGCCCTCCCTGTCCTGATCGTTGAACCCCCACGGGCCGTGGATGGTATCCATCCCCTTTTCCCTGCCGAATTCTTCGACGGCGCCGATGAGCGCCTTCGTCACCTCGATGTCGTCAATGGTCTCAAAGCGGGAAAAACGGATGCACTTGCGCCCCGAAATTTCATTGTAACGGTTCTGGATGATGCCCATCACCCTGCCCGCGAGCGCACCGTCTTTATAGGCAAGGAAGCAGCGGACGTCGCAATCCTGCAGGGAAAAATTCTTTTTGGGGTTTGTCGCGTTCTTCTCGTCCGCATAAAACGAGGGAACGTAATACGGGTTGTTCCTGTAATGCTGTACAGGAAAGCGCGCAAATTTGCGCATGTCCGACCGGGATCGCACTTCCTTGATCGTAACCATGTGTTTCCTTCCTCTGTTCGATTTTGCCGAAGCGGCGCCTCTGTTCGCCGTTCGGTTAACAATAGTTTAACACATCCGGAAAGTTTTTGCAAGATTTTGGGCAAAATTTATCGCGCGCTTTTGCTCTGTGCGGCAAACGCGGGCGGTTTTTGCCGTACAACGCCCGCTTTTTGCGCCGCCGTGCCCGCATTCTGCGCCCCTTTTTCCGCTTCCGCCGCGCCTTTTTCCGCTTCCGCCGCGCCCTCCTGCCCCGGCAAAGCGATGCCGCGCTGCGGGGCGTAGCGGTCTTTGCGCAGCAGGATGCGTTCGGGCGGCTTGCCCTTTTGCCTGCGGATGAGCCAGCCCTCGCTGGTCAGTCCAGCCTTCCCCTCGCGCGCGCTCGCTGCCCCTTCGCGCACAACGGGCGGCGGCGGTTCGATGGTGCCCGTGGTGATGCTTTCGCGCGAATACGTCACGTCCGACCGCATGCCGTACAGGCGCACGCACAGCGCGTTCCCGCGCACGCGCAGCACAAAATACACCTTCCCCGCAAGCCCGTTTTTCAGTTTCAGATCGCAGCTTCTGCCGCTGACCATCGCGTCGAAGGAGGGCTCCACATACCCGACGGGCAGGCTGTGGGCGTGGTGCTCGGTCACCGTCAGCCCCGCAAGCAGCGCGGCGTTGTACAGCGTGGTACTGACCTGGCAGACCCCGCCGCCCACGCCGGGGATGTACTCGCCTTCGCGGATGATCGGCGCTTCGCGGTAGCCGCGCTCCGCCGTGCGCGCCCCCGTGCCCGCGTTGAAGGAAAAGCTCTCCCCCGCCGCCAGCACCGTGCCGCTGAGCGCCTGCGCCGCAAGGCGGATGTTGTGCACGCGCGGCGCGTTGCCTTCGTTGAAATAGGTGGTGAAGGAGGAGAGCAGCGTGACCGAGGCGAGCGCCTGCTCCTCGCCGAAGGCGGGCGTGACGCGCAGAAGCTGCGCGCGCACCTCACTCCCGCCCGCAGCCAGCGCCGCCTGCGTATCCCGCAAGAGCCGCGCGCCGTCCACGCATGCGCCCTCCTTCGGGCGCACGACCGTAAAGGGCTGCTCCTTTTGCGGCTCGAACAGGACGCGCGCGGACGCGCTCTTTTTATAATAGTTGTCGCAGATGCCGCGCAGGGCGTCTTCCAGCCCCGCGATGCGCCTCTCCTTTGCAAGCGGCACCGCCCCGCCGCGCCGCGCGGCGGAAAGGGCTGCGGAAAGGTCTGTTTTATAATACAGCTCGGGCGGGCGGAACACATACGCGTCCCCGCCCACCAATACGGTGAACGGCGCTTCCGCAAGTTCCCGTTGCAGCGCGGCGCGCACCTTCGCTTCCGCCGCGGCGGGCGTCAGGCGGGAAACGTCCGTTCCTCCGACATACGTGCCGCGGGGATAGACGCGCGCAAAGCCGCACAGCGCACAGGCGGCGGCAAGCGCCGCCGCCACACACAGCGCCCGAAGAAAAAAAACGCGCATACTCCCTCCTTTTCAGGCAGTATGCGCAAAAATACGACAAACTTTCCCGCCCGCCGCGCTGCGGCGGGGCGCACCGTGCGGCAGAACTCTCCATGCGGCGGGGCGCGCCATGCGGCGGGGCGCTCCGTGCGTCGCTATCCCCTGATCGCGCCGTTCACGATGCGGATCTTGTTCACTTCCTTGCCAAAGAGCACCTTTTCGGTATGCGTGCAGGTGAGCACCGTCTGCACCCCTTCGATCTCGGCGAGCAGCTTGCGGCGGCGGGGCAGATCGAGTTCGCTCATCACGTCGTCCAGGATCAGAACGGGCGGCTCGCCCGCCGTTTCGCGGAAAATATCGATCTCGGCAAGTTTGAACGCGAGCGCCGCCGTGCGCGCCTGCCCCTGCGAACCATACACGCGCGCCTCGGTGCCGTTAACCGTGATCTTCAGATCGTCGCGGTGCGGGCCGACGGTGGTGAATCCCAAGCGGATGTCCTTTTCGTAATTGCGCGCCAGCTCTTTTGCGAGAGCCGCCGCCACGTCCTCTCCCTGCACGCCGCGCTCGGCGCAGACTTCCAGCCGCTCCGCGCCGTCGGTCAGGTACGCGTGCTTTTCGGCGGCGAGCGGCGCAAGGCGGGCAATGTATTCTTCCCGCCTTCCGACAAGTTCGGCGGCGAAGCGGCAGAGCTGTTCGTCCCACACGGGCAGCGTTTCAAGGATCATGGGCACGTCGCGCTCCTTCAAAAGCGCGTTGCGCTGCCCTAAGATCTTGTTGTAGCGGATGAGGGCGGTGTAGTAGCTTTTGGAGAGCTGCGAAATGGATACGTTCAGGAACCTGCGCCGCTCCTCCGGCCCGCCCTGCACCAGGCGCAGCTCGTCCGGGCTGAAAAACACGCCGCGCAGGTTGCCCAAAAGATCTGCGTTGCGCGCGATCTTTTCGCCGTTGACGCGCACCTCGCGCCCGTTTTCACGGATCTCCGCCGCAAGACGCACCTCGCCGAAGCGGCTCTCCGCCACCGCCTCGATGTGCGCGTACTCCGCGCCCGCGCGGATCATCTGCCTGTCCTTTTTGGCGCGCGGGGAAGTGCCCGTGCAGAGGTAGAACACCGCCTCGGCACAGTTCGTTTTGCCCTGCGCGTTCCTGCCGTAGAGCACATTCAGCCCGCCTGAAAAGGAAAATGTTTCCTCCGTGTAATTACGGAAATTTTTTAAAAGCAGCCGTTTGATCCGCATCGTATTTTACGCCGATAAATTTTGCGGCAAGAGCGTGTTTTGGCTTGTTTTTCCGCCCGCATTATAGTATAATGAAAGGCACACGCAGCTGTTGCCGATCACATTATACCACATTTTACAAAAAAGACAAAGCGTTCGGGGGAAGTTCTATGTCCGAAAACGACCAATACGCATTTTTATGGGAGCGCATCCGCGAGGTGCTGAGCAAGACCATCTCGCCCCTCACCTACAAAACGTATATTTCCAAGCTCGTTCCCGCTGACGTGGACGGCACAAAGCTCGTGCTGAAAACGGATACGGAATTTTTTGCCAACTTCATCGGCAAAAACCTTGCCGACAAAATGAAGGAGGCGTTCCGCAAGGCAAACACGGGGCTTACGGATTTCGCGCTCGTCGTGGAAGGCAGTGACGACATTCTGTACACCAGCGAAGAAGAGGACGCCGAAGACGAGCTCGGCTCTTCGCTCGACCCGAAGTATACCTTTGAATCGTTCGTGGCGGGCAAGAGCAACGAATTCGTGTTCGCCGCGGCAAAGGCGGTCGCCAAAAACCCGGGCGCGGACATCAACCCGCTGTACATTTACGGCGCTTCGGGGCTGGGCAAAACGCACCTTTTGCAGTCCATCGCCAACTACCTTGCCCTGCATAAGCCGGGGCTGCGCGTGCTGTACACCACCTGCGAAAAGTTCATCAACGAACTGATCGACAGCATCTACCTCAACCGAGGCGGGAACAACCGCGACTTGCAGGCGCGCTTCCGCAGCCGTTACCGCAGCGTAGACGTGCTGCTCATCGACGACGTGCAGTTCCTCGCCAAAAAGCAGGCGGTGCAGGAAGAGCTGTTCCACACCTTCAACGCGTTGCAAGCGGAGAACAAGCAGATCGTGCTCACCTCCGACGTTCCGCCCAAAGAGATCGCCACCCTCGAAGAGCGGCTGCGCACCCGCTTTGAAGGCGGGCTGATCGCAGACATCCAGCCGCCCGACGCCGAAACGAAGATCGCCATTTTGCGGCAGAAGGCGTTTGAGCGCAAGGTCATCCTGCCCGCAGACGTGGCGGAATTTCTGGCGCGCGACTCGGGCACGGACGTGCGCACCCTCGAAGGCAGGCTGACGAAGGTCATCTTCGCAAGCAAGCTGCACGAAAAGCCCATCACGGTCGAACTTGCCGCCGCCGCGCTCAACGAAGCGGTCAGCGAAGAACATGAAGCCGTCACCGCGGACAAGATCCTTTCCGCCGTGTGCTCCTTTTACAAGCTGGACAAGGCGAAACTTCTGGGCAAGAGCAAGAAAAAGGAGCTGGTGCAACCGCGCCAGATTTGCGCCTACCTCATGTGCGAGATCCTGAACATCCCGCTCGTTTCCATCGGCAAGGCGATGGGAGACAGGGATCACACGACCATCATCCACTCGCGCGACAAGGTGAACAACCTTTTAAAGATCAACGACCGCGTCGCCAAAGACGTGGAAGATATCCGCAACATCATCCTCAAACAGTAACTCCCCTGCCCCGCCGCCCCGCGGCGGGGTGCATTTTCAAAGCAGGCACCTATGGTTAAGAACGAATTTTACACGGACGGATACGACGCGGTGGTCGTCGGCGCGGGGCACGCGGGCTGCGAGGCGGCGCTCGCGCTCGCGCGCACGGGCATCCCCACCCTGCTCCTTTCGCTGAACCTTGACAGCATCGCCTTCATGGCGTGCAACCCCTCCGTCGGCGGCACGGCGAAGGGGCAGCTCGTGCGCGAGATCGACGCGCTCGGCGGCGAAATGGGCGTGAACGCGGACGCGACCGCCTTGCAGACGCGCATGCTCAACGTGGGCAAGGGCGCGGCGGTGCAGAGCCTGCGCGCGCAGGCGGACAAGCACGCCTACCACGCGCGCATGAAAAAAGTGCTGGAACGCACCGAAAACCTCACCCTTGCGCAGGGCGAAGCGGCGGAGGTGCTCGTCAAAGACGGCGCCGTCTGCGGCGTAAAAACGACGTACGGCGAAGTGATAAGCGCAAAAGCGGTCATCCTCGCCACAGGCGTGTACCTGAACGGGTCGGTCGTGGCGGGCGAATTCCGCCAGAGCTCCGGCCCGAACGGCTTTGCGCCCGCGACCGAGCTGACGGCAAACCTTATTTCCCTCGGCTTTTCGGTGCGGCGGTTCAAGACGGGCACGCCCGCGCGCGTGGACGGGCGCACCATTGACTACACGAAATGCGAGCGGCAGGACGGCGACACGAAGGTGTATCCCTTCTCCTACCTCTCAGGCGGCGTGCCGCAGGAGCAGCTTCCCTGCTACCTCACCTATACCAACGAAAGGACGCACGCGATCATCCGCGCGAACCTGCACCGCTCTCCCCTTTTTGCAGGGCAGATAAAGGGCACAGGACCGCGCTACTGCCCCTCAATCGAGGACAAGGTCGTGCGCTTTGCGGACAAGGAGCGGCACCAGATCTTCCTTGAACCCGAATGCGGCGGCTCGCACGAGGTGTACGTGCAGGGCATGAGCAGCTCGCTCCCCCATGACGTGCAGCGCGCGATGTACCGCACCGTGGCGGGGCTGGAACACGTAAAGATCATGCGCTATGCCTACGCCATCGAATACGACTGCATCGACACGCTGGATATATACCCCACGCTGGAATTCAAAAAGGTGAAGGGGCTGTACACAGCGGGGCAGATCAACGGCACGAGCGGCTACGAAGAAGCCGCCGCGCAGGGGCTTATGGCGGGGCTGAACGCGTCCCTTGCCCTGCGCGGGAAAGAGCCGCTCGTCCTGCGGCGGGATCAGGCGTACATCGGCGTGCTCATCGACGACCTTGTGACAAAGGGCACGAACGAGCCGTACCGCATGATGACCTCCCGCGCGGAACACCGCATCCACCTGCGGCAGGACAACGCCGACCTGCGCCTGACCGAGCTCGGCTTTGCGGCGGGGCTGGTCACCCGCGAACGGTACGAGCGGTTTTTGCAGCGCAAAGCGGCGATCGCGCGCATCGCAAACACGCTGGATGAACGCGTTTCGCCCAAACGGTGCGCGGATTTTGTGACATCGCACGGCTGCCCCGCCCCCGCAGGCGGGCTGAGCTATGCAGACATGCTGCGCCGCGGGATCGGCATCGAGGATATCGAACGGGAGTTCGGGATCCTTGCGCACGAGCGCGCGGACGACGTGGAGACCGCCGTCATCGACATCCGTTACGAAGGGTACCTGAAACGCGGGCTGGAACAGATCGAAAAGGCAAAAAAATTGGAGGACAGAAAGCTGCCCGCCGGGCTTGACTACGAAACGATCGACGGGCTGCGGCTGGAAGCGCGGCAGAAGCTGAACAAGATCCGCCCCGAAAACCTCGGGCAGGCGGGGCGCATTTCGGGCGTCAGCCCCGCAGACATCGCGGTGCTGATGGTGTACCTCGGCTCCAAAAAATAGAACCGCCCCGCCCTAAAAAGCGGGGTGCGGTACGGCAAAGGGGCGGCTCCCTGTAAGGAGCCGCCCCTTTGCTTTTTGCCGCGCGGGGATCAGAATTCAAACTTCGTATCCCGCGAAAAGAGTTCTGCGATCATGTTCATGCACAGCTTGCGCCCGTCGCCGAGCTCTTTGGGCTGCTTGCCGTAGCACACGTCGTACACCGCTTCGGTGATGGGCAGCTCCACTTCCAGCTCTTTGCCGAGCCGCCGCATCGCCGCGGCGGTGGGCACGCCTTCAGCAAGTTTTTCAAACCGCTGCCCTTTGGCGAGCATTTCCCCGTACATGCGGTTGTGCGAATGGCGGGAAAAGAGCGTCGTTTCGTAATCGCCGAGGTGCGCCAGCCCGTAAGCGGAGAGCGGGTTCCCGCCCAGCGCCTCGATGAGCCGCGCGACTTCGCGCGCCCCGCGCGACATGAGCGGGCCTTTGAGCGTAGAGACGCCGCCGCCGTCCAGAACGCCCGCCGCAATGCCCATCACGTTCTTTGCCGCCGCGCCGATCTCGGTGCCGATAACGTCTTTGCCGTAATAAAAGCGGATCAGATCGCTTTTGAAGTCGTCCGCGAGCTTCTTTTTCAGCGCGTCGTCGTAGCCGTCGATGACCATGCAGTTGGGGATGCCCGCCGTGAAATCCTGGATGTGCCCGGGGCCGACCCACACGGCGATACGGTCGGCGGCGACCCCCTCTTCGATGAGCACTTCCGAAAGGCGCTTGCCCGAATCGACTTCGATGCCCTTCATGCACAGCACGAAGATCTTGGAAGAGACGTCGCCCGTCTTTAAAATGGTGCGGATGAACCCGCGCAGCCCCTGCGAGCTGATGGAGATGACGATGACTTCCGCATGCGAAAGCGCCGCCGCCAGATCGCAGGTGAGCGTGATGGAAGGGTCGAGCGTAACGTACTCGTTTTTGCCGGACGCCTTTAAGATCTCATATGAGTAGTCGCCCGCAGGCCCCCAGGAAAAGACGTGCTTCCCCTTTTTTACGGCGAGATACCACGCGATGAACGAGCCCCACCTGCCGCACCCGAGCACGGATACTTTTTTGAACTCCGAAAAGAATTTCAGCGACAATGCCATGTTCTTATACCCCTGTAAAATGTAAATCGAAAGGCTACGTTGCCCCTTCTGCCGTTCCAAGCCGTCTCGAACCGTCATCCCGAGCCTGCCGAGGGATCTCTATGAAAATGTTGTCTTTGCGCCCGATTTTGCACGGCACCCGTTTCGGCAAGCGATCGCGCGTCAGACAAGGAGCGTGCGCAAGCGACGAAGGGAGCGTACACAGACGTACGTGACCGAGGAGTGCGCAAACGCGACGAAGTATCACGCGATGAGCGCGAACCGAAACTATATCTCCTTCCGCTCCAAAAACGCCCGTGCCAGCGTCACATCATCGGTATATTCGATCTCGGAGCCGATGGCGATGCCGCGCGCAAGGCGGGTGCACTTTACGCCGAGGGGCTTGATGAGCTTGGCGATGTACAGGGCGGTGGCGTCGCCCTCGACGTCGGGATTGGTGGCGAGCACGACCTCCTCTACGCCGCCCTCGGCGATGCGCGCAAGCAGTTCACGGATGCGGATATCGTTGGGCCCGACGCCTTCCATCGGGTTGATGACGCCGTGCAGAACGTGGTATACGCCCTTGTACTCGTGCAGTTTTTCCAGCGCGATGACGTCCTTTGGCTCTTTGACGACGCAGATGATGCGCTTGTCGCGGGTGCGGCAGATCTCGCACTCCTCCTCTTCGGTGAAGTTGCCGCACACTTTGCAGTAGCGCACCTTTTTTTTGACATTGAGGATGGCAGCGGCGAACGCCTGCGCCTCGCTTTCGGTCATGTTGATGACGCGATACGCATAGCGCTGCGCCGTTTTCCTGCCGACGCCGGGGAGTTTTGAAAATTCGTTGATCAGCCGCCCGATCGGCTCAATAAATACTTCCATAGATACCTTAAAAAAGACGTCCGTTTTGCCGCAAACCTGCGGCTTCCCAGAAGGGGGCGCACACGATTTCTATCATTCTTCGCGCAGGGAAAATCACACTTTGCGTCGGAGCAGTCGGCTGCGCTCTCGCATTGCGGCTCCGCCCCCTCATCCGCCCCTTCGGGGCACCTTCCCTCGTCGGAGCAGCCGACAGCTCGGCGAGGTTTGCGCGAGCACGCTCTCTCGCAAAAGGCAAAATCACACTTGTGCCTTTTGCCCGCTGCACCGCGTGGGCGGTGTGACGGAAGAGGGTGAATTTCGGGCACTTCTATAATGGTGTGCCCTGAAAAGTGCCCGAAAGAGGGAGAAACACCGCTGCCGAGCGGCAAAGCCGCGAACGGCGGTGTCGCCCTCCACTCACGAAAATTTTTTCCGACAGCTCGGCGAGGTTTGCGCGAGCACCTTATATCATTCCCCCCAGCCCCGCATAGGGCGCCATCTTTTCTTTATACACTTCGTCCGCCTTTTTATAGCCGTCGTTGATGGCTGCCATGATGAGGTCTTCCAGCATCTCTACATCTTCGGGATCGACGATCTTTTCATCCAATTCGATGCCGTCGATGATCTTTTTCGCGTTCATGTACACGACGACCGCCTCGCCGCCGCTGGTGCCGACGATCTCCCAATCGTCCAGAAGTTTTTCGGTCTCCTGCATCTCCTGCTGCAATTTCTGCGCCTGTTTCATCAGGTTCTGCATGTTGCCGCCCATCCCGGCGCCGCCTTTGAATCCTGCCATACCTTCCTCCGAAAAAATTTATTTGACGCGAATGTCCGTCCCCGCAAAGTTCTGTTTGAGCCGTTCGATGCCCTCTTCGACGGGGTCTGCCTGTTCACCCTTCAAACGGATCTGAAAGGACGCGATGCCGACCGACGCAAGCGCCTCGCGAATCGCCTTTTCATGCTCCTCCCGCCGCAGCGAACGGTAGATCGCGTCTGAATCGGTGACCAGCACAAACGTATCGCCTTCAAACCCGCTTTCCAGATCCTGGCACATCGTAAAGAGCACGCCGTTCTTCGCCCCCTTACGCAGCGCGCGCAGAAAGTACGCGAACGCGGACTTGCGCTTATCCGGTTCAAGCGCGTTTACGGCAGCGCCCTTGCGCCCCTCTTCCCTTGCAGGCGGGGCATACGCTTCCGCGGGGGCGGAATACGCCTCTGCGGGCGCTTCGGGCGGGGGCACGGCATACGCCTGCCGCACCGCATCCGCGCGCACGTCTGCGGAAAACGGGTCTTCTTCCGCCTCTTCCACGGTCATTGCGGGGCGCGCCTGCTGCGGCGCGGAGCGCAGTGCGGAAAGCTCCTTTTCCAGCTTTTCCACCCGCCTTTGCAGCGCCGCGGCGCCGCCCCCCGTTTCGGGCAGGCACGCCTTGACGATCGCCGTTTCCAGCACGACGCGCGGTGAAACGCTGTAACGCAGGTCTGTTTCCACTTCCGCAAAAATCTCGCTCACGCGCAGGAGCGCCTGCCCTTCCGCCGCTTTGCCGATCCGCTCCGTTTCCGCAAACATCTCGGCGGGAAGCTGCAAAAGCGCGTTCCCGTTTTTACAGGTCTTGGCGACGATGCAGCGGTTGAAAAAGGACAAAAGGTCGCGTGCGAGCACCGCCGCGCCCTTGCCCGAAGAGAGCACTTTTTCCGTTTCCGTGAGCGCGTCGGATACGTTTTCGGTGAGGATCGCCTCGCCGAGCTTCGCGATCTCGTAAAAATCCGCGCTGCCGAGCACCTCGTTCACGTCCGCATACGTCAGCTTGCCCGTGCTGTACGAAAGGCACATGTCGGCGACGGACAGGCTGTCACGCATGCTGCCCGCGCCCGCGCGGGCGATGGCGGCGACCGCCTCGTCCTCGTATTCTTTGCCGACGGCTTTGAACACCTCTTTCAGGTGTGCCTCGATGTCCTCCTGCGGGATGAGTTTGAAATCAAACCGCATGCAGCGGGAAAGAATGGTCGCGGGCAGCTTGTGCGGCTCGGTGGTGGCAAGGATGAACACCGCGTGTTTGGGCGGCTCTTCCAGCGTCTTCAACAGGGCGTTGAAGGCGGAATCGGAAAGCATGTGCACTTCGTCGACGATGTACACTTTGTAGCGGCACGCAACGGGCGGATACTGCACCTTTTCGCGCAGGTCGCGCATCTCGTTCACGCCGTTGTTGGACGCCGCGTCGATCTCCGTCACGTCAAGGTTGGAAGGGTCGGCGAGCGCCTTGCAGGCGGCGCATTTGCCGCAGGGGGAACCGTCGACGGGGCTTTCGCAGTTGATGGCGCGGGCAAAGATCTTTGCCGTGCTCGTCTTGCCCGTGCCGCGCGGGCCGCAGAACAGATACGCATGCCCGATCCTGCCCGTGGCGATCTGGTTCTTTAAAATGCGGACGATGTGTTCCTGACGCACCAGCCCGCCCAACGTTGTCGGGCGGAACGCGCGGTACAAGGCCTGGTAGGACATAAGAACTCCTCACTTCACACGTTTCTCGCGCAAAGGCGCTGCGGCTAACGAAGCCGATTTTGCGAAGCGGCTGCTTGTAGACATTTATGCAAAATCGGCGAAGTTGACGGCGGCGAAGCTGCCGCATCGTCGTGATCTTAGGGCGACACCGTTGTTCGCGGCTTTGCCGCTCGGCAACGGTTTCCCCCTCTTTTTGCCCTTTTTAAGGGCTACGTATTATAGAACGGGCAAAAATTCACCCACTTCCGTCACACCGCCCACGCGGTGCAGTGTGCAAAAGCAAAAAGCGTGGTTTTTGCTTTTGCAGGAAATTGTTTCTCGTAAAAACCTCGGCAGGCTGCTGACTGCGGTTTTTACGATCTGAGGACAACCCCACGGGCACGCGGCATTCGCCGCTGACCGCGGAGGTTTTCCTCTGCGCGGCATTTTTCAGGGCACACCTTTATAGAAATGCCGCGCATTCACCTTTCCTGCATGAGGCGAACGCATTCGCCAAATTGGGGGCGCTTAGGCAAAAACGTGGTTTCGCCACGCGCATTTTATTATTTTGAACGGGCAAAAATTCACCCTCTTCCGTCACACCGCCCACGCGGTGCACAAGGCACTAAAAGGGTTCCCGAAAATCGCAGCGTGCGAAGCACTGCGAGATTTTTGGGAAGAGGAGGAGCGGAGCGCGCATGATACAAGGCTTCCCCCTCAGGGGGAAGCTGGCGCGAAGCGCCTGATGAGGGGATAACGACCTTATAGAAAAAGAAAACAAGAACGGTATCACCTCATCCACCGCAAGCGGTCCCCTTCCCCTGCAAGGGGAAGGCGAGAATTGGGGGCAGGCGTCCACCCACTCACGGGGAATAAA
>CASDPE010000040.1 GCA_949282395.1 uncultured Bacillota bacterium | reverse complement strand
AGTAGTAGAATAGCTTTGATTCAAAGTAAGGAGGCGCACCCGTGAACGGCAATACGGCAATGCTTCTGAGCACCGCGTTCGATACGGATATCGACATCGATTTCGGCGGGCTCAGCGAAGAGATATTCCCGGAAGGCGGGGTATTCGGCATAAGCTGGCTGACCAACAGCGTGTTTTCGGGCTTTGTGGTCGTCGTGCTGCTGCTCCTTGTGGCGCTCATTTTCCGCCTGACGGTCATCCGCCGCTGGAAAACGACGCCGACCGGCCCGCAGATGTTCCTCGAATGGCTGGTGACCTTTTTCGATAAGAGCGCGGACGAAATGACGGAAAAGTACAGCGGGCTGATGGGGCCGTACACGCTGGGCGCCGCGGCATACATCTGTTTCGGCGTGCTCATCGAGCTTGTGGGGCTGCACCCCGCCATCGCCGATCTTTCCGCAGGCATCGCCTTAGCGGGAACGGCGTTCCTGTTCATCCATACGCTCGGGTTTGCGCAGAACAAGGCGCGCAGGCTCAAACATTACTGCAACCCCATCAACATCCTGACCGACGCCGCCGTGCCCGTCTCTATGACGTTCCGTCTGTTCGGCAGCATCCTGAGCGGCATGGTCATCATGGAACTCGTCTACATTTGCGTGCAGGAGATCTGGTTTATCGGGCTTCCGCTCTTTATCCCGGCGATCCTTTCGCCGCTGTTTACGCTGTTCCATGCCTTTATCCAATCGTACGTGTTTGCGTCGCTTTCGCTCACGTTCGTGCAGGAGGCGATCGAACCGATCCCGAAAAAGGAACGGCGGAAAAAGAAGAAGGGGAGCGGCGCGGATACGAGCGCCGCGTGATGAGCGCTCTTGCCGCAATTTCCCGCGGCGGGGCAGACGCACAAAACGGAGGTAATCATCATGGAACTTTTGATCGCAGCGGCGGCATTGCTCGCCGAAGGTGTGGCGCTGATCGGCGCGGGCATCGCGGCGCTTACGGGGCTCGGTGCGGGCGTCGGCATGGGCATCGCTACGGGCAAAGCGGTGGAAGCGACCGCGCGTCAGCCCGAGGCGGTGGGCAAGATCCGCACGATGCTGCTTTTGGGGCTTGCGTTTGCGGAAACGACGGCGATCTACGGCTTGCTCGTCGGCGTCCTCATTTTGTTCTTATAAGGGAAACGTGCGCGGCGCCTGCCGCGGAAGTGTATTTTTTCGGCACAGGTGTGAAATGGATTATGGATTTGCCGTGAACCGTTTGCTGGCAAGCGGCGGGAATATTTTCGAGACCCTCGGCATCACGTGGGAGAGCATCGTTCTGCATCTGTTCAGCCTGATCGTTCTGACGGTCGGGTTGTACTTCCTGCTGTTCCGCCCCGTCAAAAAGATGATCAAGCAGCGGCAGGAAAAGGTGCAGAAGATCGAAAAGGAAAACGCCGACCTCAACGAAGAGGTCAAACAGATGAAGAGCAGCAGCGCCAAAGTGCTTTCCGAAGCGAAAAAGGAGGCTGCGGCGATCCATGAAAGCGCCGTCAAAGTCGCGAACCAGAAGGCGGACGAGATCGTTTCGGAAGCGCGCGAACGGGCGAAGACGCTCGTCGAACAAACGCAGCGCGAAATGGACGAGGAGCGCGGCAAACTCCGCTCCGAGATCGAAAAACAGATCGCGGACGTGTCTGTCGCCGTCGCCGAAAAGGTCATCGAAAAGAAGCTGACCCCGGAAGACAACAGGGCGCTGATCGAAAAGTGCCTTGAAGAATGGAGCAAAGAGTAGCATGAAGCAGGAAAAGTGCCGTGCAGAGGTCGTGCTCGCCATGAAGGCGGACAAGGCGACGGAAGAAAAGATCGAAGCGTTCGTTCGGGCGCGCGGCTGTGACGGCGCCCGGTATACGATCGATCCCTCCATCGGCGGCGGGATCGTCATTTATATCGGAGATAAGGTGTACGACGGCTCGGTGAAGGGCCGCCTTGCGTCGGTCAAACGCTCCGTGTGAGTGCGAGGAAAAGGATATGATCGATGTAAAAGCGATCGGCGAAAGCCTGCGCGAAAAGGTCGCGGGCGCCGAAGTAAAAACGGATAAACGCCCCTGCGGCAGGATCGTGTACTCTGGTGACGGGGTGCTGCGGATCGACGGGCTGCAAGGCGTAAAATACAACGAGCTTCTCGAAGTGGAAGGCGGCTACCGCGCGCTGGCGCTCAATCTGGAAGAGGACAGCGTCGGCGCCGTCCTTTTTGAAGGGGACGATAAGGTCGGCTACGGCGATCTCGCCTTTTCCACGGGCGAAACGGTGCAGATGCGCGTGGGGCAGGCGCTACTCGGCAGGGTGGTCGATCCGCTCGGCGAACCGCTGGACGGCATGGGCGCGGTCGCCGCGGAAGAGCACCGCCCCGTCGAATTTCCCGCGCCCGCCATCATGGACAGGGCGAAGGTGGATAAGCCGCTGCAGACGGGCATCCTCGCCATAGACAGCATGATCCCCATCGGCAGGGGGCAGCGCGAGCTGATCATCGGCGACCGGCAGACGGGCAAGACGGCGATCGCCGTGGATACCATTCTCAACCAGCGCGGCGGGGATGTGATCTGCATTTATGTATCCATAGGGCAGAAGGCGTCTTCGCTCGCCAAGATCGTTTCCACGCTGCGCGAAAACGGCGCCATGCCGTACACCTGCGTGGTCTGCTCCACGGCGGACGACGCCGTGCCGCTGCAATACCTTGCGCCGTACAGCGGCTGCGCCCTCGCCGAGTATTTCATGTACCGGGGCAAGGACGTGCTCATCGTCTACGACGATCTTTCCAAGCACGCCGTGGCGTACCGTACCATGAGCCTTCTGCTCAAACGCCCGTCCGGGCGCGAGGCATACCCCGGCGATGTGTTCTACCTGCATTCCCGCCTTCTTGAGCGCGCGGCGAAACTTTCCGAAGAAAAGGGCGGCGGCTCTATTACGGCGCTGCCCATCGTGGAAACGCTCGCGGGCGATATTTCCGCGTATATCCCGACGAACGTGATCTCCATCACGGACGGGCAGATCTATCTGGAAAGCGAGCTGTTCAACAGCGGCGTGCGCCCCGCGGTCAACGTCGGGCTGTCCGTTTCGCGTGTGGGCGGCAGCGCGCAGTGCAGGGCGATCCGCGGCATCTCCGGCCAGCTGCGCGTGAACTTGGCGCAGTACCGCGAACTTGCCATTTTCATGCAGTTCGGCTCCGATCTTGACGCCGAAACGCAGAAGACGCTTTCGCGCGGGATGAAGATGACGGATACGCTGAAACAGCGGCAGTACCTGAACTATTCGGTCAGAGAGATGATCGTGCTCCTGCTCGTTTCAGGCAGCGACCTCGTGGATAAGATCCCCGAGCGCAAGATGGTCGCCTACAACGAAGGGCTGCTGGATTACCTGCGCACCAACCACGCAGACCTGATCGCCTCCGTCGATCCCGACGCACAGGTGAGCGAAGAGCTGCGCGCCAAGGTGCTGGAAGCTGCCGAACAGTACGTCAACGTCACCGTCGGCGACGAGGGCGCATACGGCGAAGAGGAAGCGGAAGAGATCGCAAAGGCATAGCCTATGGCAGACATCACGGCGATCAGGCATCGCATCAAAAGCATCAACGATACGCATCAGATCACTAAGGCGATGGAGCTCATCTCCGTCGCCAAGATGCGCAAGATGATGAATAAACAGGCGTACAGTTCGCTGTACCTTGACTCGGTGCGCTACACCGTCAAGGATATCCTGCGCCACAGTGCGGACGTGCACAACAAATACACGATGCCGCGCGGCGGCGGCAGGGCGGCTTACGTCGTCATCGCGGGCGACAAAGGGCTTGCCGGCTCGTTCAACAACAACGTGCTGAACCTCGCGTGGGAGCACATGCAGCGCTACCCCGTGCATTACGTGATCACCATCGGGCAGATGGCGCGCGCCTTTTTCGAGGCGAAGCGGCAGGGGGTCGACCTTGAATTCACCCATGCCGTATCCAGCCCCACGCTGCACGACGCGCGCGGAATCGTGCGCGACATCCTCGACCTGTACGACAAAAACCTGATGGACGAGGTGTACGTCGTCTTTACGCACATGCATTCGTCGTCGGATCACACGCCCGAGATCGTCAAATTGCTCCCCATCGAAGAGAAGGAGATCCGCGCGGACGTCAACACGACGTACAGCGGCGATATCTATTACGACCCTTCTCCCGCAGAGGTTCTGGACGTGCTCGTGCCGCAGTACCTGATCGGCATGATATACACGACGCTCATCCATTCCGCATCCAGCGAGCACGCCGCGCGCATGGTCGCCATGTCGAGCGCGAACAAAAATGCGGAGAAGATGCTGGATACACTCAACCTTGAATACAACCGCCTGCGGCAGGGCGCGATCACCTCGGAGCTTCTCGACCTTACGTCGGGCAAGTTCTTCTACGAGGGCACCGTGCGCCGCGGGAAGGAAAAGGAGTAGCTCCTTATGGAAAAGGAAGGCAGGATCGCGCAGGTCATCGGGCCTGTCGTCGATGTGAAGTTTGAAGGCGAAATGCCGCCCGTCTACGAAAAGCTCGTCGCCCCCGATACGGGCGCGGTATTTGAAGTGCTGCAACACGTCGGGCGCGGCGCCGTGCGCTGCATCGCCATGACGGCGACGGACGGGCTGGCGCGCGGCATGCGCGTCACCGATACGGGCGGGCAGATCTGTGTGCCCGTCGGCGAAGAGGTGCTCGGCAGGGTGATGGGGGTGCTCGGCGAACCCATTGACGGCAAGGGCGAGATCGCGTCCGGCGTGCATTGGAACATCCACCGCAAGCCGCCCGCATTTTACGAGCAGAGCGCGTCTACCGAGATCTTTGAAACGGGCATCAAGGTCATCGACCTCATCGCGCCGTACAGCAAGGGCGGCAAGATCGGGCTGTTCGGCGGCGCGGGCGTGGGCAAAACGGTGCTCATCATGGAGCTGATGCACAACATCTCCAAAGAGCACGGCGGGTATTCCATCTTTACGGGCGTCGGCGAGCGTTCGCGCGAGGGCAACGACATGATCGCGGACATGACCGAGTCCGGCGTCATCAAAAACTCCGCGTTGGTGTTCGGGCAGATGAACGAACCGCCGGGGAGCCGTATGCGCGCCGCGTTCACGGGGCTGACCGTCGCCGAATATTTCCGCGACGTGAACCGCCGTGACGTGCTGCTGTTCATCGACAACATCTACCGTTACATCCAGGCGGGCAGCGAAGCCTCCGCCCTCTTGGGCAGGATGCCTTCCGCCGTCGGCTATCAGCCGACGCTCGCCACCGAAATGGGGCTTTTGGAAGAGCGCATCGCCAGCACGCGCAAGGGCTCCATCACCTCCATCCAGGCGGTGTACGTCCCCGCGGACGACATCACCGACCCCGCGCCCGCCGCGATCTTTTCGCATCTGGACGCAACGACGGTGCTCTCGCGCAAGGTGGTGGAGATGGGGATCTACCCCGCCGTCGATCCGCTCGAATCCTCTTCGCGCATCCTCGACCCGCAGATCGTGGGGCGGGAGCACTACGAAGTCGCCAACAGCGTCATCGCCGCGCTGCAGCGGTATAAAGAGCTGCAGGACATCATCGCCATCCTCGGCATGGACGAGCTTTCCGAAGAGGACAAAAACATGGTGTACCGCGCGCGCAAGATCCAGAAGTTCATGTCGCAGCCCTTCTTCGTGTCCAAAGTCTATACGGGGCTGGAGGGGCGGTACGTCCCTTTGCAGGCGACCATCGAAAGTTTCAAGACCATTCTTTCGGGCGAGGTCGATCACCTTCCCGAAAACGCCTTCTTCAACGTGGGCGACATCGACGAGGCAAAGCAAAAGGCAAAAACTCTGCGCGAAGACGCATAGGCGGGGGCAGCCATGGCGGAAAAATTCTATTTGGAGATCATCACGCCCGAAAAGACGTTCTACCGGGGCGACGTGGAGAGCATTCAGATCCCCGCCGTCGGGGGCGACTGCATGATCATGGCGGGGCACCAGCCGATGGTGTTCGCGACGCAGCCGGGCACGCTCGTGCTCGTTGCGGACGGGCAGCGCCGCGAAGCGTTCATGAGCGAGGGCTTTATCGAAGTCCGCCCCGACGCGACCATCGCCTTTTCGCAGGCGGTGGAATGGCCGGAGGATATCGACGAGCGCCGCGCCGAAGAGGCGAAGGAGCGCGCCGAAGAGATGGTGCGCCGCAACCGCAGCGCGGCGGAGTACCGCCTCAACCGCATCGCCCTGCAGCGCGCGTTCGCGCGCCTGCGCGTCAAACATCACGAATACGGGGATAAATCCTGAACGCTATTTTCTGAAAGCAGAACGCGGCGGGAGCGCAATTTGCGCTCCCGCCGCGTGTTTGGTTGGCTTTACAGATCGACCCGCTTGAAATTCCGCATAGAGAAAAAGCAGGAAAGGGAAGTTGCAGCCGCGTATACGGCAAGCCCTGTAAACATGGCGGCCGCCTTTGCTGCCGTATGGTCTGCGTTGCCTCCGTTCAGCGTCTCCGAAAAGAGCGGCACGCTCCACCGCAGAAGAAGAAAGGCGCCGACGAGCAAAAACTGCACCGCGGCAGCGAGAAGAAAGGGAACGCCGATGCGTTCGGGCGAGCGGTAAAAGAGCGGGAAGAAGACAAGGTTAAAGGCGCCGAGGATCGCCGCGCCGTTGCCGACGAGCGCGAGGTTTGCAGAGAGTCCCGCTTGATTGATCTGTTGTTCTGCCGGCAATGCGGCGCTTTTGACAGCGCCGAGGATGCCTGTCAGCGCGAGCATGATACATTGCATGCCGACCGTGACAAGGATGCGTGCAAGGGGAATGTGCGTCTTTTTAACGGGCAGTGCGCCCGTGAAGGCTAAGTCTCCGTTCTCGCGTGCGGAAATGCAGCAGAAATAGGCGGAAAGGGCAGAAAAAAAGAAGATGACTTCATACGGGTAATTCGGTACGAATACAAGCGCCGAAAAGGTAAAAAAGAGAAAAACCGTCGGGTGAATGCAAAGCCGCAGTTCCTTTTTTATAAGCGCGGACATATGTTTCCGTCCTCCTTTTGTGCCTGTTCCAGGTGGATCAGGATCTCGTCGAGCGAGGCGTCGCGTGAAACGGCGCCTGCGGGGAGCGGCGCCTTCTGCGGCAGCAGCCCTTCGAGTCCGTTTTTTCCGGGTTTAAGACCTACCGCGTTCGCTGCTGCGGCGGTCGCCGCGTCGGCGAACCGTACCGTTTTCCAGCGGGAAAGCAGTTCGGAAAGCGGGCAGCTCTCCAACAGATCCCCATGGGAGAGGAGCAGTACTTCGTCGGCTGTGCGCACGAGATCGGCGGCGATGTGCGTGGAAAAGAGTATGGTCACGTTTTCTTTCCGCGCAAGAGAGAGCAAAGTTTCGCAGAGTTCTTCGCGCGACAGCGGATCGAGCCCGCTTGTCGGTTCGTCAAGCAAGAGCAATTTTGCACCGTGCGAAAGGGCGAGCGCGAGGGAGAACTTTACCCTCATGCCGTCCGAGAGTTCACGCACCTTTTTGTGTTCGTCCAGCCCGAACCGAACAAGCCAAGAGCGGTATTTTCTATCGTCCCAATCCTGATAAAAGGCCGCGTAAGCTTTCCGGACCGCAGCGAGCCGCTTCAAAGGGTAAAAGCGGAACCCGCCGCCGGCAAACCCTATCTTTTGTTTGAGCCGTGCCTCGTCGGTGCGGAAGTTTTTGCCGAAAACGGTGATTTCTCCTTCTGCATCGATTTGGTTTACGATCCCTTTCAGCAGGGTGCTTTTCCCCGCGCCGTTTCCGCCTATCAGCCCCGCGATATGTCCTTCGGCGACCGTAAAAGAAATATTATTGAGGCGGAAGTGCGGGTAATCTTTGGTCAGCCCTTGTACGGCGAGCGCGTTCAATTCTGCCCGTCCTTTCCGTCCTTCGCGCGGTTAACGGCGTTCCAGAATGCCTCCGCATAGGAAAAAGGCTGCAGGGCAATGCCTTGTCCCTTATCCGCCATGAGAATAAGCTGGCTTCCGGTCTCCAATGCGAACATTTCCCGTACTTCTTTCGGGATAACGATCTGTCCTTTCGGGCCGATTTTTACAGTGGCAAGGTATTTCCCCTCCGGGAAATTTTCCATCGCTGCATACCTCCTTTGCGAATAGTTTTACTTTTCCAACTATACATACTTATTATACTGATTACCCGTAAAATTGTCAAGCACATTTTGCCGAGGCTTTGTTTTTTACCTTTCCGCGCGTTTAATTGACAAAATCCGCCCGCTGTACTATAATAAACAAAAATACATATCGGGAGAGGAGCATGATAAAACTTATCCGCGGCGGCTGTTATTACATGAGCGGCACGCTGGTCAAAGAAAATCAGGCATTCAAAACGTCCGCAGAGCGCGAACAGGCGCGCAAGGGCACGATGGCGTACGCCGTGCTCAAAAAGCACAACCGCGGCGACGAGGAGAACCTGAAACTCAAATTCGACGCGATTGCCTCGCATGACATCACGTATGTGGGCATCATCCAGACGGCGAAGGCGAGCGGCTTGCAGGAGTTCCCTCTGCCGTACGTGCTCACCAACTGCCACAACTCTCTGTGCGCGGTGGGCGGCACCATCAATGAGGACGACCACGTGTTCGGGCTTTCCGCCGCGCGTAAGTACGGCGCAGATTTCGTTCCGCCGCACATCGCGGTCATCCACCAATACATGCGCGAGGTCGAAGCCAAGTGCGGCCGCATGATCCTTGGCAGCGATTCGCACACCCGCTACGGTGCGCTCGGCACCCTCGCCGTCGGCGAGGGCGGGCCGGAACTCGTCAAACAGATCCTCAACAAAACGTATGACGTGAAGCGCCCCGAAGTGGTCGCGGTGTATCTGCGAGGCAACCTCAAAAAGGGCGTCGGCCCGCAGGACGTGGCGATCGCCCTTTGCGGCGCCGTGTTCAAAAACGGGTTCGTCAAGAACAAGATCCTTGAATTCATCGGCCCCGGCATCAAAAATCTTTCGATGGACTACCGCAACGGTATCGATGTGATGACCACCGAAACGGCATGCCTCTCCTCCATTTGGGAGACGGATGAAAAGACGCACGAATACTACAAGATCCACGGCAGGGAAAAGGACTTCAAAGAGATGCACCCCGCCGATCCCGCGTATTACGACTGCGGCATCAGCATCAACCTCAGCGCCATCGAGCCGATGATCGCGCTCCCGTTCCACCCGAGCAACGCCTTCCCCATCCGTGAACTCATCGCGCACCCGAAGGAGATCCTGGAAGAGGCGGAAGCTGCGGGCAGGAAGCTGCGCGGCGACGATAAATTCTCGCTCACGGACAAGATCACGCCCGAAGGCATCCGCGTAGACCAGGGCGTCATCGCGGGCTGCGCGGGCGGCATGTATGAAAACATTGCCGAGGCATACGAGATCCTGAAAGGCAAGTCTACGGGTTGCGGCGAATTTTCGCTGAGCGTCTATCCTTCCAGCCAGCCTGTATACAAGGCGCTCGTTGAAAACGGATATATCGGCGGACTGATGGACGCAGGCGCGGTCATCAAGACGGCGTTCTGCGGTCCCTGCTTCGGCGCGGGGGATGTGCCTGCGAACAACGGGCTCTCCATCCGCCATACCACGCGCAACTTTGAAAGCCGCGAAGGCAGCAAACCCGCGCAGGGGCAGCTCGCTTCCGTCGCGCTCATGGACGCGCGTTCCATTGCGGCGACGGCGGCAAACGGCGGCATCCTGACGCCCGCGACCGAAGTCACCTACACGAAAAAAGTCAAAAAATATTTCTTCGACGCGGAGATCTACAAGAACCGCGTGTACCACGGCGCGGGCAAGGCGAAGAGGGAGGAGCAGCTCAAATACGGCCCGAACATTGCAGACTGGCCCGAGATGATCCCCATGGGCAGGCACCTTCTCATGCGCGCGGCGAGCGTCATCCACGACCCCGTTACGACGACGGACGAACTGATCCCGTCGGGCGAAACGTCGTCGTACCGCTCCAACCCTATGAAACTTGCGGAATTTGCGCTTTCGCGCAAGGATCCCGCATATGTGGGGAAAGCGAAGACGATCAAGGCGGACGAGGACGTGCGCCGCGAAACGGGCGCGCTCCCCGAACATGTGCTCAAAGACCTTGCGGGCATCGTTCCCGCGGAGGGGACGATCTATGGCAGCTTTGTCGCGGCGGTCAAACCCGGCGACGGCTCCGCGCGCGAACAGGCGGCTTCCTGCCAGCGCGTACTGGGCGGCGTTGCGAACATCGCGCAGGAGTATGCGACGAAGCGTTACCGCAGCAACCTCATCAACTGGGGCATGCTGCCGCTGCTCGGCGATAAACTGCGCCTTAAAGTCGGCGACTACATTTACATCGAAAACATTGCGCAGCTCATCGAAGAGGGCGCGCAGAAGATCCCCGCAAGGCTTATTTCGCACGGAACAGTCAAAGAGATCGAGCTTCATATGGACGCGCTTACGCCCGATGAAAAGAAGATCATTTTAAGCGGTTGCCTCATCAACTTCAACGCAGGAAAACGATAAGAACGGGAGGTGTGTTCCATGCTCTCGTTCGAAGAGTATAAAAACCTCATAGACCTCTCCCGTCCGCCGCGGAAAGCGCAGATCATAGGCGAGGAGGAGAAGAGCGCCATCTGCGACGAGATGCTCGCCTATTTGTTGGAAGAGCGCAACCGCATCGCCGCGTTCAGTTATCCGTATCCCGTCAAGCGCGAGCTGATCTGGGGGTATCTGAACGAGCGCCCGCCCCGGCCCGTGTCCGAGCGTTTCCTCGCCTTGCAGGACAGGTTGTTCCTCTCCGAATCCGAAGAACGGGGCGTGGTCGACGCCGCCGCGTTCGAGTATGAAGAGAACATCGCGCTCTGGCAGGGGGACATCACCCGCCTGAACACGGACGCCGTCGTCAACGCGGCGAACAGTTCGCTGCTCGGCTGCTTTATCCCGCATCACAAGTGCATTGACAACGTCATCCACTCCCGCGCGGGCGTGCAGGTGCGGCTGGATTGCTCCAAGATCATGGGCGCGCAGGGCGAGGCGGAGCCTGCGGGCTGTGCAAAAGTCACGCGCGCGTACAACCTGCCCTCGGCGTACATCCTGCATACCGTGGGGCCGATGGTGGGGCTCGGCGTGACCGAGGAGGACGGGCGCGTGCTGCGCGGCTGTTATGTATCCTGCCTCAACCTCGCCGAAAAGCTGGGGCTTACCAGCATCGCGTTCTGCTGCATATCCACGGGCGTGTTCGGCTATCCCAACGACGAAGCTGCGGCGATCGCCGTCGGCGCGGTCAAAAGCTGGCTGCTTGAACACGGAAGCAGCATGCGCGTCGTGTTCGATGTGTATCTTGACAAAGACCTTGCCATCTACAAAGACGTGCTGAAAAACACCTGAATGCGTTAAAAAACGGTCGCGCCGCCGCGGGCATTGCCCGCGGCGGCGCTCTCCGTATAAGGGCAGAAGTCATTCGGCCGCCGCTTCGTCCGCCTCGTCTACAACGGCGGGCGGCGGCGTATGCGGCAGGTCGGGTTCGGATACGCCGCTTGTTTCGTCATCGGGCGAAGGGGCATTGCCGTCCCCTTCGGGCAAGGGTCTGCCGCTTTCTGGCGCAGGCGTATTGCCGCCGTCCTGTGCGGGAGGAACGGGGCAGGGGATGCGGAAGGGCAGGATCACCAGCACAATGCCGTGCCCGCCGTACAGGCGCGGCAGTCCGTGCAAAAAGTTTCCGCGCCCGTGCGCAAAGGCGCCGTGTTCGTGAAAAAACCTGCCGTGCCCGTATTCTCTGTGCGGTAGAGCGCTGCGCCCGTATTCGCCGTGCCTGTGTTCGCCGTGCGGCGGCGTCTCGTGCCCGTTTTCGTGCGGGATGTGTTCTTGTTCCGCCTGCTCGCCGCAGGCGAGCAGGCGTGCGGGGTTTGCGCGTTCCGTCTGCAGCCGCAGCGCGCACGCCGCTGCGGCTCCGTCTGCGGCAGCGCTCCCGCGCGGCGCACCTTCATCGGCATAGCATGCCGTACCGCCTTTCGTGCCGTATGCCGCGGCAGTCGGGGCGGCGCATTCGTATGCCGTTCCAGCAAATTTAGCGGTCCGCTCGGCTTGCTTTACCGCGGAAAAGTTGTAAATGACCAAAAGTGCCGCCACAAGGCAGACGGCTGCCGCCGTCAGCGTAAAGATCCGTTTTATCATACCGTGAGCATGCGCAAAGGCGAAAAAAATATGCGCGCGCCTATATCCGCCTTCTGCGGCGGTATTTTTCCGCCCGCGAATCGCTTGCCTTTTGCCGCGCTGCATAGTATAATAGGCAAGGTCAAAAAATTTCATGCCTGCACCAAAGGGGCTGCCCGATGGCTAAGGGGAAACGTTTTGCACCGCTCTGTTTTTTGCGCGTGTTTTTCTGCCCCTTTGCCGCAGCGAAGGGGCTTTTTTGATGCGGCGAAGGAGCAAACGATGAAAAAACTTTTGGGCTGCCTGCTTGCCGTGTGCATGCTGGCGGCGGGGGCTTTTGCCTTTGCGGCATGCGATGAGAAACAGACCCATGCGTCGGATACGGTAAAACTTGTCAACATCAGCGATCCCGCAAACGAGATCACGCCTGCCGCGGACTTCGACTATATGGTCGCGGCGGAACCCGCCGTATCGGCGAAGGTCAAGGCAACGGCGAACAACGCCGAAGGTTCCCGTCTGCAAGTGGTGGGCGACTTGCAGGAACTGTACGGGGAAGGCGGCTATCCGCAGGCGGTGTTGGTCGCCAAAACGTCGTTGATCGAAGCGGAAAGCGGCTTCATCGCAACGTTTATGAACGCTGTAAAGGAAAGTACGCAGTGGGTAAATGACGATCAGGTCAATATCCAGACGGTCGTGGAAGCGGTTTCTTCGCATCTGCCCGACGGTACGACCCCTTCGTTCAGCACGAAAAATCTCACGGCACAGGTCATTGCAAACTGTGCGATCCGCTATGTATCGGCGGCTGAGAGCAAGCAGGATGTGCAGGCGTTCCTTGCCGAGCTTTCAGACGTAGGCGAAAAAACGTTCCGC
>CASDPE010000039.1 GCA_949282395.1 uncultured Bacillota bacterium | reverse complement strand
TATTCTACTACTTTTAACTTGTTTTTTCAAGCGAATCACCGCGCCTGACCCATAAAAAATTCTAATGAGACAGTTAAGGAAACGGAAATCTTTCTCTTCTGCCCTTGCTTTTTGCGCGGGGATATGGTACAATCGTTGCAGCGGAGGGGCAAAAAATGCGTTCGTTCAGGTTCCGTTTTACCAAACTTATCTATGTTTTGCAGGTCGCGGCGATGATCCTTGCCGCGGCGGCGATCGCTTACACGGTGTACCGCATGCTCACGCGCGGGTTCGGCGATCCTTCGCTCATCATACAGTATGTGCTGTTGCTGCTGTTCGGCGTCGGCGCGCTCGTCATTTTCAGCGCGATGCTCATCCGCTCCGTTTACACCGTCGGCGAAAAAGAGATCGTACTGCGGTTCGGGCTGATCAAATCCGTCTATAAGATCAAAGAGATCGAATCCATCCGCCTCTTTTCCAAGACGAACAAGCTGGTGCTGTACTTCAAAAACGAAAAGTACACGGTGATCTCGGTCAAGCCCGAATGGTACAGCGATTTCATCCGCGAAGTGCTTTCGCACAACCTGAACATCCGCTACGACGTTTCCATCAGCGACAAAGACGAGGACGACCTCGCAAAATAAGCAGCCATAACGAAGCCCTCCCCTTGCGGGAGGGCATGTTTTTTACAGCAGCCCGCACAGCAGCATCAGGACGGGAATGGTGACGATGCTCAGCACCGTAGACAGGAGCGCGATGCAGGCGGCGGTATCGCAGTCGCCGCCGTAGCGCTCGGCAAAATTGAGCACGCTCGACGCCGTGGGCATCGCCGCAATGACGTACAGCGCAATGATGACATAGGTATCGAGCGGAACGAGCAAGCCGACCAACACGAGCACGCCCAGCGAAAGGAGCGGCGACAAAAGCAGCTTCACCGCCGCAGCAAGATACACCTTCCAATCGCAGAACAGCGCGCGCAGGCGGATATCGGCAAGGCGCACGCCCAAAATGATCATGGAAAGGGGCAGCGTCATGTCGCCGAGATAGGAAAAGACGGTGAGGATCTGCTGCGGCACCGCCACGTTGCAGAAAAAGAAGGGCAGCGCGGCAACGGCGGCAATGGTGGGCGGGTTGAGCAGGATCTTCAGCGGGCGCACCGCCTTGCGCATGCCCGTCACCGCGTACACGCCGAGCGTCCAGGACATGGCGTTGAACGCGATGTTGTACACGACGGCGTACAGCACAAGGTCGCCCCGCCCCGGAAAGAGCATCTGCATGACGGGGATGCCCATGAACCCGACGTTGCCGAGATACGAAGAGGCGACGCACACCCTGCGTGCGGGCAGCTCGCCCACGCGCAGAAAAACGAGCTTCGCCGCAAAATAGACGGCGAGCTGCAAAACGATCGCAAAGGCGAACACCCACGCGAACCCGACGAGCATGGAGGATTCAAAGCGGTTCCCGAACAGGGAAGAGACCATCAGCGACGGCTGCGAAATATACAGCAGCAGCACGGCCAAAACGCCCGCCGCGTGTTCGCCGAACAGCTTTGCTTTGCGCAGCGCGTACCCGGGCACCGCCAGCACGATGATGAGAACAACGATCAGAAAAGTCGATAAAAAATCCATACAGGCTTCGCATTTCCTTCTCTATTTACCGCGCAATATTGTAGTACGCAAAACGGGTCTTGTCAATTTGTTTGGCGCGCCTTTTGCGATCCCGCAGAAAAAAACGGATAAAAACGGGCGCCGCGCACAAAATAAAAATGCCGCAGGGGGAGACCCTGCGGCACAGGCAATACAGTTTTTACTTGCCGAAATAGCGTTTGAGCAGACCGTTGAAGCCGGCACCGTGGCGCGCTTCGTCCTTTGCCATTTCGTGCACGGTGTCATGGATGGCGTCATAGCCCAGCTCTTTCGCGCGTTTGGCGATGGCGAGCTTGCCTTCGCAGGCGCCCGTTTCGGCAGCGACGCGCAGTTCAAGGTTCTTTTTCGTCGACGTGGTGATGCACTCGCCCAGAAGCTCGGCGAACTTGGAAGCGTGCTCCGCCTCTTCAAACGCGTAACGCTTGTATGCTTCGGCGACTTCGGGGTAGCCTTCGCGCTCGGCGACGCGCGCCATCGCGAGGTACATCCCCACTTCCGTGCACTCGCCGTTGAAATGCGCGCGCAGCCCTTCCACGACTTCGGCGTCAAGCCCCTGCGCCACGCCTACTTCGTGCTCGCAGGCAAATTTGATCTCCTTGCTCTCTTCGATGGGAACGAACTTCGTTGCTTTGCAAACGGGGCAGACTTCAACATCATCGGCGACGATCTCGCCGCAAACGGCACATCTTTTCATTACAATAACCTCACTGATTTTATTTTTCGGGCGCCGCCGCGCGGCAACCCTTTGTATGCCTGTATTGTAACATCGGCGGCGGGAAAATACTGTTGCAAATGCAACAAATGAAAATTTTTTATACATTTCTTATCCGACCAAACACCGCGATTTTGTGCGGAAAATTTTTATAATTTTATTGACAGCGCGCGGAGATGATGATACAATGAACAAAGAAAAGCAACCTAAAACCGATCAAGGAAGGCGGTCATACACTATGGCAAAATACAACGATCCCCTCGTACGCGGGCGAGCCGACCCGTACGTTTACAAGCACACGGACGGCTATTATTATTTCACGGCGACCTACCCTGCCTATGACAGGATCTGCATCCGCAGGGCAAAGACCATCAACGGGCTGACGGACGCGCCCGAGCGCGAGATCTGGCACAAGCACGAAACGGGCGTGATGGCTTCGCACATCTGGGCGCCCGAACTGCACCCGATCGACGGGAAGTGGTACATCTACTTCGCCGCAGGCGAAGACAAAAAGAAGTGGGAGATCCGCCCCTACGTGCTCGAATGTACGGACAAAGACCCGTTCGAAGGCGAATGGCACGAGCTCGGCGCCATGAAGGCGCACCGCACGCCCAACAAAAAGAGCCGCCACGACTGCAGCTTCGCAAACGGGTACGACCTGTACTCCTTCACCGAATTTTCGCTGGACGCGACGACCTTCGAGCACCGCGGCAGGCGCTATTTCATCTGGGCGGAAAAAGTGCACAGGCGCTTCGGCATTTCCAACCTGTACATCGCCGAAATGGCGTCTCCCAACGAGTTGAAGACGGTGCAGGTGCTCCTTTCCACCCCCGATTACGATTGGGAGCGCGTCGACTTTTGGGTCAACGAAGGCCCTGCCGTACTCAAACACGGCGGCAAGATCTTCGTCACCTATTCCGCCTCCGCAACGGGGCAGATGTACTGCATGGGCATGCTCACCGCCGATGAAGACGCAGACCTGCTCGACCCGCGTTCGTGGAGCAAAAAGCGCTATCCCGTTTTGAAGACCGACCCCGAAAAGGGCGTGTTCGGCCCCGGGCACAACAGCTTTACCACGGGCGAAAACGGCGAAACGCTGTGCATCCTGCACTACCGCGACTATTCCGACGAGCACATTTCGGGCGATCCGCTCAACAACCCCGACCGCCACGCGCACGTGCTCGAAGTGCAGTTTGAAAACGGCGAACCGGTATTCAGGCTTTAAGCCGCATACGGCACGGCGCCTCCCGCAGGCTTTGCGGGAGGCGCCTTTTTTTATCTTTCTATCCCGTTCATCCGCGCTTTTTTACGAGCACGCGGTACGGCACGATCAGCCCGTTCCCGATCAGCTCCTCGTCCGTGCGGTACGGGTAACGGAAATCGGTGTAGATGCAGCCGACCTCGTCGCTGCCCAGCCGCTGCATGAGCGTGCGCACCAGCTCTTTGGCGTGCCGCGCGGCGCGGTCGCTGGTAATGCGCAGGCGCATGGGCGTGGCGGCGTACGTCTTTTTGTCCGAAACGTCTTCAAAGCGGTACTTGCTGCTTTCAAAGGGAACGGGGTCGAGCGCAAGGTACAGCGAAAGCGTTTTGCCCGTAATGCGGAATTTTGCGACCACCTGCCTGCCGAAGCGGAAGGTCTCCCCCGCCTTTCCCATGCGCGCCTTTACGCCCGCAAAACCGAGCAGCGCGTTTTTGAGTTCGGTATAGCGCCCCTGCGCCGCGCTGCTTTGGATCAGGCGGGAAAGAAAGCTCCTTTTATAGCGCGTGACCTCTTCGTATCCGTCGGGAACGGCCGCGGCGGGCGCGGCGCCCCCCTCCGTGCGGCGGGTAAGGTCTTCTGCCGCAAGCTCTTCGCGCACTTCCTCGCGGAGGATGCCGCCCGTTTCGGCATCGGGCGCGCCCTGCTCCTTTTCCACGATGTCGTCGACCAGCTCGTCCATGGCGGCGTCCATCTTGCCGCGCATCTGCGCGCGGGCGCAGGGATGCTGTTCCGCCTTCACGCAATATTTGCACCAGGGCATCGTGCCGCACAGATCCCGCCCCGCCTGCTCGCTCGCCAGCCATTTTTCAATATCCAGCCGATGCTGCAAAGCAGCGAATTCCCCTGCGGAAATGCCCGCCAGACTTCCGTTCATATCCTCACCTCGATCCTGCGGCGGTGCGCCGCCTTTTTCGCGTATATTATATAACAGTTTTGCCGCAAAAGCAACCGCTGAACGCAAAAAGCGCGCGCAAAATGCGCAATTCCCATAGCGACTAATAAAAAGAACGAAGATTTTTATAAAACTTCGCTCTTTCTGATTGCCGGATGAATTAGAATTTATCAATAATTTAATAATCGTCCGTTATCGTTCCATTCGCCGTACATAATACCCTTTTTTGTGTTCTCGATAAATTTTTGCAATCTGCGAGCAAATAAATCGGGTTGTTTTTTCTTTATTTGGATCGTGTCTATGCGTACCCGTTGATACAACGGCGGAAAATTATTAAAGTTTTGCCATACTGTTTTATCTGCTTTTAACGCCGTCAATATTTCGCTGTCTATTGCAAAACCATTTGCCGACATATCGGGCAAAAGGGCGCGCCCTGCTTCCGTCATAAATCCCAATTTCTCAAGCCGCCTGCAACGCTCTTTATTGAGTTCCGACCACAGACTTTTTTTCTTTCTGGGCGTCAATTTTTGAGCGGTGATCCCGTTTTCAAGTGTTTTGGTAGTACTGTCTATCCAACCGAAACACATTGCTTCTTCAACTGCGTCTATATACCAAAACGTGTCATCGTTTTGCGGTCTGCCGCGCTTTACGATCACCCAACATTCGCTTTCTTTATCATAATTTTCTGCAAGCCAAACACGCAATTCATTTCGGTTTTTTGCAGGTAAAAGATTTTTTGGTTGCATTCTAACTCCGTTAAATTACCGCCTGTTTTTGATAATATTGTACAGCGAAACAGCTAAAAGTAAAGGATAAAAGCGCACTTGCCTTGCCTGCAAGGTATGGTGCGCTATACTTCACTTATATTCTGTGCAGTGCTTCGCTTATAGACTGCGGCAAAATTCCCTATCGGAGCGGCTGCAAATTCGCGCTCTTTCTATTTTCCGTTCGCTTTTTCCAGCGCTTCGATGCGCATGCGCACGTTCTGCATGCGCGCGTCCGTCGCCGCGATGACTTCGGCGCAGCTTTTCAGCTCAGCGGCGATCTCGGGGCGGTCGGCGCTCTCCTTTTTGTACTTCATGGTATGTTCAAGGCTCGCCCAAAAATCCATGGCGACGGTGCGCAGCTGGATCTCGACCCGCATGATCTTTTTGCTGTCCGAAAAAAAGACGGGCACTTCGACGATCATATGGTAGCTGCGGTAGCCGTTCTGCTTGGGGTGCCGGATGTAGTCTTTGACGGTGACGACGGTGATGTCGTCCTGCCGCGAAAGCATTTCCGCCACGCGGTAAATATCGTCGATGAACGAGCAGATGACGCGGATGCCCGCAACGTCGTTGAGGCATTCGTAGATGGATTCGACGGTCAGCGGTTTACCCAGACGTTTGAGCTTGCCCGCGATGCTCATCGGCTCTTTGATGCGGGAGACGATGCTTTCGATCGGGTTGCGCCCGCCGCGGTAGGTCAGCTCTTCGTTGAGCACTTCAAACTTGGTGCGCACTTCGCGCACGGCGCAGCTGTACTGCGTCATCAGCTCGCGGAAGCGGAGCAGACGTTCCACGGCGGATTCCCCTTCCCCGCCCATAAAGGCGCGGATCATCTCCTCTTCCTGCGTGTAATTCCCCATGTGTTTCTCCCACGATTCAGCCGACGGAGCGTTTGAGCACCGTATACAGGTTCTCTTCCGTAAAGGGAACGCGGCAGTTGCGCACGTTCTTGTTCTTTGCGGCGCGCGCGGCGAAGCTGCGCAGCTCCTCTTCCGGCAATTTTTTGCGCCTGCCCAAAAGCGCTTTGAGTTTTGCCGCAAATTCCTGCACGTCCATGCCGAGCGCGTCGAACACCTTGCGCGTACTGCCCGGCCAGATCTTTTCACATTCCTTTAAAAAATTCGCAAGCAGCAGCCCGTTCGCCCTGCCGTGCGGCACGCCGTGGAAATAGGTCAGGCTGTACCCCATGCCGTGCACGGGCGTGGTGCCCGTGTTTGCGATGACCATGCCCGCAAGCGTGGAGCCATACAGCAGGTTCTGCCTGCCGGCCGGCGTATAGCTGCCCGCAAGCAGGCTTTCGTATTCGCCCATAAGAAGAGCGAGCGCCTGCCGCGCAAAGAGGTCGCTCATCCCGCCCGCGCGCACGGAGAGCATGCCCTCCACCGCGTGCGAGATCGCGTCGATGGCGGTATTCACGGTCACGTCCTGCGGGAGCGACGCCATGTATTTTCCGTCCAGAAACGCGACGTGCGGAAAGAGCGCGGGGGAAGAAATGCTCTGCTTGGTCTGCAATTCGTCGTTGGTGATGATGGCGTAGGGGGTGACTTCACTGCCCGTTCCCGCCGTGGTCGGGATGTGGATCATGGGCAGCACGGCGGCGCCGATCTTATGCGCAAACAGCCCTTCGGGCGCGTCCTGACAGGCGAGCATGGCGATCGCCTTTGCCGCGTCCATGGGCGAGCCGCCGCCGATGGCGACGACGAAATTCACCCTGTGTTCGCGCGCAAGCCGCGCCCCCTCTACCACGCAGGCGACGGTCGGGTTCTGCGGGATGCCGTCATAGACGATCCCGTGCTGCCCGTTGGCGGCAAGTGCGCTCTTCACGTCGTCGAGCGCGCCGTTGCGCGCGGCGCTTTTGCCGCAGACGATGAGCGCCAGCTGCCCGAAGGGCGCAAAGTGCTGCGTCCCCTTTTTTACACAGTTTTCCCCGCCGATGATGCGGACGGGCACATAAAACCCCGCGTCCATAGCGCCCCTCCTTTATGCGAGGCAGTTGTTGAGCGCCGAAACGAGCGCGTCGATGGAAGATTGGATGATGTCCTCGTGGATGCCCGCGCCCCAATACGTTTTGCCGCCGCGTTCCACCCCGACATACGAGAGCGCCTTTGCGCCCGAACCGTCGGAGAGGGCGACCTGCTCATAGGTGGTGAGGTCGAATGCGCCGAACATCTTTTGCAGCGCGTTCGCAACGGCGTTCAGCCTGCCGTTGCCCTCGGCAGAGATGACGTCCGTCGCACCGCCCGTTCTGACGGTAACGGCAGATTCGATGCCGCCGCCCGCAAGCTGTTTGAAATGGCATTCGGGAATGCCGAACACCGCCCTGTTTTTGACGAAGGTATCTTCAAAGACCGCGTACACTTCGGCGGGTTTGAGCTCGCGGTTCGTCCTGTCCGAAACGCCCTTGGCGGCATAGCCCATCGCCTCTTTGAACTTGGGCGGCAGGTCGATGCCGAAATTTTCATGCAGGATATAGCCGACGCCGCCCTTGCCGGACTGGCTGTTGATGCGGATGACGTCCGTCTGGTACTCTCTGCCCACGTCCTGCGGGTCGAGGGGCAGGTACGGCACCGTCCAGAACTTTTCGTCGTGCTGTTTGCGCCATTCCATGCCCTTTGCGATCGCGTCCTGATGGCTGCCCGAAAAGGCGGCGAACACCAGCGCGCCGCCGTACGGCTGGCGGGGCGAGACCTCCATCGCCGTGTATTCGGTGTAGCGCGCGCAGATCTCGGGCATGAAGGAAAAATCGAGCTGCGGGTCGACGCCCTGCGAATACATGTTCATGCCGACGGTCACGATGTCGACGTTGCCCGTGCGCTCGCCGTTGCCGAACAGCGTGCCTTCCACCCTGTCTGCGCCCGCCAAAAGCCCCATTTCCGCCGTGGCGACGGCGCAGCCGCGGTCATTGTGCGGGTGCAGGCTCAACAGCACGTTTTCACGGTATTTGAGATTTTTGGAGATGTATTCGCACTGCTGCGCGAACACGTGCGGCATGGCGTTTTCCACCGTGGTCGGGATGTTGATGACCGCCTTTCTGTCTGCCGTGGGCTGCCATACGTCGAGCACGGCGTTGCACACTTCGAGGGCGTACTCCGGCTCCGTGCCCGAAAAACTTTCGGGGCTGTATTCAAAGCGGTACTTTGCGCCCGCCTCGTCGGTCAGCTGCTTCAAAAGTTTCGCGCCCTCTACGGCGATCTTTTTGATGGCGGCTTTGTCCTTTTTAAAGACCTGCTCGCGCTGCGCGACGGAGGTGGAATTGTACACGTGCACGATGACGTTTTTGGCGCCCCTGATCGCTTCAAACGTCTTGCGGATGATGTGCTCGCGCGCCTGCGTCAGCACCTGAACCGTCACGTCGTCCGGGATGAGGTCTTCCTCGATGAGGGTACGCAAAAAATTGTATTCGGTATCGCTTGCCGCGGGGAAGCCGACTTCGATCTCTTTAAACCCGACTTTGAGCAGGAGTTTGAAGTACTCCACTTTCTGCCGCAGGGTCATCGGGCGGATGAGCGCCTGGTTCCCGTCGCGAAGGTCGACGCTGCACCACACGGGCGCATGGTCGATCGCGTCCTTTTCTGCCCAGTCCATGCACCGCACGGGGGGCAAAAAGTACTGCTTGGTATACTTCTGATAATTTTTCATGGAACTGCTCTCCTTATCCTTAAATATAATTGTATAGTCGCCAAAACAAAAAGCCCGTTTCCGTCTCGCAAGAGACGGAAACGGGTTCCGCGGTACCACTCTTTTTCGCGCAAGGTTTGCGCGCACTCGATAGAATACTTGCCTTTGCTGGCGCATATCCCCCTCTTTTAACGGCGAGTTCCCGTTCTGCTTCTACTTGGCTTTCCCCGTTCGGGCAGACCGCTCGGCGGCGAGTTCGCCCGACCGCATCGGCTGCCTCGCACCAAACGGCAGCTCTCTGATGCCCGCGAAATCGGGGTACTGTTCCGCTTCACAGCGTTTACAGATATTCTGTTGCACCTATCATATCATATGATACGGAATTTGTAAAGCGTTTTCAGGATAGTTTTTTACAGGGAATTTTCAAGCGACATACTGCGGCACGCAATGCTGCAGCGTGTACCGATAGGTCTGCCCCACATTCTCTGCCGTACTGCCGAACAAGCCGTAGTACTTATCGTCATCCACCCAATACCGCTGATCGGATGCAACGCTGTCTTTATAGTTGCCGTAGAATACAACATACCCGCTTTCGGGCACAACAGCGCCTGCCGCCGAAACAACATTCATGATCGCCTTACAGTATTCTTCCGCCTGCGACGTTTCTCCTTCCGCCAGGATGTGGTTGGTAATGCCGCCATCCTTGGTCTTGACGGTTACGACCGACGCAAGTTTCATTTCAAGGCTTGCCGAAGTCAGATCGTATTTGCCGTCCGCACGCTGCGTGCGGGTGATATGCAGGCTTACGGCGCCCAGCATATCTTCCATAAGGATCTTACCGAGATCGAGCGTAATCGAATACCCGCTTTCACCGCCCGAATAGTTGTTGACCATGGTGTTGATATCGTCCTTGCGGTCTACGGCGCCGCCTCCTTCTTCGGCGGGGATCATATCCATGATGAAGGATGCGAGTTTACTGTCGATATTGACCGCCCAGATGAGCTGATCCATGATGTCGCCAAAGAACGCATCCGACGTCATCGCACGGTATTCTGTGTAATAACTGCGCGTCGTAACGTCGTAATAATTGTACGTCCGATAAGAAACAATATACCATTCTCTGTTCTGCTTATTGTATTTGACACTCTCTGTCTCGCTCTTTACACTGTCTGCCGTTGTCCTTGCGATATACACGTCGCCGTCATATACGACGATCTCCGTTTTTGTATCGCAGGGAATGACCGTAGAGCTCCAAAGATTCGGAACAAGGGCAAGCAGACCGTTGCTGTATTCGTTCGCCGTCAGGCAAATGTAGATATACGGCGCGTTCGCCTCGTCAAAACCGATACGCAGTTCAAAGCCGATCGTTAAATCGAGTTCGATGCCGATGACGTCGATCCCGAGCGCACCGCTCAGATAATACCCCCTGCCGTCCTCGTAATAATCGTAGGCGGTCAGGACGTCCTGCATCAGCTGCGAGACCCACGAAATATCGGTATATGCGCCGTCTTTGGGAGCAGAAAGCGCGTTTTCCGCATTGTAATAAGGCGACCCAGCGGAAACTTCCACCGCCATGCCCTCCGCCGAAACGCGGAGCGTGAGCGCGTCGAAATCAAACCCGATCTGCGCCGCAGCGGCGGGCTGCGCCTTGGCGGCAGCTTCTTCGCCGAGCAGATGTTCGTCCAGGATGCCGAGGATGATATCCAGCCATTCCTTCGTGTTCATGACGCTGAAAATATCGCTGTTGATGGTCGTATATGCGCCACCGAGGATCTCGTAGACGAAATCGAAATAATAGGCGGCAGATTCTTCCAGCCCCAAGAGCGGGGTGACGATGGGCAGAACGGTCTGCGCGGCGTCAAACAGCGCAGAAACGGAGAGGCTGACACGGAGCGGATCGAGGTTCGTATCCGTCGTCGGGGTGAAGTAATTGCTTTCGGCAAAGCCGATCATCGAATAGTACAGATAGACGGTATCGCGGTAGACCGTGATGCCGATATAATGATTTTCGCCGTTGCCGTCGGTAAACACCGCGTCGAACGCCATATTCAGCGTGACGACGGACTCCCTTTCTTCGGCGCTCTTTTCAAACTGCACCGCCCCCATGAGCGTGGCGTTGACAGAGCCCGTGAGCGAAAGGGAAACGCTCATGTACTCCGATCCCGTGAACGCACTGTAAGCATTCATGATAAATGCGAATACGTTTTTGCAGGGCGCGCCCGTGATCTGCGGCAGTTCGTTTGCCGCCGTACCGACGGACGCCGCAAAGGAATCGACGGTAACACCGAAGAGCGAAAGGCTCTCGTTCAGGGTCAGCGTGAGCGAACTTGCATCCGCTCCGAGCGAAACGGAGAACGGCGTACTCTCTTCTGCACCGAGAAGCCCCGCAAGATCGGAGGCAAAGCGCAACCCGCCCTCTTCCGCGGCAAGTTCTATGCTTTCGATCAGCGATTGCAGATCAAGAGAAGCGAGCAGCTGCAAAACAGACTGCGTATCCGCGTCCATGACCTCGGCAGACGTATCGCCGAGCAATTTTTCGATCTCGTTTCTGAACAGTTCGAGGTCGGATGCGGGAATGCGCATCGTGTACCCGGCATAGCCGATGAGCACGTCGCTGCCGTCGTAATAGATCTGCGTGGTCTCGCCTTCAAAAGTGAACGCCAGCAGGATCTGCGGAGCGCCTTCCGTAAGCCAGACTTCGCCCTTCAGAGTGAACGAAAGTTTCAGCCCGCCCACCGTGACCGTAACGTCTTCCAGCGCGAATTCGATGTCGTCTGCTTTGGCGATCGCGCCGATCGCGTCAACGAAAGGCAGGATCTGCGAGAGAGTGACGTACTTTTCCGCGTCTTCGGGCGCGGCGATCTCTTCCGCCTCTGCAGCGGTAAAGCCGAGCTGCGCACCCAGCGCCTCCAGCGCAAAGCCCTTGCCGAGCGTATAGCCCGCAGTGACGTTGCCAAGCGCCACATCCGAACCGAGAAGCGCGGAGAGAATGCCGTCCGCATTCACGGTCAGCGAGATCTTTTCATCCGTAAGCGCGAGCGAGCCGAGCAGATCGTTGTAATTTACCGAAAGAAGCTGCGCGACCAATGCGGAAACGTCCACACCCATGTCTTCGGTAAGGTCGACGCCCGCCAGCGTGCAGATCTTTTCCACCGCCGTGCCGATCTCGGCAAAGGTGGCGGAAAGTTTTACATTGTACAGCGACAGGTACACCGTTTCGTTCACGAGCGTGACGCGCAGCGGCAGTTCAATGCCCGCAATGCGCACGTTCACCGCGCCCGCAAGCGCAAGACCTTCCGCCGCGGAGATGTGCAGATCCGCGTCCACCGAAAGCCCGAGCTCTTCATCCGCGTAATCTGCGGTGAGCATGTATTCGCCGCCTTCGGTGAGCGTATAGATCTCTTCGATGAACGGAGCGGCGTCCACCGCGCCGTTTAAGCTGAACGCGGGTTGCCCGTCACCGGCGGCAAGCGAAGCCTGCACGCCCGAAAGCGCGACGCCCGAAAGCGACGTATCGCCGAGGCGCAGCACCACCGTGCCGTCCGCCACTTCCGCCGAAAGCGTGATATCGCCGAATTCCTCGCCCAGCAATGCGGCGAGATCGAAGGACGCAGTGAGCGCGTCCGTCTCGTCCACAAACAGCGCAAACGCCTGCAGGAGCGCGCCGTAATCGACGGCGTCCGCCAGCGAAAGCAGCGCGGCGTCTTCTTCGCCCGCAAACAGCGAGGCAAGCCGGCTCAGGTCCCCTTCCGCGACATACGCCGCCGCGTCGTTGAACAGAAGATACAATTTCCCGTCCGCATACGCAAGGCGCAGCGCGATCAGGTCGCCCGCCGTGCCGTCCGCACGGTATGCCTTCGCCTGCAGCGTAAGGTAGAGCTGCATGCCGTCCGCAAAGTTGACTTTGCCGTCGGCGGTGAGGTTGAGTTTGATCCCTTCGACCGTCACGTCGGCGGTGAGCGTAAAGCCGACGGACTGCGCGCCGAGGATCTCCGCAACGGGATCGACGAACGCAAGCAGTTTGGAAAGCGGCACATACGCAGCCGCGTCTTCGGGCGCGGCGATCTCTTCTGCCTCTGCCGAGCTAAAGCCGAGCTGCGCGCCCAGCGCTTCCAGCGCAAAGCCCTTGCCGAGCGTATAGCCCGCAGTGACGTCGCCAAGCGCCACATCCGAACCGAGAAGCGAAGAGAGAATGCCGTCCG